>NZ_CAWLTV010000048.1:0-24548 GCF_963864045.1 Picosynechococcus sp. NKBG042902 | reverse complement strand
CTGCTAATATGTGGCGATCGCCTTTATCTGGCAACTCTAATGATTCAATCAGTTCCTGATAGCCATCTACTAAACAATCTCGAATATGACTATTCATCAAGTCTCTTGTTCTTTCTAGGCGTTTTTTTTCAATGTCAGGTCTATTTTTCAACAGATTTCTGATCCACTCATCATGAATTTCGTTTGTCCATTTTGCACGATACAAATCTTTTACAGCTAAACGCATCAGCAGATCTCTTACAGGTGCTTTGTACAGAACACAAGCATCGATTAGTGCGGTGAAATTGTTGGCAATCAATATCCCAATCCTAGTTCCTGAGCTTCTTGAGTTAGCTCATCCAGTGCTTGCATCCTTTGACTATCTATTTTTTGCTTATAATCCATCACATCTTTAAACAAAATCCGACGATGGGTTCCTACTTTTCGATAAGGCATTTCCTGATTCTCGATTAACTTAATCAAGAAAGGACGGGAGACATTCAAGATATCTGCGGCTTCTTGGGTTGTTAATTCTGCATGGATCGGTATCAATGTGACTGCATTGCCACCCGCCATCTGCACCAAAATCTCTTGCAATAGGCGAAAAGCACCTGAAGGAATGTCGATCCGCTCTTCGTTTCCTTCACTTATTTGGATATGCAGCCTGTAATTGCAGGGGTGAGCTTCTAATTCTCTATTCTTTAGAAGCATCAACAATTGATGACTAGATTCCATCGCAAGCTGTGTTTCGGCTTGAGTTGGTACTACAGTACCCAAAACATTGGCGGTAATTGTCATGTTTTTTACCTATGTTTTCTACGCATTTTTTGCATAGATTACAACTCCATATTATAAACGAAATAATCGAAACGAGATCGCCCCTACTTACACCTCCTGTCTTCGCTTAGGTTTCAATTTTTGCTGTAGACGCTGTAATTCCTGCTCTATCTGGGCTTGATAGGTTTTGGCATCTTCGGGAAGCCCTTGCTTTCGCTGTGCTTCGAGGGTGTTGCTCTGGTGCAAGATTTTGATTTTGTCTTGGGGGTTTACGGTGTAGGCGATCACCTTTGAGAGTCAGCCCTAGATGTTTACGGCATTTCTGATTTGTTTATGATCTTCAGCACGGGGTTTCTTTTTATGGACTAGCCGAGTCAAGTTAGACTAAGGAAAGATTGTTATTGCATTACCCATTGTTAGTGAAGCTATCACCAACAAAATTAAAGTCCTTGACCTTGTTGCCATGAATTGAAACTAAGTTCCAGAACTAGCTATGACTTTTCAAGATATTCAAACCCAAGTCCGGCAACTCCCTGATGCTGACAAATGGCAACTGGTCAGAATCCTGTTGGATGAACTCCAACCACACGAAACAACACCATCAATGGCTGACATTTCAGCCACTCCCTCAGAAGCAGCAGATGCCCTGAGCCCTTGGATTCAGCAACTAATTGGCATTGCCCAGCTCGAACCTGTGACAGATCCTACGGAACTATACATCGATTATCTAGAGGAGAAATACAGTTGAGAAATATCCTTTTTGATAGTGATGTCATCATTGATGTCCTGACCAAACGGGAACCTTTCTTCATAGATTCTGCCAGAGCCCTAGACTTTGCCGCCCACGACCCAGGGATAAACTTATATATTGCGGCCCATGCCGTCACCAATATTTTCTACATTGTTCGTCGTTCCCTGGGGGTAACTGAAACCCGTCAGAGTATCAAACACCTACTACAGAAAATAGAAGTCGCTGGGGTTAACGATGCCATTATTCGCGATGCTCTAGCTACTAACCTCAAGGACTTTGAAGATGCTGTTAACATTAAAACTGCTGAGGCAATCAACGCAGAACTGATCATCACTAGAAATCTCCCAGATTATGAGGGTGCTGATGTACCAGCTATTTCCCCAGCTACCTTTCTAGGAATGAATGCAAAATCTTGAATGGACTCCATACAAACGGGACTCAGGCAAAAGAAAATGGGAGATTAGGAGAGCGAAGCTACTGACAGCCAATCAGACTATGAGCGCTGAGATCACCCACGGATTAGATGTTTAATCTGTGCTTGGGATTTAGTTTCCATTGTAAACGCTGTAACTCTTGTTCTATCTGTATTTGATAGCTTTTGACATCTTCGGGAAGCCCTTGCTTTCGCCGTGCTTCGAGGGTGTTGCTCTGGTGCAGGATTTTGGTTCTGTCCTGGGAGTGCGCGGTGTAGGAGATCGCCGTATCAATCATCAGTTCGGTTAACTTTCGTCCCTGTCCTTGGGTTTTGAGGAGATAATTCCTCAGCTTTAAATATTCATTGCGATAGTGTTTGTCAGCTTCCCAGGCTAACGGGATAGCATGACCTAACACCTCCAAAAAGCGTTCTATACCTTGGTTTACGATTAAGTCATCGATGCCTTTGCCTTCGTGGGACTGCCATTTTAAAACGTTTACTGTGCAGCCTGCTTCTTCTAGGAGTTCGCCGGTACGGACTAAATCTCGCCGCACGTTTTGTACGGTACTTTGTTTAGTGTCTTGGTCGAAGGCCATCAGGATTTGTCGTCCGTTCGTTGCGAATACCGCCAATTCAGGATGGAGTCTACGTTTCGGCAATTCCACACCATTTTCTCGACTGCGATACCCCCCCGTGACACTGGGGAGAGCGATCGCCGCATAACCCTGACTCAATACTGATTCTGCTTTTTCTTACCCTCCACCGGAATAATGGCGATTTGCGGATACCAGTAAACACAAGGCCAAAAACCACTCTTTCGTTCTTCAGCACTAGGATTCACACCATAACGGGCATAGATTCGCTCAGCAATTGACTCAGGTATTCTTGGAAAGATAATGCCCTTCGGGATTCCTCTAGGCGCTTCATATTTACGGTATTGGTCACTGCCTTTTTGCTGGGTTTTGCGCCAATCGAGACGAGGATGATCCGTTTTAAACTCCCCAAAAGTTTTCTCTGGAGGGATTTCACCTGGGATTAAATGCGGAAGACGAGTTGCATCAATGCCGCCATCCGCCCAGACGCCCCCCTCAGCAACAGTGGCATATTGATCCATCACCCGCTTCATGGGTTGGGTGACATACTGACCAGTGCCTAGAGTTGCTAAATGGTCTTCCAGCAGCCGTTCATAGACATCCATTCCTGCCAATGATTCAGCATTGAGGGCAGCCACATCTGGGGCAATGCCTGATTTTTCTACGCGCTCTAACCAATGCTCTTCCGTCAAATGTAATGGTGCTGGAGGTGGCGTTAATTTGAGGCCTTGTTCCCTAAGGAGTTCAGAAGGATTAACCTGATTATGGGAAATGTCTGCCAGTTCCCTCAGTTTCTGGGCATTGGTCGTCCAGATTTTGACATCATATTTGGCCCGGGATAAGGCGACTAATACGCTTTCACGGTTGATGGTGGGGTCATTGCCAAAACTGACGAAGACTTGTTTCGCAGTTTTACCCTGGCTGGAGTAGACGGTGCCTACCAGGGCATGGTCACAGTGATTCAAGTCATCCAGGGAGAATTCATCTAATCTTTCCTTATCATCAACAACGCTGACTAAGCGAGTCTGGGGATCAATGCCGATGATGGTAAACTCCCGGCCATTGGTACGTTTCTGCGGGCGGTTATTCCTCGTCCACTTCAGGCGATCGCCTACGGCAATAGGCAACTGATTTTTGGTAAACACTTCGGTTTTGAGGGGATATTTCAAGCCCTTCATATTCAGGGTAATGTGATCATTAAGAGTCACATCATCACCAGAGATTTGGGTGACCTGATAACGTTTGGAGCGCTTGAGGCAATTGTGGTCTTTGAGGGGAATCAAGACATCGCCGACAGCATAGAACCGAGCATGTTGCTTTTGCTCCTCGGTCATATTCTTCCGAGTTAGAGTTTCGGTTGCATACTCCGTTTCCTGAATCTTGCCTTCTTGTTTTAAACCCTGTCGAATCTGGTGAATAAGAGCATGGCGTTCCCGGTGGGTGCCAGACAAGACCAATGTTTCAGCCCGTTCTGTCTCGTCTAGTCTCAAATAGGCTGCAGCAATCTATTGGGTACGGTCTTCGATATCTGGGGTTTCAGAGACTTTGCCATGTTTCTGCAACCAGGCGATCGCCTCACCACCGAGGTTGTGGTAGGTCAGTTGTACAGCCCTGGCGATGATGGAATCTTTCTGGCGGAGGAAATCTTTTAAATGGCTGGCACTGAGGCCATTATCAATCAAAGATTTGAAGGGAGCCCCTGCATTGACGGCGGTTAACTGTTTGGGATCCCCCACCAACAAAACCTGAGCATTTTGCTGACTAGACTTGAGCAAGAGTTGATAGGCTTCTTGGGCGGATAATTTCCCAGCTTCATCAATGAGCCACAGCTGTCGTTTTTCAGGCGGTTCATTTTGCTGGAGGAGATGATAGGCCACCGTATCCGTACCAATACCAACCTCATCACCAAGGACTTCGGCGCTGCTGGCATCAGGCGCAAAACCAGACACTTCAATACCTTGGGCTTGTGCAATCTTAACAAGGGTGTTCAAGGTAAAAGTTTTGCCAGCTCCAGCGACTCCCACCCAACCCACAACGCGGTCCTGGCTACAAAGAGTGTGGTTTACCGCCTCAGCTTGAGATTTGGTGAGCGCTTTCGGTAACTGGGTTTTTGTCATTGGGATAGGCTCTAGTTGTCCCTGACCTGCCTGCATCAGCGTAATCGTTGCTTTCTCCCGTGCCAAACTCTCCTCTATTGCCAATCGCCGCCCTCTACGAATCAGTCGAGGATTTGCATTAATGGTTGCTTCAATTTCCTCAAAGGAATGACCCGTTGGTTCCGCCACGATAAAGGCCTCTAAATCTTCTCGGGTAAAAATAGCGGTGCGCTCCTCGCTGTGGCGAATTGCCTGTTCAACCAATACCGTTAGATTCTTCTCAAGGACCGCATTTCCAGGATAGGGGGTGGGGTGTTCAATGTCCAATCCTTCCGCCGTGGTCTGCCATTCTGCCAACAGTGCCTGCCGATCCACATCATGCTGTTTAATTTTTCGAGTTTCAAATAGGGCTTTAATCCGGTTTTCGTTCGTATCCTCTAACCCCTCTGTCTTCAAGTATTCCAGAATCTGCTGATGGCGATCGCTAAATCCCTCAACCTGTTCTCGCGTATAACCCTTCAGTTCAAATAGTCCATCGGCTCTGACCTCAATTTCATAGCCCAAGTTCTGCACGGCCTGCGCCAACTCATTGCGATAGAGTTTTCCTAATAAAATCCGATGTTGATATAGCAATCGATTTGCCGCAGATCGCCATATTCCTGATGCATCCTGTGCCATATTCATCACCAAGCAATGGGTATGTAGATTTGGGTTCAGCTCCCGATTTGTGTCATGCAGAAATTTCGCAACGCAGATATTTTTCACTGGCGTATGTTGTTTGTTCACGCGGGTTTCGCCGTACCGTCCCTCAATCAAGCTCAATACCCGCTCTACTGCTTGATTATGCGCCTCTATCAAATCTTGATCTTGGTTCACTAACGCTGCGATGGATACCGACTTGGGGGCTGAAAAGGTTAAGTCTGTTCCGGCGATCGCCTCTTTGCCTTTCGGGGGAGCCTGTCGCAATTGTGTTTGCCCATCTGCCGTCTTACCCTGCAAAATATTTTGAAAAATTTTTCCGTCACTGATTTTTTCGCTCAGCCCTAAAGCTGTCGCACCCTTCCCCCACCATTGCGAAAATTCTACCTGCTCCTCCTCAGCGTAATAATTTTCCTTGTAGTAGCTCCCTGCTTTTGCCGGAGTCATCGTGGCGATCGTCAACATACCTAAAATTTCCTCTGTTTTTAGGTAAGAGAAAATCTTCTTCCGATTTCGGATATTTTCCACCCGTCAAAAAAACCTCCGGAGGTGTATAAGGTGTGGGGAAATTTCCTCGGCTTGACCAGTGGGCTACGCTTTTACCCCTGTACAGGATTTGCTACAGATTTTCCCTCTTTTACCACCTTCTTTTGATCATTATTTGCTACGATTTTGTACTTTTTTCTCAATAAAGACCTATTTTTCTTACTTGTTGAGAATGACTTCTCTCATCACCTATTTTCCGACCCTCGTCGGGTGCCTAAGTTGTGACAGATCTGTAGCAAATCATGGACTAATCCTGTATATCGACAAAATCAATACGAATTAACTATTACTGTCTTTCTTTAACTCCTTTCGTGAAGTTTTGTAATAACTCATCTGTCCTTATCTGAATCTCCTCCTCTTTTTCTTCTTCGTCTGTAGGAGGTTTTTTTATGTCTATTCTCAAAATTGTTATCGACCCTGGCACCAGTGCCACTAAAGTCGTCTATCGTCTTAGTTCGGGTTCTTGCCAGTGTTTTGTTATGTCCCCTCACTGTGCGCCTGTTCCCCCCGATTATCCCCAATCTGCTTCTTGGGGCTTCAGTTCTACTCATCTTGAAAGTTCTTGGGTTTCTCTGCCTGATTCTTGTTTTCTTCTTGGGGCGATCGCCAAAAAGTTTCAAGGTTCTGAACTACGCAATCACGAACTTAAATGTGACAAGGCTCTCTATAAAATTCTCGGCATTCTCGCCTATATCCAACTCCAGATGGAACAGTCTGTGCCAATCGATGTTGGCATTCTCTTGCCTTTTGATGAGTACCTGACTAAAGATCAACTTGAAAAACGTTTAATTGCTGCTCAAGATTCTGTCCAATTTTGTGGTCAGGCTCTCTCTCTTCACTTTAACGAAATTCGCATTTTTCCTGAAGGGGCGGGTCTACTTCTCTGTGGTCTGCCCAAAACTGTACAGAAAAAATACTCTCGCATTACTGCCCTTATCATTGGTCATCGTAATGTTTCTTGGTTAGCCACCGACCGTGGTGTTCCTCTTCCTGAAGCATCCATTACAAATAACCTCGGCTTTCGTTGGTTAGTTCAAGAAGTTCGTAAACTTACTGGACATAAAGATGAACTCTCTCTCGCTGAGCTTCTCTTCCATGGCACAGAGCTTCGACCAGATCTTCAACAGGCGATTCACTATTGTCTCCCCCTCTATTGGCAACAAATTCACTCTTTTCTCACTGAACAGCAGTCCACTGATTTTGTCGTCTGCGGGGGGGGAACTGCCATGCTTCTTGAACCTCAGCTGATTCAGCATTTTTCTGGTAATCTCGGCTGGGCTAATCATCTCCTTCGTCCTCTTTTAAAATCGACTCTCCTTAATCCTGTCCTTGCTCGTCGTTTTCTTGATGCCTATGGACTCCTTCAACATTTATAGAGGTCTTTTCCATGAATCGACATTTTTTCTATAGTCAAGATGAAACTCCTTTTCGAGATATTTTGATCCACATTAAAAAATCTCAAGGAAAAACGATTCAAAGGGAAATTGAAGATGCTTTTTTACTTCTTCATTATCCTCACTTGCTTCATTTTTCCCATCGCTCTCCTGAACTTATTATTCGTCAGGCTGAACTTTCCATTCATCGTTTAACCCAGGAAATTACCCAATTAACAGCTCTCATCACTTCTCTTTCTCCTCCTTCTCAAACCTTTTCCGATCCTGAGACCGAGACAGAAATAACTGATGAATCTCAGCCTCTTTTTTCTTCTCCTTTATTCACTTCTGATAGTTTCTAGAAATTCTTCATCATGAACAAACAAAACATTATTGAAAAATACAATATCACTGATGCCAAATTCTATGAAATTCTTGATGGCCTAGATATCCCACAGGATACAATTCACTTTTCTGATAGACAAATGTCTCTTTTTGAACAAGTTTTACATTTGGCACGTCAGCAGAAGAAAAGCTATAAACAGGCGATCGCCATCGTTTTAAATCAGTCCACTGATTCTCCGGAGTTCGCTGAGGCAAGTCCGGTTTTAGAGCCGGAACTGACTGACTTCCTACAGCAGAAATCGACGACTTTTGCTGAGCAGATCATTCGGGAAACCCCTGATGTTCTCAAGGAACAACGGGCTGCTGCTCGTAAAATTGTTGTTGAGTCTTTCTGGAAGCGTATCAATGAGATTGGACGCTCCGAAGAGTTCCAACGCAAGTTTGATGCTGCTCTTTATGGGGATGATATCCTCGACATTTCTGTGTTGCCGGGGGAGTCGTCTGCGCTGCCAGAGAGTTCCTCCTCCGATTCCTAATGGATTTTTGTCGAGAACATGAACGGGCGTTGAAAATCCGGGACAAACAATTACAGCTTCAACAAGCTGAGATTGAACAGAAAATCTTGTTTCGGCGGCGTAAACGACGGGAATTCGACCATTTTTGTGAGTCATTATTTACCATCTTGGCTCTGATGGCGATCGCCTTTGTTCTTGGCATCTTTTTTGTGCAACTCTTTTTTCCTTAACTCATCTTTGGCGATCGCCTTTTACTCGTAGGGCGATCGCTATAATCCAAAACCCTTTATTGGATGATTGGGTAATCGGACTGTTTTTCATGCTACCTATTGGACTGAATACCCAAAAATCTGAAGCTAGTGGCTACCCATAACGTTATGGGTAATATAAAATATGCTCAGGTAAATCTTAGGTTGATCTGTGAGCATTATCAGCATTGTGAACCAAAAAGGTGGCTGCGGTAAAAGTACGACAGCAGTACACCTTGCCTATTGGCTGGCCCAAAATAAAAATGTCACGTTAATTGACGCCGATGCGCAGCAATCAAGTTCGAGCTGGCTGGCACGTTTACCTAAAGAAATTCCAAATGCTGCGATCCTTGATCCCGAAGCCCTCTTTGATGCCATCGAAGCGGCCAGCAATCAGTATGATGTGGTGGTGGTTGATGGCCCCGGTAGCCTAAGTGAAATTACCAAAACAATTCTGGATATTTCTGACCTTACCCTCGTTCCTTGCCAACCATCCGGTCTTGATCTCAGCAGTAGTAGTAAAATTTTGCAGGTCATTCGTCAGCGACAAAAAGTGCGCGGCGGCCAGCCCCATGTTGGCTTATTCCTGAGCCGCGCTGTCAAAGGCACCGTTTTATTAAAAGAAGCACAGCAGGCCCTCAGTCAAGACCAGCGGTTTCCACTCATTAATTCCATTGTCTATCAGCGGCAATGTATTTCTGATGCGCCAATTCAAGAGGCAACAGTTTTTGATTTAGCGGGCTCTGCCGCAAAAGCAGCTCAACAAGACTATGAAAATTTATTTATGGAGGCTTTGAGTTACCTTGGCTAGACGTACCGTCGGAAATTATTTAGCAGAGCTATCCACTGAGCCAGAGTCTGCCGTGGCGATCGCCAATATTCGCCTTTCGGCCAGTCAACCCCGTCATTACTTCGATCTTGAGAAAATTCAACAGCTTGCTGCTTCGATTCAAAAATATGGCATTTTAGAACCCCTCCTGGTTCGACCGATCCCTCACCAAGCTAACCACTACGAATTGGTTGCAGGAGAAAGACGTTATCGTGCGGCATTGCAGTTGGGCCTCAAAACTGTACCAGTTGTGATTCGTGACCTGGACGATCAACAAGCCTTGGCGATCGCCCTTGTGGAAAATCTCACCCGCGAAGATCTCAACCCCGTCGAAGAAGCAGAAGGTGTGCTTAATCTTTTGGCAATAGAGTTGCAGCGTGAACCCCAAGAAGTAAAAAGTTTACTTTACCGTTTAGAAAACGAGAAAAAAGGAAAAACGATTACCCATAACGTTATGGGTAGTGAAATCGGTGAGCAGATTCAAGCTGTTTTTACAAACTTGGGTCAGAATTGGTCGTCCTTTACGGCGAATCGTTTACCCCTACTCAATTTACCTGATGATATTTTAGAAGTCCTCCGTGAGGGGAAAATTGCCTATACGAAAGCGAAGGCGATCGCCCGCTTACAAGATGCCGAATTACGAAAAAACTTATTAGAGACCGCCATCCAGGAAAATCTCTCCTTAAGTGAGATCAGGCAGCGTATCAATGAGCTAAAGTTCAACACCGCAGAACAAAAGCCCCAGTCACGCATTGATCAAACGGTCAAACGACTCAAGGCTGCGCGTCTCTGGGATAAAAATCCTGAAAAATGGGATCAGATGCAGGCATTACTTGCCCAGATTGATGAACTAATTTCCGAAGCATCCCATTAGTTTGGGTAGTGACTGCCCGCCGAGATAAAAAATGAAACTGCCTGGAATTCCTCTCCCATGGGACTCCGTTTCGTTCTGGAAAAAAGGGAAAAATAATTACCCATAACGTTATGGGTAGTTGCTATGGTCTCCAAAAAAGGCGATCGCCTCACAGGAGCAGTTTAGATAATTTTTTCACTCAATCTGAGTTACTGGAGTGTTTTATTTGGTAAGTTCTGAGAATTAGGTTTAAAAAGCTTGTGTGACTTACACATAACGTTATGGGTAACTTTCTCCAAATGATGCGCACTTCATTCCTATATCAATGGTGATGGCTCTGTGAAGGAATTAGGTCAGCCTTTACTGAATAAAGAAGTACCCACTAGCGATCACTGAAACCACTATTCTTTCGTTAAAATCAGTAAAAAAGGTCGAACCTTGAAACGATCTCTATACAAGACTCTCAGGCAATATTTTTTCTATAATCCTAGGTTTCTGTCGAGATGCGCCCTCTAGTCCATCGCCGAATGCAACTAAACGACACTGAATATGGTGCTATAGTGGTGTCATGACAGAGCAAGCCCCATTACACCTCGTTATTGACACCAACATCGTTCTAGAAGGCTTAACCAAACAGGGGAGCGCATCAGGGCTGATCATCGAAGCTTGGTTAGCCGAATTATTCATCGTTCACATTTCCACGGCGATTGCCTATGAATACCAAGATGTTTTAAGCCGTAAACTATCCCCTACTCGTTGGCAAACCCTAAAGCCCGTCCTTGGTCGGTTACTCACCCTCACTAAATTCACCGAAATCCATTTTACATGGCGACCCACTTCCCCCGACCCCGGCGATGATCTGATCATTGACTGTGCTATGAATGCCAATGCGGCGATCGTTACTTTAAACCTCAAAGATTTTCAACGGGCAAAACAGTCCCTAGGCTTACCTGTTCTGTCCCCCGTCGAACTCATTCTAAAACTCACAGGAGATGAATAACAATGAGTCGTTTAACCCTACGCTTACCCGAAACCCTCCACCAACAGCTTAGTCACCAAGCCTCCCAAGAGGGCGTATCCCTAAACCAATACATTGTCTATGCCCTAACCCGTCAGGTTTCCCAAAATTACGTTGTGGAACCCGTTCCCGCTGAGAACGTTGAACAGCAAAACACCTCATTCCAAAAACTTCTCAATGATTTAGGTCAGGCAACTCCTGAAGAAGTAAAACTCGCGCTAGACGTAAGGGAAACCGTAGAGCTAGAAAGCGAATTAAACCCAGAGACCATCACCAAACTCCGCCAGAAGATAAGTAGCAAAGTCTAGACTTTTTGAATTTATGGCTTACAAAAATAGATTGGCGATCGCCCAGGAAAACAGAGTCGTGTGCCCTGAGTTCATCCTAACCCCGATTTTCCTGCCGAGCTAAAGCCTGTTCAATGAAATTTGGATCAGGCAGATAGAAACAATGCCTCCAGTTCCTCAACGCCTTGCAGGAACTTCTCTCTTCGAGCCGACAGACACACTGATTCTGGCATTTGACTACGCGGCCTCAAAAAGTTGGCCACTTCATCCACTGCTCGACAGAACCGATCAGCAGATTCAAAGTCACCAAAGCCCAGAATCGGATAGTATATCGGTGCTTGACAGGTCTATGGCTTTGCTCGATGGGGTTAGCAGTACATGGATTAGAGGGCGCATTTGAACAGAAAGTATCGGTTATAGAAAAAATATCGTCTGAAAGCCTTACACAGAAGGTGTTTTGAGGATCGACCTTTTTAGGCCATTTTAACGAAAGAATAGGGGTTCTAGGGGTTACGTCATAAAAGGGAACATATTGCACGCTAAGAAGGTGTGACTAATGCCCTATAGTCTGAAATTCTTTCGAGTTGCCGAATGAGTAGGCGATCGCCTCACAAAAGCAGTTTAGATAATTTTTTACTCAATCTGAGTTGCTAGAGTGTTTTGTTTGGTAAGTTCTGATGGTGAGGAGTTCAAGACTTGAATGAATTACCCATAACGTTATGGGTAGCTTTTTCTCCGATTTTATCTGACGGGAGAGAGTGATCGCGTCATGGGCTTTGGTAGGGACTTTGATTCGGGCAAGTTGATTTTATGGGCATTATTTACAAGCATTCATCACCTTTTCTACAGGCAGCTCAGGCTCTTCTGAAAAAGGGAAAAGCGGAGGTGATCGCCCCGACCCGGCAGACTGCCCGATGCCTGAAACAACAACAGCCCTATTCCCTGAGTAGCCTCGCTGCGGAATTGTTATGGCAGAAAGGCCAGCGGGTGCTTAATCCCCTAGAACAATATCAGCAACTGAAACAGGCGATCGCCGCAACCCTAAACCCGACAGATTTAGAAGGCACAGTGCAAACCTGGCGGGGGGCAATGCAGGAACTGCTCCAAGCAAGCCCCAATCTTGATGGTTTAAAAGCATTTAACACCCCAAAAATCCAGCAACTGCACCAGGTTATTCAACGGTACCAAGCTCAACTACAGGAAACTAAAACTGTAGATCCCGCCGCTGTGCTGTGGCAGGCGATCGCCCTCAAGCCGGAGCCCCAAACCCTGTGCATCTATGGCTATCCAGATCCGAGGGCCGATGAAATTGCCTTTATTGAGGCGATCGCCGCTGCCGATAGTCTGCTGTATTTACCCCACGTCGATGACCAGCCTCTTTTTTCACCCCAAGCCGAACTCATCAAACGCTTACAAGGGAAAGGTTGGCACCTAGATGATAGCCAACCAGAGACATTAACCTTGGGCGATCGCCTGAGCCAGAAATTCTTCGGTCAAAACAGTGTTAATTTCGAACCTAAAACCGTCCAAGCCCACGTTTATCCCAACTGGGAGGCAGAGGCCAGGGGCACCCTGGGTCAAATTAAACAACTGCTACAACAGGGTGTCGCAGCGCGAAAAATTGCCATCGTCACGAACGAAGATAACCATTGGGGGCCGCTCTTGCTTCATGTCGCTCAGGAATATGAAGTGCCCCTGAGCCTACCAAATCCGATTTCTCTCCAAAAAACCCGCCTCGGTGCTTGGCTGGAGCAACTTTTAACCGTCATTGAAACTAATTATTCCTTTGAAGTCACGGCCCAGTGGTTAAGCCATCCCCTCACCCATGCCTCGGGGAGAAAATTTTGGCAGGTGGCCCGCACCCTAAAGCCTAATCATTTTGAAGCATGGCAGGCACTTACCCAGGAGCATTATCAATGGGATCTTGCGGTATTGCAGCCACCCCAACAAGGGACTTTTCTGGTTTGGAGGGAATACCTGAAGGAAATTTTGAACGTTCTTGAGGTGCGTCGCCGCGCTTTACCCTGGGTAACGGAAACTGTCGCCTACAAAAAATTCATTGATGGCCTCGACAGCTTAACAACATCTCTAACGGAAATCATGACCTGGGAAATGTTTCAGGCAGAAATTCGCACTAGCTTGCAACTATTGACCACACCAGCCTATCCCATGCGTGGTGGGGTGGGGGTGCATAATCCCCAAAATCTGATTGGTGCCCAGTATGACTATATTTTTTGTATTGATGGGGCTGAAGGGGTAATGCCTCGACCGTTGCGGGATGAACCCGTTTTAGATTTTTATACCCGTAAACAGTTGTCTGATAAATTGCCCATCGAAGGGGCGATCGCCAAGGCGCGGCGAGAACAATTTCAGTTTTATAGCCTGTTGCAGGTGCCCCAAAAGCAATTCACTTTTTCCTACAGTACCCTTGGTCAAGGCGAAGGCCGCTACCGTTCCCAAGTTGCCTCGATCTATTTTGATAAGCTTGGCCTCCAGCCCAAGAAGACATCAATTGCTATGGCCGCCAGTGTTGCAGAAGCCCGCCAGTTTTATCTAACCCAATCCCAAATTCCAACAGAACTTCAGTCGAAAACATTAGACCAGGCGATCGCCGCCCACCAGATCGAGCAACGACGTCTTCAAAAGAGCGCATTAGATGAATACCAAGGCTTGATCGGGATGCCATTCCCTTGGCGAGAACATATTTTTAGTGCGTCGCAACTGTTGCAATTAGGGCAATGTCCTTTTAAGTGGTTTGCGGGTAAGGTGCTGAAACTCGCAGCCCTCGATGAACCCGAAACCACCTTAGAACCCAGTCAGCGGGGGATTCTCTACCACAAAGTTTTGGAACTGGCTCTCAATGCTTATCGAAAGAATCCAGACCTGGATTTAACGGACTTTGAGCAGCTTAAAGCATGGTTTATCGAAGCAGAAGACGTTTTAAAACTGCCGGAATTGTCTGCTTGGGAACGACAGCGCACCGAACATATTCAAACTCTCCAACGGGCGATCGCCGCCCCAGAATTTCTACCAGAAGGCCGTCATGTCTTTAGGCTAGAAGACAAGATTCAGTTTACCTGGCAAGATTTTCGAATTACTGGATACATTGACCGCATTGATCAAATCAGTGGCACAAACGAGTTAGTGATTATGGACTACAAAACCAGTTCTAGTCCACCCAAAGGGATTCAGGATGAGTCTGGTCTGCTTAAAATTGATCTCCAACTACCCATCTATGAAGCGGCGGTACAGCACCAATATCCTGAGTTTCAGGTAAAGCAGAATCTTTATTACTCCCTAACTAAAGGGGAAAAACTCAGTGCAAAATTTCCCGATGAAAAGGATCTTCAGGCTGCGGGCGATCGCCTCAAAACTCATCTTGAAAGCGGTTCCTATCCCGTTGCCCCCGATGGGAAATATGACGCCTGCAAATATTGTGATTTCAAATCAGTGTGCCGCATCAACCGGGAGGAACAAGAATAATGCCTTTAACTGAACAACAAGAAAAAGCGGTCACCTCAAAAACCAGTGTTAGTATCACCGCCGGGGCAGGGACGGGAAAAACCCACATGTTGGCCGCCCGCTATCTTCATCACTTGGATAAGGATAAGCTTTCCCCTTTGCAGGTGGTGGCAATGACCTTTACAGAAAAAGCAGCCACAGAATTACGGGCCAGGATTCGCCAGGCGATCGCCCAGGAACACCCAGATAGATTTGATTGGCTCGCCGAAGTAGAAGCCGCCCAAATTAGTACCTTCCATGCGGTGGCAATGCGCATTTGTCGGGAACATCCCGAAGCGGCAGGGGTACCCGCAAATTTCCAACCTTTGGACGAGTGGGAAGGGAGCATTTGGCAAGCGGAACAGTTAAACGTGGCCCTGGCTGAGATGCCCCCAGAACTCTACGGAGAGATTCCCTATTCCACCCTCAAAACGGCGATCGCCGCTCTGCTTGGTGATCCTCTGAGTGCCCGTGAAGCTCTAAAAAGAAGTTGTGAAGATTGGCTGCCTGCTTTGCGAGATAAACAGCAGCAGGTGATCAAAAATCTGTTAGCCAGTGAGACTTGGCAAGAGACCCAAGCCCTGATGACCCAATACCAAGGAGCGCCTGGGGATAAGTTAGAGCTGGTGCGCCAAACTTTAGCGGAGTTAATGGCAGACCTGGAACGCAGCCAGGATGACATTACGAGTGTTCCCTTTCAAAGTACCTTACAAGCGCTGAAAAGCTTAAAAGTAGGCAGTGTTGGGTCAAAGAAAAATTGGCCCAGTGAAGATATTCTCAAAACAGTCCGCAGTCAGGCGATCGCCTGCCGGGATTTTGTCCAGAAATTTCCGGATATCTCGTTACTGGGTTTGACTTTGGGGGAATTGGATGAACGGGAAACCCAATGGGTGATGACTTTACAAGGTGCTTTCCAGTGGCTAGAGCAACGACTAAAGGAAATCAAACAGCAAGCCAGGGTTTTAGATTTTAATGATCTAGAAATTTATGCCCTCAAAGCCCTTGAAGATCCAGCGGTGCGGGATTATTACAAAGAGCGTTGGCGAGCCTACTTGATCGATGAATTTCAAGATACTAACCCTACCCAAGGGAAATTACTCGAAGCTCTTACCGGAAAAAGTATTCTGACCATTGTCGGGGATGATAAACAGTCGATCTATGGATTCCGCCGGGCCGATGTGGAAGTTTTTCGTAGCTGGCGATCGCAGTTAAATAATGGCGTCGCTTTAACCCAAAGTTTCCGCACCCATGAAAGTTTAGTCAACAATATCAATACTGTATTTCGGCCTGTCCTCGGAGACCTACACCAGGATTTGGATGCTCATCGTCAAGAAGCCCCCCACGATCCGTTCCATTTAGACATTTATCGCTTTGCCCCAGAAGAAAAAATGGCGATCGCTGAGGCCCGGAAAGTCGAAGCCCAACAAATCGCCCAACTCATATACGACATGCTTTCCCAGGGAATGAAGGTTTGGGATAAGCCCACAGATACAGAAAGGGCGATCGTCCCGAAGGATATTGCGATTCTTTCCCGCACCTGGGATCCCCTCGATATTTACAGCCAAGCTCTGGCCCAATGGCAGATCCCTTTCCTCCAATCCAGTGGCGGCAACCTTTTAGATACCCCTGAAGCCCTGGATGGTCTGTCCCTGCTCCAGTTCATTGCCAATCCTAATGATGATCTGGCCTTAGTTGCAGTCCTCCGGAGTCCATTTTTGACCTTGAGCGATCGCCTACTCTATGAATTACGTCCCCAGAAGAAAGACAAAAAATGGTGGTCTTGTTTAAAGGATAGTCAGCAGCCAGAAGTCCAACAACGGGTGACGATTCTCAAACAATTGCTCAACAAACGCGATATCTTCACTCCATCCCAACTCCTCCAACTAGCCGATCAACTGACTGGCTATTCTGCTGTGATTACCAATCTTCCCCAAGCAGAGCGTCGTCTTGCCGATTGGCAGGGCTTTTTAGAACTTTTGCGTCATCTAGAACAGGGCACTGCTGATGTATTGTCTGTGGTGCGTCGTCTGCAACGCTTCCAGCGCCATGGGGTTAAAATTCCCCGGCCCCCCCTCGAAGCTGACGATGCCGTTTCCCTGATGACGATCCACGCCGCTAAGGGTTTGGAATGGTCGGTGGTGATTGTGCCGGATTTGACCCGAAAACTTTCCAATACCAGTTCCAGTATTCTCTTTGATCCAGAATTTGGTGTTGCCCTCAAACAACGGGATGACCAGGGAAAGCTTCAAAAATCGGTGCTGTTTCAACTCCTCGAAGGGAATCAGCAAGAGCGAGAAACCGCCGAAGCGAAACGGGTGTTGTATGTCGCCCTCACCCGCGCCCGCGATCGCCTCATTCTGACCACGCCCAAAGAGAAAGGCGGGGGCCTAGATTTACTGCAGCCGGGTTTAGAGGATTTTGCGATCAAAGATATTTCCCCGGATCTATATCCCCCAGCAGAGCCCTGGTGCAAAGGCGATGAATCTTCAAAACCACAACAGCCTCCTCAATTACTTCTAGAACCAGCCCGGAGCTATGGCCTTGAGTTACCAATGACGGCGCTGACGACCTATGCTCGTTGCCCGAAAAAGTTCTACTTTGAACAAATCATCAGACATCCAGGTTTAACGGAAGGGGAAAGTAATTACGGGGCGGCCATTGGTTCCCTCACCCATACTGCCCTCGAAAAAGACTATCAAACCGTCGAGCAATTGAATTTCCATAACCAGGATCTCAAGCTCCCCCCTGACAAAGTGCAAGAAGCCCTTGATCTTGCCCAAACTTTCCGGACAGACCCAGTATTTGCGGCTGTCCAAGCAGGTGAAAAAGAAGTTGCTTTAGAACTCCGTCAAAATCAGTTGGTCTTAAACGGTCGGGCAGATCTCGTTGGCGCAAATTGTGTCCTCGACGTTAAAACAGATTCAAAGCCCAATCCGATAGAACATCGTTTTCAACTCTGGGCCTATGCCAGAGCCGCAGAAAAACCCACAGCCTATATTGCTTACCTCCGCCAGCAGCAACTCTATACTTTTACCCCAACGGATTTAAAAAGCATCGACCAAGAAGCCGACATCTTAATGCAACAGATCGCCCAACGGGATTACACGCCTAAACCTGACTCTGACCACTGTTCCTACTGTCCTTATAGTCAGATTTGTGATGCCGGGAAGTCTGTTTTGCCAGAGGAACTCAGCTAAAACCCCACTCTATGTTTGGTCTAAGCGACGATTACCTGCAAAATGGCGATCGCCTCTATTCTCCTCTCTGTGAGAAAGCACTGCATATCTTCGAGGAGTCGGGCTTTGGTCATGGGTTGGTTCAAGATATCACTGTGTCATTGGGGTAAAGGCATTAAAATAAAAGTGAAATGTCGGCATCAAAAATTATGACTACAGCTTTGTTGAGGAGGATAACTTTAAATCCGGCAGTGATGGGTGGGAAGCCTTGTATTCGAGGTATGCGAGTGACCGTAGGCACAGTGGTGGGCTTGGTCGCAGCAGGATATTCTAGCGAGGCGATTTTAAAAGCTTATCCTTATCTAGAACGGGACGATATTTTTGCGGCGTTGGCATTTGCGGCGTGGCGAGCAGAGGAATATGAGGTGGACTTAGCAACGGCATGAAAATTGTTGTTGATATGAATTTAAGTCCGCTTTGGGTCGGTTATCTACAAAATTTTGGTTTTTAAGTATGGCATTGGTCGTCAGTTGGTCAGTCTGACGACCCAGATACGGTAATTGTTGCCTGGGCGAAGGCAAATGAAGCGATTATTTTCACGAATGATCTGGATTTCGGGGCAATCCTCGCTGCTTCTCAAGCGGATGCGCCTAGTGTGTTTCAAGTAAGAACACAGGATCTTATGCCCCAGACCATTGGAAAAATTGTGGTGCAGTGTTTAAGGCGGTTTTCGGAAGAGTTAGAAGCAGGTGCATTAGTGACGGTTGATCTGAATCGTACCAAGATCAGGATTCTGCCCATTAACAAGAAGATCTAGCTGATCACCTCTTTCAGAAATTTTGAAGGTATTTTAGCTGAGATACTGCCCATGAGCCAAAACTAGATAAGCACGGTACTGTTCATCTTCTGTCGTGTAGACCTGAAAAAATATGAGGGTGATTGCCCCACCCTGTTTCCGACTTAAGCAATAATTACTTGCAAAATGGCGATCGCCTTTTCGAGTACCTCAGCTGGCAGAATTTCACCAGTACTGCGCCACCAACGCTGACTCAAATCAAGAGTCCGCACCTGTTCAGCAATAATCGACCCTTGCACTTTGTAGCCGGCTGGAATGGCAATTAAAGTTTTAACCTCTGGTTTGTGAACGCTGGTGATCGGCGAAACAATCACAATGCCATTACGGCTTTGATTAAATTGGGTGTGACTGAGGACAAGACAGGGACGAGCTTCTCCCATCTGCTCACGACCCTGAGTTGGGTTGAGGTTGATCCGAATCACTTCTCCACGTTTGGGATAGGGTGCCATGGTCTACAGGAGCTCCCGTCCTGTTGCCGATGTTTCTAAAAAGGCCTGAACATCATCAGGATATTGAAAATCATCGGGGATGCTGGCTAGTAACTCATCCAAAGTAGGAGCACTCGGTTTCTTGCGGATGACGAGGGTATCATCCTTTTCTTGCAATTCCAGGGTACAGGTTTCATCCCAGCCGAAACTTTCGACGAGGTGGTGAGGGATGCGTAGCCCTAAACTATTGCCCCATTTTCTCAAATGTATATCCATGGGTTTAGCTCAATATTATCTTATGTATAATTTTAGCTCTTTGTAGTCATGTCAAAGGCGATCGCCTATCGGAGCTGTTCTGTTTTCGCCCGTTTATAGTTCAAATCCCACCTTTGCCAACTGCTGTTTAATCTCTGCCACAAAAACCTGAGCCTGCTGGAAGAGCTGTTCTGCTAAGGAGAGATCAGGCTCTAACATTTCCCCGTAATCATTAGCCTGTCGCTCATCAAAAGCCCGATGTAAACTTTTCGATAACTCTTTCCTAAAAATCCCTGTTTTCACAAACTCCCGATCAAACAGGCTAATGATCCCACTATGTTTAGAAGTGCCTAAGCCTTTTGTGGCGAGCAACCCTAAAAGGGCGTAAAACATCGCGTAATATGACCGATTAATAGAACCGCGAAAAGCTGACTGCTCTAGTAACAATTTTGCTTCCCGTAAGGTCTCATCTGCTTCTTGCAGCCGGTATCTCACCAAAAGCTGAAGCTGTCCATTTGCGGTCATACAGCAATGCCTTCTTCTAAAATCTTCGCCAAAACCGGACTCGCGCCTACTGCCCCAGCAGTGATCTGATCTTCCGTCACCACAAAAGTAGAAATAATCCGGTCATATTTAAAGCCAATTTCCCAGGCCAAATCATAGATTTGTTCCCGCAATGGTCGATCCAACTCTGGCACTTTGAGGAATATATCTAAATCCGAATCTTCCTGGGCATTTCCCCTTGCCCGCGATCCGAAGACACGGAGATCTAAAACAGGCATCATTGCGTCAAGGCGATCGCGAAATTCACGCACAATTTGATGATCAAAATTTTCCATGACAATCGATGCTCCGAAGCGATCTCAGCTTTCGCTGATTGAATTTTAGCGTGTCTAGGAATGAGCGATTTTCGATCAATCTGACTCTTACACCATAGGGGCGATCGCCTTTGGGAACTGCTCTCTAATTTCCTCCTACTGACCCAGCCTGCCCTTGTAAGCTATAGGTAATGCACTTTATACCCATAAAAATGTACTTTTTGTACACAAAACGATGCGAATGAATGTAGAACTTGATGATCAACTAGTTGAAGAAGCCTTTCGCTTAACCAATGTGCGTACCAAGAAAGAGCTGATGCAGCTTGCCCTCCAAGCCCTCATTAAAAGTCAGAAAAAACATGATTTGCTGGATTTAAGCGGCAAAATTCAACTTCAGCCCAATTATGATTATAAAATGCTCCGTAGTGACTCCCAGGAAGGCTAAAGAATGTTTCTGGTGGATACTTCTTCCGTGACCGAACGGGTAATATACGACAGCGATTTGAGACGATAGTGGGGGAGGAAGCCTACTATTTGAGCCGTTTTATCCAAGTAGAGTTGCTCCAAGGAAGTCGTGATGAGCAGGAATGGCAGCTATTGACGACTTATCTGAGTAGATCAGGACTACTTGAATTTGCAACCTCAGCACTGGCAGTATGCAGCTCGCATTTATTACGATCTCCGTCGAGGAGGAAAAACGGTGAGAAGTACGATCGATTGTTGCATTGCCCAATTGGCCCTCAGTTATGATTTGGTGCTGCTACATCAAGATCGAGACTTTGAAATAATAAAGAGAGTCCGCGCCTTGAAAGAACATCGTCTTTGAGCAATTTCCTTTCGCAATTCCAAAAGCTGAGTGATCGCCCATGGGATCCGCGCTCGAGTCTGATTATGTTGACCCAGCCCGACCCAGGTACTGATGCGGGTTCTACAATAAATGAATTATGGAGAGTTGGTACCATGCCCAAAACAACTGTCGAACGTCAATATCTCATCAACACAGTTGAAACTTTACCGGATGAAGTTTTAACAGAACTTGCGAATTTTCTTGACTATCTAAGCTACAGAACCCAGCAACAGCAATCATCTCAAGAATCACAGCAAAACTTTTTATTAGACATTGCGGGTCTAGGTCAATCGGGTGAGCGGAATATTTCTGAATCGGATGAAGCGATTCTCGAGACTGAGATTGATTCGCTTTGGGGTTGGCATCATCAGGCAAATTCATCCGTAGAAAAATGATGACTGCCATTCTGGATACCAGCTTTTTATTTGCCCTGAGCGATCGCGATGATTTAAATCACCGTCGTGTACTCAGTGTCGCTCAAAATACTTCTGGGAAATTGGTCCTCCCCGTCGCTGTTGTTCCAGAAATTTGCTATCTGCTCGCCTCCAGACTAGGTCACCGGGCAATGCGTCAATTTATCTCGCGGATTCATCCAGAAGCGGTACAGCTCGAAGCAACGACGATAGAAGACTGCAAGCGAATTAGTGAGCTTTTAGAAATCTATGCGGATAATCAACTTGATTTTACAGATACGGCCATTGTGGCGATCGCCGAAAGATTAGAGATAGAGACAATCTACACCCTTGACCGTCGGGATTTTTCTGTGATTCGTCCAAGGCATTGCGACTATTTTCGGATTATGCCTGATTAACCCCCCTAGATTTACAACTGAAGAGATTGTTGGGGAAGAGAGTCGATTGGCGGCGATCGCCTTTGAGTTCCTATCTTACCTTTTGCACCCATCAAAGCAGCGAAGTGTGAGCATAAGCTTCTAGGGCTTCTAGTGAATAATGAGGGAATGGAGGCCAAAAAGACGCTAATAGAATAGTTGCGTCTTTTACTTATAGTTTTTCTAATTGGGCGATGACTGGGGGTAAACTGCGCTGTAATGTTTGCCAAACTACGCCTAAATTGACTTGAAAATATTCATGGGCCATCACATTGCGCATATCAGCCATGATGCGCCAGGGAATTTCAGGATATTGTCGTTTAATTTCTTCTGGAATATTTGCGCTTGCTTCACCAATAATCACAAAGTTATACAGGACTGACTGCACCAGCATTTTATTGTTTGCAAATTTTTCAAAGCTCAGTCCTGCCGTAAAGTCAGAAATATCCTGGGCAGCCTGCAAAATATCCTGAATCCTCAAACGCCAGTCCCGAGGTGTCCTAGAAGGCATAAATTGTGTCCTCTAAAACAGGCTCCCGTAGATGTTCCCGCAAGGACTCTTCCATGCCCAGATCGACTTTGCAGTCAAATAAGTCTTCGAGAAAATGACGCACTGCAAATAGCTCGAAGAGGGAAGGAGTATTCTTGAACTCCACCAAAAAATCTAAATCACTGTCTGCCGTCGCCTCATTTCTGGCTACAGAACCAAAAAGCCGGAGTGATGTGACCCCCATGCGCTCTAAGTCTGGACGATGGCGTGTGAGTTGCTGTAGTACCGAATCTCGACTTAACCGTTGCATATTGATATGAACTCTCAGGTCATCAATTTGGCAAAATCACTGCTGTCATTGTAACGACTAAGTTTTGGGTAGAGACGGTTGATCGCCCACCATGATTTCTCTAATGTCGCCCAATAAAAAAGGAGGCCAGCGAACATCAGTGACCTCCTTGGGGATCTGGTGTGATTTTCTTAGGTATTGCGGCTGTCTAAATTAGTCTGGGCATATTGCCGCACAACTCGGTCTGCGTCGCTGCTGACGAGGGTTTTTAGCACCTCGGTAGGGGTGTTGGGATTCTCGGCAACGGCGCGGCGTTCGAGGAAATCAATGCTGGTGGCACAACGCTCGAGGGGTTCCACTGGGCAGTGGGGAGAGCGGAGGGCAAAGAGACGGCGATCGCTGGGGAAGTTGCCACGAGCTAGAAAAGTGATTGTTCCCCGGAAGATAGCTTGTTGTTTGTCTATGGGGCAGTCTGGCTGTTGGGCCACGTTGTAACAAGCTTTACGTACGTCTTCATCTTCGTCAGAAGCAAGTTGTTCTAATATTTCAGCAGGACAGTCAGGATTGTTTGCTACGTTCTTACGTTCATATCCATTGTGTATAAGCTGTTTTAGTATTTCAATGGGACACTTAGAATTCTTAGCTACCTTTTCGCGTACCCATGCATCATCATCATTAGCAAGTTGTTGCAATATTTCAGTAGAACAGTTGGGATTGCTTGCCACATATCTGCGTACCCATGCATCATCATCACTAGCAAGTTGTTGCAATATTTTAGTAGGACAGCTAGGGTTTTCTGCGACTTTTTGACGTACCGTTTTATCTTTGTCATGGGCAAAGTATTGAAGTAGTTTGGCAGGACAGCTAGGGTTTTCTACGATATTTTCTTTGATTACATCTTTATCTTCATCAGTGGCCAATTGTTCTAGAATTTCAATAGGGCAATTAGAATTTTTAGCTACTTCTTTACGTATATACTTATCTTCATCAGTGGCCAATTGTTCTAGAATTTCAATAGGGCAATTAGAATTTTTAGCTACTTCTTTACGTACGTCTTTGTCTTCATCAACAGCCAGCTTTTGGAGAAGTTCAACAGAACAATTTGGGTTCCCTGCTACTAACCAGCGTATATCTTCATCAGAATCAGTAGCAAGTTTTTGCAGAGTTTCAATAGGACAGTTTGGATGTTTTACAGCTTTTTTTGTATGTCCCATTCATCATGTGCAAGCTGTTGCAATATTGCAGCAGGGCAGTTTGGATTACTCGCTACCAAGTATTTTAATTCATCAGCAAGTTGTAAAAGTATTTCAGTAGGGCAGTTTGGATTTTCTGCCACATCTCTGCGTACCCATTCATCATAATCAGTGGCAAGCTGTTGAAGTATCTCAGTAGGACAGTTAGGATTACCTGCTACATATCTGCGTATCAAAGAAGACTGATCAGTTGCTAGTTTTTTAAATGAATCAATAGGACAACTAGGATTTTTAGCTACCTCTTCGCGTAGAGATATACTGTCATTATAGGCAAATTCTCTTAAAAATTTAATAGGACAACTGGGATTCTGTGCCACTCCTCGCAATTCCCAACCAAGGTTCTCAGAACTAAGACGTTTTTCTAAAATAGCTACTTCCCAACTATCATCAATAGTAAGGTTGCTTTGTATGTGGCATTTAGCGGCAACTGCAATCTCTAGATTGTTATGTTTTGCCAAAGCGTGTATGATATCTAGTTCTAA
>NZ_CAWLTV010000047.1:0-23922 GCF_963864045.1 Picosynechococcus sp. NKBG042902 | reverse complement strand
AACCGCAACCAAGGCAAACCATAGGCCAGCAAACTCACCAAGATAATCAGCCCCACCATGACGAGAAACACAATAAAACCTGCCTCTGGATCAAACAGCCAAAAACCGCCGCCAATAAGCAATGCCCAACACGCAACGATGAAGACTAAGGGCAATTTTTCGTCAATTTGTTCTTGACGTTCCCTATCGAGGTACTGGGCCCATTCTTGCGGTTCGTAGGTCCAGTGGGCCATGAGATTTGTCCCGGCAATTACCCGATCCAGAAGCACCGCATTGCGCCAAAATATCAAGAGCGTGACCAAAGCAGAGATGGCGAGAAACAGAGCGCCGAAAGTAATGGCAAAGCCCCCATCCATCCCATCAAGCTGAATCAGGGCGGGCAAAAACATTAAGGCGATCGCCCCAGCCAAAACAACACCAGCGCTGACTACCACGGGGTAGAGGGGATTGGGAATCGGTTGTGATTTCATTAGGCCGCCTATCAACCCAAAGAAGTTTTGTATTTTTGTAGACCAAAAGTTTTTTTGAATAGATTATTTTGGCCCGTAACTTAACCCCTGATGCTAATCCTATTCTACTGAAATCTACAGAATGTAGATAAGCTCAAGGGTTGAAGGGATCCAATCGTTGGATGGAGCAACGATGTTATCTACGCTTAAAAAGCTTACATGTCTGTCAGGTTGTCAAGCTTTAACGCAGCAAAATTAACATTGCGTTACAATTTAGCCAAGGCGAAAATATCAATACCCCCTAAAAATCGAGAATCACGATCCTCGCTACGAGAATTGCAACTGACTCAATATTTACGGCGATCGCCTTTACTGACAGCTACTGGTTTACCGACTCATGTTTCCTAACCTCCTCAATGCCACCCAAGAATACTGGCGCAAGCTAGATGCCCTGGAAGCACGGTATCAACAGGGAGAAATTTCGCTACAAGAAGTTGATGCAGAAGTAGCCAGACTAATGCGAGAGTTAGGCGATGAGCGACGCCGCAGCCTACGTAGTTTTAAAAATATGCTGCAAGGGTGGTTTCGTGATCAAAAGGAATTCGTTTACGGATTGCTCCTAGTTGTCGTTGTTGCCTATGGCTGGGTCATTTCGACGACACAATTATCCTAAAGCGAATCCCGAAGTCCAAAGCGATATTTTGGATCCCATGGATGGCATTTAAAATAGAGTTATGAGTGCCACAAACCATCGGTTGTCTAGATTGATTTTTCTATGCGGCTGTCTATACGTTTTAGCGAGTTGTCATCATAGATTGCCCCAGGAAAACGCGTACCCAAATTTAAAGCTCTCAGAAACAACCGAAACGTCTTCTAAGGAAATTATTAGGGGCCAAGCTGATTGGCAAACCCGTCTGCAAAAAATGGGTGCAAAAGCAGAAGATATTTACTACATCAAATTCTATAAGGATGCCGCTGGTCGAATGCATGGCAAAGTGACCAGAGATTATGGGGGCAGCGAGGTGGTTTTTGAACTGGGACTCATTTCCTGGGCGCCAGAAACAGTACAGCTTGCAAGGCAAACCAAGCAGCAATTTGGTGATGTGATGGGGGCTCACTTTAACATCCATGGTCTACAAAAAAGGACATCCTTGGGAATCCAGAACTTTATGCAGATCCATCGTGGCTTTGCGCTCCATGCCCCTATCTGGGGAGAAGGCCCTCTGCAACATAACGGTTTCATTGATCCCAATGGCCATGGCTGTGTTCGCGTGACAGAACACCAACGTCTCTATGATTTAGCGAAAAGCCTAGAGGGCTATTTGGCCTATGGCCAGGGTCTACCTATTTTGGTCGATTATTCCGTCTTCATCGACACTGACGCGGTTGTACCGTCAACGATCCGATCTCTCCTACCCGCTAATCTGCCAACCTGGTGTGCAATTAATGTTTCCGCAGATGGAGGTCTAGGCCGCGTTCGAGTAGAACCGTCTACCGATTCTACGATTGTCCAAGAACTCACGCGAGATGCGAAGGTAAGGGTTGAGGAGAAGGTGATGGGTGAAAATGTCAATAATGTAACGGATTGGTATTTTGTTACCTTTACCCTCGGCGGCCCCCAGGCAGGTTATATTCATGCTTCACTGCTTGATTGCACCCGATAGAAGGACAGTTTTTTCAACACTGTATCTTGTGAGGGGGTTGCCATTGGAAATGAATTTATTTGAAGGTGCTGGTTAGGATACGGTTTGTAAAACCAATGAGGCCAATGAGGGCGGCAGATCTGCTGTCTTATCTGGAAATTTACAACCACAGGGCAATTTGTTACCTTACCTAATGGCTTGATAAATATACGATTCTTTGGCGATCGCCCATGACTTCCCCCAGTAAACTGCCCTTACCTCCCGGAAAATTCGGTTTGCCTGTAATTGGCGAAACCATTGAATTTTTCACAGACCGTAATTTTCAAAAAAAGCGATTAGAGAAGTATGGTGACGTTTTCAAAACAAATATTTTTACCAAACCCACGGTGGTAATGGTTGGGGCAGAGGCCAATGAGGTGTTGTTCCGCAACGAAAATAAATATGTCAAGGCAACCTGGCCAAAAAGTACCCGGATTCTCCTCGGTGCCGATTCCCTCGCTACCCAGGAAGGTGGTATTCATAGTTCCCGGCGGCGCATTATCTTTCAAGCATTTCAGCCCCGCGCCCTAGAAAGTTATATTCCCACCATCGAAAAAATTACCCAGCGTTATCTCACGGAATGGGAGCAAAAACAGGAATTTGCTTGGTACGACGAACTCCGCAAATACACATTTGACGTCGCCAGTACCCTATTTATCGGCAAAGATGGCGGTGCGGAAACGCCCTTAGCGAATCTATTTGAGGAATGGGTTAAAGGATTATTTTCCCTACCGATTAATCTTCCCTGGACGGCCTTCGGTAAGGCGATGAAGTGTCGGCGAAAACTGCTGCGCGAGCTAGAAATGATTATTGGCGATCGCCTGAAAACCTACGATGCCAATGCAGAACCCACCGATGCCCTTGACCTACTGATTCGGGCGAAGGATGAAGACGGTAATTCCCTTTCCATCGATGAACTGAAGGATCAAATCTTGCTCCTATTGTTTGCTGGTCACGAAACCCTTACTTCGTCTCTGGTGTCTTTTGGATTATTGGTCGGACAGCATCGCGATGTTTTTGAAAAAATTCGTGTAGAACAAGACACATTAGGCATTAAAAATGGGTTAGATATGGCGACGCTTCAACAGATGACTTACCTGGATCAAGTTTTCAAAGAGGTTTTACGACTTGTCCCCCCAGTGGGCGGTGGTTTCCGGGAAGTAATCAACACCTTCGAGTACAAAAATTTCCAAATTCCTCAAGGTTGGGCGGTTCAGTATCAAATTGCCCAAACCCATAAGGACGAAGCCCTATATCCTGACCACGAAAAATTTGACCCGGAGCGTTTTTCACCGGAACGTCTGGCAGATAAACAGAAAAAGTTTGGCTTTATTCCCTTCGGTGGCGGTATGCGCGAATGTATTGGCAAAGAGTTTGCCCGTCTAGAAGCAAAAATTTTGGCATCGATGCTTGCCCGTGATTATGACTGGGAGTTATTACCTGACCAAGACCTATCGATGCAAGTGATTCCGACGCCATTGCCGAAAGATGGTTTACAGATACGCTTTTATCGACGGAAAGAATCTTCATCAACAACAGCATAGTGCTATTCCCAAGAGAAACGAACGACCAGGACATCATCCCCTAGAGCTAGGTAAACACAGTAGTAAAGCCCGTGTCCGGAGCATGAGTATCACTGTCTTTGGCATCTGGCGTGACTCAACAAGAAATCCTTTACGATTTCCTCCACCTAACAGAACAAGATATTCTCGCTTGTCTTAACCCTGTCGCTGACCGGGAATAAAGAACGATGACGATTGTGGTATGGAGCTACTTTTGCAAGATCTGACTAAGGCGATCGCCTCTTAATCTTTAGTGACTTTGCTCACATCTTACGTTTCAGAAAGATACCAAAACAAAATAAGCTTATTTTATTGAAAAAGATTTAAAGTAGTTCAAAAGTAGTTTAAATGATGACTTATCAGTCAATTGATGCCTAGAAACCCTCCTAGAACGCCATTGTCCTAAAAGCCTTTGGGAACAGAGACAATATCTCCGAATTACCCAAAAGCCAGTAAACCGCTTAAAATGAAATCCCTTTTATTGAAATAGATTCTTATTACTGATAAGCTGTAGATTGCTTTACAGTAACTTTGCAACTGATGGTAAGGAAAGCCCCCATGAGTATGTCTGACCTTTGTCAGCAAGAGCGGCAAAATGAACAAGAAGTCCTGAAAAAATGGTTGGCCTGCGGGTTGACAGGCTCTGTTGTCCTCCACGCAGGGGCTTTGTTAGGGTTGCGCTGGTTACCCCCGGTAGAAACGGTCTCTACGGAACAACCGCCCTTAGAATTTATCGTCACTGAAACGCCGCCTGTTGAAGAGCCGGAAGTCACGGAAGAAACACCTCCAGAACCCCTGGACACTCTGCCAACATCTGCGGCAACTCCGAGTGTGCCTGCTCCAAGTGCAGTGACCAATAGCCCTGTGCCAATCCCCCAGCCAACCGTAACGGCTGCGGCTCCTACAGTTCGCCCCCAGGAAGCACCGCCAGAACCCCAAGTTCAGGAAACGACCTCTGAGCCAGAACCCCAGGAATCTGCGTCCGAACCGGAATCTCAGGTGTCCGAAGATGCCCCTGCTCCCCTATCGCCTGAAAATTCAAACCCATTGCGGGGTCAACTACAGGCCGCCGCATCAGGAGCCGAGCGCAATGCCACCACAAAGCCTGGGAGCACGGCAACCGGAGCGAACCGTTCTAAGCCAACCAGTCCTGGTGTTTCCTCCGCCCCCCTTAGTGCAGCCAATAATGCAGGTCTCCGTGGCAGCTTGCAGAACGAAAATCGCCAAGGTAATCCCAACACAAGCAGTAGCGGTAGGCCCGGCAATCAAACAGCAGCCCAACGGTCTGCCCCAACTCGCCCAAGCAATAATCCCCCTGCGGCCCCCGTCGCTTCTGGAGCCGGTTGTTCTGCCCCCAGCCAACCGCAGTTTCCTGCTTCCCTTGCCTCTAGGGGAATTGAGGCGAGACCTGTGGTTGAGGTGATTACAGGTACAAATGGCAGTGTGGCCCAAGCAAGAATCCTGCGCTCTAGTAATTACTCAGCCCTTGATCAGGCGGCCCTCTCCGCTGCCCGGGGCATTCGTTGTCCCAGTGGTGAACAGCGGCGGGTACGTTTAGCGATTAACTTTGCGCAACCGGGCACTGACTTTGAACGGGAGGCTAAACAGCGCCAAACGGAAGCAGAGGAGCAACGCCAAGCTGAACTGGAACGGCAGCGACAAGCCAAGGCCGAACGTCAACGCCAGGCGGAATTAGCGCGCCAACAACAAGAACAACAGGAAAATCAAGCCCAAGAACAGCAAGCCGCTCAAGAACAACAGGCCGAAGCTGAACAACAACGTCAAGAACAGAATCAAGCAGCCCAAGAACAACAACGCCAGGCGGAAGCCGAGCAACAAAGACAGGCCGAGGCCGAACGACAGCAACAAGCAGAAGCGGAAAGGCAGAGACAGGCGGAAGCTGAGCGCCAACGTCAGGCAGAATTGGAGCGTCAAAGACAAGCTGAACAGGAAAGACAACGCCAGGCTGAGCTTGAGCGTCAGAGACAGGCCGAAGCTGAACGGCAGCGTCAACAGCAACAACAGCAACAGGCGGTACCCACATCGGAAACGGGTGGTTAGGTCTGATTGGTTCGTATGTTTTGAGTCATTACTTTATTTGAATATTTGAAGATTGCAATTAGATTATGGTCATTTATAAGACATTTTTTTCTTTGGGTTTAGCAGCTTTAGGCACTCTCTCTACAGGGGCGATCGCCAATGCAGTGACTATCTCTTTACCGAATGGTGGCCAATGCGAAGGGGAACTGGTGGAAGGTCAACTTCAGGGCCAGGTTACTTGTGAATATGGCAATGGCGATCGCTATGAAGGCGAATTTGTCGCGGGGCAAAAAGAAGGGGAAGGAATCTACACTTTTGCGACGGATGGCCGCTATGAAGGGGAATTCCAAGGTGGACAGATCCAAGGTGAAGGTATCCGGGAATATGGCAACGGCGATCGCTACGAAGGCGAGTTTGCAGCAGGACAACCCCATGGCCAAGGCACTTTTACCACTACCGATGGCGGCAGCTATACTGGCGAATTTGTTGCCGGGGTACCCAGCGGTGAGGGGACTTTCACCTACCAAAATGGCGATCGCTGTACAGGTACAGTTGTAGAGGGAAATCTCACGGGGCCGGGTTCCTGTGAATATAGCAATGGCGATCGCTATGAAGGCGAGCTAAAAAACGATCTCCCAGATGGGGAAGGAACATTTACCTTTAGTGATGGCAGCCAGTACACCGGAGCAGTGGCCCTCGGCGCAATTACCGGCCAAGGGGTTTATACCCTCGCCAATGGCAATGAATATGCTGGCGAATTTGTGGGTGGTAACTTTGTGGGCCAAGGCACTTTTACTTACCAAAATGGCGATCGCTGCGAAGGGGAGTTTGCCGATAATCTGCTCAACGGCCAAGGGGTCTGTGAATATGCCGATGGCGATCGCTACGAAGGCAATTTTCAAAATGATCTTTACCAGGGGGCCGGTGTTTACATCTTCAGCGATGGCACGCGCATTGAAGGCACCTGGGATGAAGGGGAATTAGTTGAATAATATTCCTATTTCTGATTTTTTCTAAGGCTTGTCCTATGCCGTTTCGGTTGATTTTTCGATTGTTGTGACCCAAACCAATTTTTTTTCCGCTTTATTTTTACCTCGATCGATACGTCTCATGGGAGGTTTATTGATCAGCTTTGCCCTACTTCTGGTGAGTTTTTTGGCTAGTCTGAATTTTGGGGCGGCGGATATTTCTGTGGCAGAAATTTATGGGTCAATTTTTCAGTTTGATGGGTCAACGGAACAGCTTGTGATTCGGACAGTCCGTTTACCGCGATCGCTCATTGCCCTGGTGGTCGGTTCAGCTTTGGCCGTTGCAGGGAGCCTGATGCAGGGGATTACCGGAAATCCTTTAGCTTCGCCGGCGATTTTGGGGGTAAATGCGGGGGCTGCCTTTGCGGTGGTGTTAGCGACGTTAATCGGTGGGGGGACTTCTCTGAATCTCTATGCCGGATCTGCGCTTTTTGGGGCCGGTTTAACGGCGGTTTTAGTCTATGGCTTTGCGTCCCTGGGTCGGGGTGGGGCTTCGCCGCTCAATTTGACCTTGGTGGGAGCCTCTTTTACCGCTTTTCTCGCGTCCATGACCAGCGGCATTTTAATCGTCAGTCAACAAACCCTAGATCAAATTCGTTTTTGGTTAGCGGGTTCGGTGGCCGGTCGAGATCTTGATTTACTTCTCCAGGTTTTGCCCTATTTAGTGGTGGGTTTATTGCTTTCTTTGAGCCTCGGTAAACAAATTACGTTGCTGAGTTTGGGGCAGGATATAGCCCAGGGATTGGGACAAAATACCCTCGTGATTAAGATCCTGGCGGCGGTTTGTGTGCTGCTGTTGGCCGGGGGGAGTGTGGCGATCGCCGGGCCGATTGGTTTTGTAGGACTGATTGTGCCGCACATGACCCAATTTTTGGTGGGGACGGAATACCGCTGGATCTTGCCCTACGCAGCGGCAATGGGCGGAATCTTACTGCTCTTGGCGGATATTGTGGCGCGTTTGTTGTTTCAGCCCCAGGAATTGCCCGTTGGCTTGGTGATGCCCCTCCTTGGTGCGCCGTTCTTTATTTATTTAATCCGGGTCAAGGTGAAACGATGAATAAAACGCCCCTCACTGTGCGACCGCAATTTTTGCCCGTTTCGTTGCAGTTAGACCGCCGGGTGCCCTTGGCGATCGCCTTTTTATTCATAAGTACCCTCGCGGCGATGATCATCAGCTTGGGCGTGGGGGAATTTTTTATTCCGCCCCTGGGAATTCTCCAGACGCTACTGGGTTTTAACGGCGATAGTGACGCCAGCTTTGTGCTGCTGACCCTGCGTTTGCCCCGAATTTTAGTGGCTTGGCTGGTGGGGGTGGGATTGGCGATCGCCGGGACAATTATCCAGAGCTTAACCCGTAATCCCTTAGCGGAACCGGGCATTATCGGCATCAATAGCGGTGCAGCCCTGGCGGCGGTAAGTTTAATCGTGATTTTCCCGGGCGTGTCTGTGGCGGTATTACCCTTGGCGGCCTTTGGTGGTGCCTTGGCGGTGACGGTGTTAATTTATCTAATCGCTTGGCAGGGGGGCAGTTCACCCTTGCGGCTCATTTTGGTGGGCATTGGATTTAATTTGATTGCGGCGGCCCTGACCAATTTGCTCGTCACTTTTGGCAACATCAATCAAGTTTCCCAGGCGTTGGTGTGGCTGGCGGGTAGTGTCTATGGGCGCAGTTGGGAGCAGGCGATCGCCCTCGTACCGTGGATCGTGATTGGCAGTAGTGTGGCTTGGCTCATGAGTAAAGAATTAAACGGCTTTCATCTCGGTGATGATCTCGCCCAAGGTTTAGGGGTTTCCATCGAGGTGCGACGGGGATTATTAATCTTGGTCAGTACGGCCTTGGCCGGGGCATCGGTAGCCACGGCGGGGGCCATTGGGTTTGTCGGTTTAGTTGCACCCCACATTGCGCGCCAGTGGGTTGGCAATGTTCACCAAGGATTATTGCCGACTGCGGCGTTGATGGGCGGCTGCTTGGTGGTGGTGGCTGATCTGATTGGTCGCGTTGTTTTTGCGCCCTTGGAATTGCCCTGTGGCATTATTACCGCGATCCTCGGTGCCCCCTATTTTCTCTATTTATTGATCAAGCAACGTTAAACCATGAGCCAACTGAGCGCGAAGCAACTCACCTTAAATTACGGCAAGAAGACAATTGTCGAGCAGTTTAATCTGGCGATTCCTGCTGAAAAAATCACGATTTTAGTAGGGGCGAATGGCTCAGGAAAATCAACGCTGTTGCGGGGTTTGGCGCGGCTACTCCCCCCAAAACAGGGCAATATTTATCTCGATGGTAAGGCAATTCAAAAGTATTCTAATCAGGCGATCGCCAAACGACTGGGCATTCTCCCCCAAAATCCCACGGCCCCGGAAGGGTTAACGGTGCGCGATCTCGTTGCCCAGGGCCGCTACCCTCACCAGACTTGGTGGCAGCAGTGGTCAAAGGAAGATGAATATTACGTCGAAAAAGCGTTGCAAATTACGGGAATGCAAGAATTTGCAGACCGGGATCTGGATACTCTGTCTGGTGGTCAACGGCAGCGGGCTTGGATTGCGATCGCCTTGGCGCAAAACACTGACATTTTATTACTGGATGAACCGACAACTTTCTTAGATTTGGCCCACCAAATTGAAGTTTTAGATCTGCTGTTTCATCTCAACCGCACGGAGGGTAAAACCATTGTGATGGTGCTCCATGAGTTGAATTTGGCTTGCCGTTATGCGGATCACCTTGTGACAATTAAAAACGGCAAACTCTACAGCCAGGGCCACCCCAGCGAGGTGATGACCCAAACGATGGTGGCGGATGTGTTTCGGTTGCAGGCGGAAATTATCCCCGACCCGATCACCCACACGCCGATGTGTATTCCGATTTCCCAAGGCGATCGCCTCCTCGTCAAAAATCATCAGAAATATTAGGCGATCGCCTCTATAGAAAACAGGTCAGCTTTAGCACTAACGACTTTGATAATGATCGTGTTGTATACTCAATGTATAAACACTGTATTTGGAGATCCCCCACATGATCACCCAAAAAATCACGAAATGGGGCAACTCTTTTGGTATTCGTTTGCCTCAATCCATGCTCCAGCAATGCGGTTGGCAGGAAGGGGAACAGGTGACGATATCAATGGAAAACAACCAAATTATTTTGAGCCTTGCTCGACCAAAATATAGCCTTGCGGAATTACTCAAGGATGCAAAACCTGAAGCACAGCATTCTGAAGTGGATTGGGGGGAAGCCCAAGGAGAAGAGTCTTGGTAAAAATTAACGGTATGGTTCCTAAGCGGGGGGATATTATTTTTCTCGAACTGAATCCCCGCACAGGTAGTGAACAATCAGGTTATCGTCCGGCGATCGTGATTTCTCCTGAGGAATATAACCGTATTTCTAATCTGACCCTAATCTGTCCAATCACGAGTAAAGAAAAAGGCTGGGTGTTTGAGGTGAAACTTCCGCCTAATCTCAAAACCCAAGGCGTCATCCTGGTCGATCAAATCCGGGCGGTGGACTGTCGAGCCAGGAAAGCAAAAATTGTGGAACAACTTCCCCTTGACACTCTTAATGACGTACTCGCGAGGTTAGAGCCTCTTTTGATTTAGGTCTGTCCTGTTCTACCAAAGTTTTCAATCAAAATTCACCTGACCTCGCTAACTGTAATCCCCTAAATGAGTTGCAGCGATCGCCGAATCGCATCACATTGCTCTGGGTCATACTGCCAACGTTGCAAAAAATCTTGGTAATCCCCTGAGCCAGCTTCGAGGGTTTGCAGCAGACGTAATCGCTCATTTCTAAAAATGACATTGCGCTGTTCTAGTTGTTTGAGGAGATTCAAAGAGCGTGTTTTGACCCGTTCCGAACCCTGCTGCTGGTTAAAATCACCGTTGCGTCGGTGGGCGATCGCCATGGCCGTAGACATCGCCACATTTTTCACCAAAATCTCGTAGATATGTTCAGCCACCTGGGTAAACCCGTCCAGGAAAATCGCTGGCGGTTGATCCGCAAGGGGGCTATTGCCCGTTAAATAACTCACAAAAAAGCCCCGCACTCCATCCCGGTGACTCAACAACGCCTGTATCTGCGCCAGAATTTCCGCATCCGTTAATTTTTGGGATTCAACCTGTTCGAGCCAGGTTTGGGTAAAGGCGATCGCCTCTGGGAAAGAAAGGGCGTTGAGATCTGTGACGTTTAAAGCAGTCATGGGATAAATTTGTCCAAAATCGTGGAATTTTTACAAGACGAACAAGGCCGAGTGGGGGCAGTGCCTAGGTGATACTTTGGAGCTTTTCGCAGGTGCTTTGAATTGCCTCAAGGCCCCCCGGATTTACCAAGCCATAATAATCAAAAGTATAAATGCGATCATTTTTCACGGCTGCTAAGTCCTGCCAAAAAGGAGCCGATTTGAGCTGATTGATCGAATCGTCCCCCACATCCACCATGATTAACATTTCAGGGTTAGCGGCCAAGACTTTTTCGGGGGAAAGGGTGACATAACCCTGCTGGGGACTATCACCCTGGAGATCGGCGACGAGATTATTTAACTGAAACCGTTGCAAAAGATCCCCGGCCCAACTCTCCTTATTAGGAGCAAGCATCGGCTGATTACTCACTAGAACAAGGGTCGGATCGTCTGGAGAAGCACCTTGGGGCACGCATTGAGCGTAGCTTTCGAGGAGTGGCGTTGGGTCGGTTTGGGTTTTTTCGGCGAGGGTCTGAGTTAATGCTTCGAGTGATCGCCAATCGGGGACAGCGGTGGCGAGGGTTTGAATGCCCAACTCTTCTAATCTTGCCAACACTTGATCATGGAATCCCGTTGCGCCAACGACTAAATCCGGTTTGAGGGCGACAATTTTTTCGAGACTGGGGGGCGTTTGCCCTTCGCTGACCGTGGGCAGTCCCGCAAAGGTGGGGTTGTTTGCCAATAAACGGCTTCCCGGAATTCCCACTAATTTTTCTGCATCGAGACGGGCAATAATATCCGCTGACAGGGAAGTGAGGGCGACAATTTTGGTGATCGTTTCCGGTTCGGTGGTTGCTGCATTGCTAATCTCTGGGGCAGTTGGGGCGATATCCGCAACATTCGATGAACTTTGGCTGCAACCGACCATTAACAGCAACAAGGACAGGCTTAGGCAACGTTTAAAATAGGGCATTTGCATCGTAATTCAATTAGGAGAACTAAAAAAACCGTGGGGTGTGGGGCGGCGAAAGAAAGGAGTTATTTTGAAACGGTAGAAACAGCAACCGGTTGCAGGAGACTAATTAACTGCCCTTGGGGACTCCGCACTGCGGCCACTTTGCCAAAGGAGGGTTCCCGCACACGACCTTCGAGGCTGCCACCGAGGGCTTCGAGTTGGGCGATCGCCCCGTACACATCCGCTACACAAAAACTAAGAATTGGTGTGCTGCCCGTTTTTGGCGGTTCTGCAACACTGTGAAAAGCAATGGTGGTGCCATTGGCTTCTACTTCCCCCCAGGTGGGACTCTGGGCTTTAATCGGTAGCCCTAACCCCCGATGGAAAAAGTCAATAGCAGCGGCCACATCTTCAACCATCAACATGACGTGACGAAATTGAGCAGTAATCATTTCAGACATGGATTGTCTCCAATAGGTAAACAACAAAATTGAGTAAAAACAACGAAACGAAGAGCGAGCGATACAGCAAAAACATAGCGATTGATCCCTGGAAAATTAGGGTGAAACCAAGCTTAGAATTGCCACGTCAACCCAGCCCGCAGACTAATTCCCGGTTGGGCATAGCGGGCAATATCAACGGGTTCTGGCGAATTCAAGAGGGGCCGGACGTCGGAATAGAGGAAATATTGGTTGTTAAATAGATTAAAAATCCCCGCATTCAACTTGAGATTGGGATTGATGTTGTAATAGCCCAACAGATCCACCACGGCATAGCCCTCTGGACTGTAGGAACCCGCCGGGCGATCGCCCCGGAGTCGAGGTTCACCGACCAAGGTGGCAATGAGATCTGTACCCCACCGATCTTCCTTTGCTCGATAACGTAGTCCCAATACCGCTTTGAGGGGTTCTACGCTTTCAAGGGGTTCATCATCTTCTAGGTCATCCCCCACCGTGAGGCCCAAACTACCGATCACACTAAACCCATGGGATTGCTCACTAAAGCGATATTCCCCGGCCAATTCGACACCGTAGGTGCGGGCAGCACCCACATTTTGGGATTGGAACAAATTCACCAAATTGCCGTTGATGAGTGTTGTACCTGCATTGGCAAAGGTTTCAATAAAATTTTCGTAATAGCTATAGAAACCCGTCACACTAAAATTCCCCTGGGGAAAATCACCACGAATTCCTAATTCAAAGGTGTCGCTGGTTTCCGGTTTGAGATTTGGATTAGCTAGGGTTTTATAGCGAAAGAAAGGACTGGTCAAATTTGTAAAGCCCGCATTGATTTCACTGTACAAAGGCGATCGGAAACCCCGAGCGTAACGACCAACTAGGGCAATTTCTGGAGAAGTTTGCCAAACAAACCCTAGGTTAGGGGAAAGGGCAGAATCACTAAAGTCAGCAGCTTCGGCATCGGGACTGTTGCGTTGGTAAAGCTCGTCAATAGTAGTATCGAGGCGATAGGTGTCATAGCGCAGACCAGGCAAGAGAGTAAAGGTATCCGAAAGGGCCATTTCATTTTGCAGATAGACCCCAAAGCGGGTCGTTTCCGAATCTGGGAAATCTTTTACCGGGAAATTATCGCTACCTACTTGATTGGTCGTGGAGGTGACATTGCCGGCGCTATCAAAGCGAGTTTCTAGGCCATCTCTGGTTCGCTCATTATTTGTCTTTGATAAATCGAAGCCATAGGTCAAACGGTTATCAATATTGCCCCAACGGAAATTACTTTGGAGCTGTACTTCACCGCCAAACAGTTCGTCGGTAAAGGTATTGCTGAGATTACGGAAACGTCGTTCTGTCCCGGCAAAATTTAAAAAGTCCTGGGTGCGCAATTCATCAACACCAGCATTTTGGTAGTAAATTTGCGCCTTGGCATTGTCAATGAAGCCTCCTCCGTCGGGGTTATCGTAGAGATAGGCAAGGCTGTATCGTTCGCGGTAGGAATCTGCTTCGAGGGTTTCGTTTTGACCTTGGAACCCCATGGGACCCTGGAGAAGCGGAGCAATAATGGGCGCTACCTGGAATTCATTGGTGCTGCGGAAAATTTCGGTGGTGAAGGCCAGGGTAGAATTTTCACTGAGCTTGAAATTTAACTTCCCAAGGAAATTATCGCGATCGCCATAGCGGTCATCGACAAATTCATTTCCTTCGGGGAGGCGGGCCTTAAATCCGCTGCGTCCGGTATAGCCAATTAATGCTTCAAGGGAATCGGCTCGGAAGGCGGTCACTGCGCCATAATTGAGGCTTTTGTCGGTGGTTTCAAAGCCAGTGGAGATCCGCGTAAAGTTATTTTTATCGGTTAAAGCGAGGAGATCGCTGGGATCAATGGTTTGGAAACTAACTACCCCACCAAGGGCATCACTGCCATAGAGGGCAGAGGCCGGGCCGCGAATGATTTCGACCCGTTGCAAGCTATCGAGATCCACATAATCTCGCCCCAGGGCCGGGGTGCCAAAGGTAAATTGAGTTGGGATGCGAATACCGTCATTGAGAATCAGCACCCGATTGCCGCCAAGGCCGCGAATGTTGACATCTTGCAGGCCATAGCGTCGATCATTTCCCACAGAAACGTTGGGTTCGTAGCGCACCAGATCCCGCAGATCCTGGACGAGATTATCATCAATTTCTTCGGCATCAATGACACTAATCGAGCCGGGGGTACGACTCACCAGGCGTGGCGATCGCGTGCCCAATACCGTAATTTCGAGTTCTTCGACGGGCATCGCATCTAGAGCTAAGGGCATTTCCGTCAAATCTGTCATATCGTCCTTGGTCGCAATGGTAGCCATGGTTTCGAGGGAGACAGCGGTTGTGGGTAATTCCCCTTGACCCTGGACAATAATTTCTAGGCGATCGCCTCCCTGTTGTGCCACTGTAATGGCGGCAATATCGGCGGTTGGTGCGGTAAATTGCCAAGTTTGACCATCAGGTAAAGCGAGGATGGCGGGTTCGATGGTTGCGACCAGATCTGTTCCCCGCTGAATAAAGGGCTGACCAGGCAAGGTTAAGGGCTGCCCCGCCGCCGTTTCGAGAATGATATTGACACGATTGGGTCGGGTGTCGAGGCGAATTCCAGTGATGGTAGCTGGTTGGGCTTGGGCCAACTGGTTCGTTTCCGGATTTGTTTGGGCGATCGCTTTGTCCGGGGACATCCAAAACATCAACGGCACCAAGCCACACAACGCCAAGCTATAACGCAGAGAAGAACGTTCCATGAATAAATAAATTAATGAGTATAAATAGATGTAATTAGAACAAATAGAGCACGATCTGATGTAGAGAAAGACCAAACTAGAGAGAGAGTAGTGGTGTCTGTAATTAAACCGAGGTTGGCCCTAAAACGCAGACTTGTAACCCTACGGGGGTCGGCATTGTCACCGCTTCTACCCCAAAGCCAAACCGCAGATTTTCTGGGGTGATCACCGCAGCGGGTGTCCCTAGGGCAAAGAGTTTGCCGTCCTTAATCATGGCCAGGCGATCGCTGTAACGGGTCGCCAAATTGAGCTCATGGAGAACGGTGACAATGGTCAAATTTTGCTGGCGGTTTAACTGCTTAAGCAGCTCCAACAGTTCCAGTTGGTAATGGATATCTAAAAAAGTCGTCGGTTCATCCAAGATGAGAATCTTTGGCTTTTGGGCGAGGGCTAGAGCCAGAAAAGCCCGTTGACGTTCCCCGCCAGACAGTTGCGCCACAGGGCGATCCGCAAAAGGTAACAGTTGAGTTTGGGCTAAGGCTTGATGAATTTGGGCCTGATCCGCCTCGCTGTATTCCCACTGCCACCAGCGCTGGTGGGGGGCTCTCCCTAAACCGACCAATTGCCGCACCGTTAAGCCCATCGGAATCCGGGATTGTTGGGGTAAAATCGCCAGACTCCGGGCAATTTCCTGGGGCGATCGCCGCTGAATTGCTTTGCCATCCAAGCGCACTACCCCCCGTTGGGGTTTGAGAATGCGACTGAGAAGTCGGAGTAGAGTGGATTTTCCCGACCCATTGCCCCCCACAATGGTCAGCCATTCCCCTGGATGAACCGTTAAATTGACATCCTGAACAACCGACCTTTTGGTATAGCCCCCAAACAGATGCTCCCCTTCAAGCAAAGATGACCATGAAGATTCTGGCGGTTGTACCTGTAATGCCTGTGATAATGTCATGCCTGAGCCTCCCGACCCCGCCGATAAAGCAACGCAATGAATAAGGGTGATCCCAATAGGGCTGTGACGGCTCCCACGGGTAATTCCACCGCCCCAGAGCGAGACAGCAGATCCGCCAAGGTGAGAACCCATGCCCCAGCCAGGGCCGAGAGGGGTAAAATCCAGCGGTAGTCAGCCCCTACCAAGAGCCGTACCCCATGGGGCACCACCAAACCCACAAAACCAATAAGGCCAGAAATACTCACTGCACTGGCCGCCAATAAGCTGGCAATGCCGCCAATCAGTAACCGCGATCGCCCTAGGGAAACCCCCAGACCCACCGCCGCATCATCACCGAGGTTCAGCAAATTTAAAGACCGTCCCAATAGACAGCCGACAATTAAGGCCACACTTAGATAGGGCGCCACCAAGCTCAAATCCTGCCAACCACGACCATTGAGGCTACCGATTAGCCAATTGAGGGCCGCCTGGATGCGACTATCATCCGCCAAAAGAATGAGGGTGGTTTGCACTGCTCCAAACAGAGAACTTACCGCCACCCCCGCCAGTACCAGACGTTCTACCGACAGACCGCCGCCCACATAGCCGAGGCCATAGACTACCGTTGCGGTGACCAAAGCCCCCAGCCAAGCCCCCAGGGGAATCCAAATCGCCAGGACATTGAGGGTAATAAAGGCGATCGCCACTAAACCAGCCCCCGCCGAAATACCGAGGATAAACGGATCGGCGAGACTATTGCGGAGTAACCCTTGGAGGAGCGCACCGGATAACCCCAAAGCAGCCCCCACTACCAAGGCCACCACAATACGAGGTAACCGCAAGTCCCAAATAATCGTTTGAAACATCGGGTCTCCCTGATGTCGCAACGCTTGCCAAACTTGATCTGGCCCCATGGAGACGGCCCCCTGACATAGGGCAACAATACTCGTAATTACCACTAAGACAGCAAGTAGCACAGATGTCCACGCAATCCGCTGTTGAGAATAATCCTGAATTGAAAACTGAAAACACCTAAGCATCGATCTAAATAGTTGAAATTTAATAGCAAAAATTAAAGTCCACTGATAAACAGCCCAGAAATATTGACTGGGCCTAGGACGTTTTAAAACCTTAGAAAAATAACCGTCGATGACTTAACTGAAATAAAAACCCCATGGCCCATTAACCGCGATTGACTAATGTCATGGGGTTGATGACATCTCCCTGAAGTTGCAATTAATTAGCATTAACCTAGAGACTTTAGTGGATCATTCTTGTCCTGTCAAGCAAACTACTAGAAATCTTTTTCAATTAAAGCTGGATCGACATCACTAGCTGCCCAAGTCAGGTCAGAACAAGATTTAAGGCGTTTTGCGCTGAATTCTGCTTGGGCAAGTGGACAAACCAAAACAAGCTAAAAATATTGACTACATAACTAATTAGCTTTATATTGATAAATAGGTCAGATGTCAGCCAAAAACAATCTCAATATGTTCGCAAGAGACTTGGCTCCATCGGCTCTATTGCTCAACCTTTCGGTCGGAGATCAACAAAATGTTTAACAATGTTGGCACTGGCGATCGCCTCATTCGCCTTTTATTCGCAAGCGTCCTGGCTTACTTGGGCTTGTTTATCTACAGTGGCTCTGTCCTCGGCACTGCTTTGGTGGCCGTTGCCGCTGTGCTGACGATAAGTGCAGTGTTGGGTTCTTGTATGCTCTACGGTTTATTCAAGATCAATACCCGTCAGTAGTCTCTATTTTGTTTAGCAATTCAGCAAATTTTATTGAAGAAAGGAGCATTATTCATGGAAAATAGTTTGCCCATCGATAGCCCTTCCCTTTCCCGGCGGCAATTATTAAACTTTCTCACAGGTGCAGTGGTTGCCAGTACCATTGGCCCCGCCCTTTATCCCGTCGCAAAATTTTTTAGTCCCCCTAAAGAAGTGGGAGCAGATGGATCAATTCTTGCCAAAGATATTAATGGCAATTTAATTCCAGCAAGCCAGTTATTGGCCGAAGCACCAGGCACAAGAGCCCTAGTCGCCGGGTTAGCCGGGGAACCCACTTATCTCACAATCCAAGAGGACGGGACCCTTCATCCCTGGGGTATTGTCGATAACTGCACTCACCTGGGTTGTACTTTTCCGTGGAATGAAAATGACGACCAGTTTCAATGTCCCTGCCATGGTTCCCGCTATGATGCCGAAGGTCGTGTGATTCGCGGCCCAGCACCCCTTCCCCTACGGCTTGCCCACATCTATTTAGAGGGAGATTATGTCCGCATTGCCCCTTGGGTAGAACTTGATCCACGTACTGGCAAAAAACCCTGGTGGGTCTAATGACTTTCGGTTTTTAAAAACTTTCCTGCGTGCAATTCAGCACAGTTAAAAGATGCTCAAAAAGTTAAATTTTGCATCTCAACTAAAACTGTGCTCTTTTCATTTCTCAAAACAATTTCAGTTAAGCAATCAAGTACGAATTTAAACACACATTTATTAAGTAAGTCTAATCCGCTAACTGCATTATTGAAACTGAATTAAAACACTAACTTTTTCTTTTTTAAAGGCTCTATTAATAAAAATTTTAGCCCCTGGGAATATTATCCTAGATTTCGATTTTCCCAGTATTGAAAAGACAAAATTTTCACTGCACTTAGTCTGGAGGAAGGGGACGCACAAGCTGTAACCCCAATGCCTTTAAGCCCAGTTTCTCAAACCAAGGTATCGTTAGACCCCAACGCATTTTCGTCAGGAAAAACAGTTCAAAAAGGGTTTTGCTCCAACTCACCCACCGTCCTTCGAGGGCGACACAGCGGCGACGTTTGACCATGCCTGGCTCCCGCTGTACCGGATCGGCGATGAAGATAATGCCGCGATCGCCAAAATCACTCATGCAAATTGCGGCGAGAGTCGCCGTGACCGGAGCACCCAGATTGGAGTTAAGCTGTCGGGCAATATTGTGGGCGGCGGCCATCCCCATCGCCTCCGTCATTTGTCCCGTTTTCGGTAGACCCGTGGGAATCGGCGTGGCTTCATGGGGCGTTAGCTCAACAATCACCCCCGCCGCATACACGGAATCGAACGCTGGATGTTGATAGGTGGGCAAGACGGGAATAAACCCCTGGGGATTGGCGATCGCCGGACAGTCCCGCAAAAAAGTAGGCCCCTGGAACGACGGCAAAACCATACTGTAGGCAAAGGGTAGCTGTTCCCCATCCGCCAAACAAATCATATCCGGTTTAATGGCGGTAATCTCAGCATTGGCACGGGTCGCAATATCCTGTTGCTGGAGAACCTGCTCGACCAATTCCTGCGAGTGGGCCATGCCCCCAATCCCCAAATGACCCAAATAGGGTTCTGAGGTGACCAATGTGATCGGTACCTGCTCCCGCAAACCCAACCGTCGCAGTTGCCAATCTGCCAACAGCGCAAACTCATAGGCCGGGCCAAAACAACTGGCCCCCGGTGCTGCCCCTACGACCAACGGGCCTGGATTTTGGATAAATTTTTCCCAAGCTTGGTGGGCAAGCAGCGCATGGTGGGGATTACAAACTGACTGGGTAAAGCCTGTCTCCGGGCCGAGACCCGGTAAAGCATCGAGGTTTAAAGCTGCGCCCGGTGCGATCACCACATAATCATAGTCAATTCTTTTTGCGTCTGACCCAACCAAAACATACCTTTCCTGGGGATTAATCTGCTGCACAGCCCCCTGTACCCAATGCAGACCATGGCGACGGGCCAACGTTGGCAAGGGTAATTGCACCTGATCCAATCTTTTCAGACCAAGGGCCACCCAGGGCAAAGAAGGGATAAACGTAAAGTGGGGTGTATCAGCAATGAGGGTAACAGTGTGGTCGGTAGTCAACAGGTGCCTCAGTTCATAGGCCGTCGGCAGACCACCAATACCAGCACCGATTACAACAATATGAGCCATGCAATTTAGGAGGATGCAGTGAGTTTGGCGAGGACAAATCAGGTAGAAACTAGGTGTTTATCCAAGCTTAATTTGCGGGGGGCAATACCCAGGGCCAAGCCAATAAATTCAGTGTGTATAGAATGGGCTGCTTACCACTTACATTGTAGGCTCTCTCACTGTCTGGTTGATGGAATTCTAAGTTTGTTAAACAGTAATGGACAGACAAAAACGACTGGACGGACGGTGCGGATTTTGTTCGCCTAAAAATTAATCTCACCAGTGCCGTAACCCACTGCAACAAGATTAATCTCTAAGTTTTTCGAGGATTTTGGTGCAGTAGACTTCCTTAGGGTCAATCAGTCAGTTTTTGTGATATAAATTTAGCGATGGTGATGGAGCTCACCGAAACCGCCCAGGATTTTTTTAAATTGCGCCTCGGCTAATGGCTCCTACGCTTCCGACTTGTGGTGAAGCAGTAGGGCTATTTTGATCTAGGCTGCACTAATCTTTTTCGCTACAAGTCACGTTGATTAACCACCCTAACGACAACGTGATCCCATGTTAGAGAGTATTATTTGGATTCTTTTACTCGGTTTTTTTGGGGGGCAAATCGCCCAACGGCTCAGGATTCCGGCCCTGGTAGGAATGGTGCTTGTTGGCATTATTCTCGGCCCCCAGGTGGGGAATGCGATCGCCCCAGAAGTTTTAGCGATCGCCGCTGATCTGCGGACAATGGCGGTGATGGTGATCTTGATGAAAGCGGGTCTCGGCCTCGACCGGGAGAAATTAGCCCAACAGGGTAGTGTTGCCCTCCGCCTCGGTTTTTTACCTGCGACCTGTGAGGCGATCGCCATTATGCTGATTGCGGTGCAACTTTTCCAATTTGATTGGGCGACGGGGCTGTTGTTGGGATGTGTGCTGGGGGCCGAATCACCGGCGGTGATCGTCCCAGGAATGCTGCGGCTAAAGAGTCTCGGTTGGGGCGTCAAAAAAGGGATTCCCGACGCAATTTTAACGGGGAGTGCCCTGTCTGATGTGCTGTTGCTATTAGTGTTTAGTCTGTTGTTAGCCTTTCTCACCCAAACTACGGCGACAGGGGCGACATTAATCGGCGGTCTCAGTCTCAGTCCCTGGCAATTGCTGCCACTGCAAATTGTGACTCAAATTAGCCTCGGCGTTGTCCTCGGTTGGGTGACGGCGCGCCTGTTGGTTTCTCTGTTAGCGCGACAAAATTGGACAGATAATGCGGTGCAAGATGGGTTGATCGCCGCTGGTGTGGCGCTACTGTTGGTCATTGGGGCGGAATATTTACCGATTTTCTCTGGTTATCTGGCGGTGATGGGGACAGGTTTTTTCTTAATTGAGTTAGATGCACCTTTGGCCCGTCGTCTGCGGGGAAGTTTTGATAGTCTGTGGGCGATCGCCCAGATTATTCTCTTTGTTTTGCTAGGGGCCAGTATCCAATTGGATGTCCTCGGTAATACGTTCTGGCTGGGTCTCTTGGTGTTAGGGGTCGGTACTTTGGGGGGGCGATCGCTCGGCTGGTATCTCTCGACCCTGGGGAGTAACTGGACTGGGCGAGAGCGACTTTTTTTGCTGCCTGGTAACTCTGCCAAAGCAACGGTGCAAGCGGCCATTGGAGCAATTCCCCTGAGCCAAGGCGTTGCTGGTGGTGAAATTATCCTCGCTTTATCGGCCCTCTCTATTTTGGTGACAGCTCCCCTCGGTGCCTGGGCAATTCCCACCTTTGCCCCCAAACTCCTCGAACGGGGCGACATTGACCCGACTAAAGTTTCTGTGAATCGCCGCACTGTCCTCCTGGCTGCCGTAGATACATCGCCCCTGGCCCAGCAAATTTTAATCAAAACCGCTGAATTGGCCCGTCGTAGCGATGCGGAGGTGATTGTTCTCCATGTGATTCGCACCGATAACCCGGCTGAATTGCAACGGCTGCGACAACAAACCCGCCGTAACCTTGCAGACATCCGCTATCAGTTTATCGCAACCCCTGGGCCAGTCCCCGCAACGATTATGGATATTGCCCATACCCATCAAGTGAGCGAAATTATTATGGGTAAACGCAACCATCACCCGCCCAATAACTTGCTGATCGGTTCGGTATCCCAGGCCATTTTAGAAAAAAGCCCTTTACCTGTGGTGATTATTGAAGCCTAATTAATATCGATCTGATTTTCTTGTTTGAATTCGGCGATCGCCGCTTCTAACTCCGGCAACGAATCTTGGGTAATCATGAACGTTTTAAATTCCTCATTTTGACTGAGGTACTGCCCATAGGCCGGATCTAAATAAGCACGGTACTGGTCATCCTCTGCCGTGTAAACCTGGAAAAATGCGAGGGCGATCGCCTCACTATAATCATTCAACAGTTGGGGGCTCGGTAGATTCAAACGGGGAATGCGATCAAGCAAACCCGTAATCCCTAGATCGAGGCGAGAAATATCCACATGGGCTTGACCCTCCTCCAGGATTAAATATTTTTGCTCACTGCGAATCCACGGAAACGAACGCACCTGCTCAAAAATAAAGGGCGTCGCCGGATCATAGCTCCCTGCCACCACCGCAATGGGAATCTCAATTTGACTTAACGCCGCTTCCCCAAAAATACTGGCATTAACCGGATTTGCCGCAATTACCGCCTGGATCCGTTGATCCCGAAAATTATAATTCTCCGGAGAAAGCTGCAACGCCCGACATTGCAACAACAACGCATTATTAAAAATGCCCCACTCCGCCGCACAATCCTCATTTAACTGCTCAAAATTTGGCGTCGGAAAAGCCCCGGCCACGGCCAAAGCTGTATAACCACCGTAGGAGTGACCGTAAATACCCACATTTTCTAAATCCAACCGTCCCCCAAACTCAGTGTCATTGCGCCGTTCCAACTCGTCCAACGTAAAACTAATATCGAGGGGGCGATTCACAAATTCCTGCAAATCAGACACCTGGCGCTGGTAACCCACTGCAAATTCCTCCAGATAGGCCAAATCGCTCCCCGGATGTTGCGGTACCACCACCACAAACCCATAACTGGCCAAGTGTTGCGCCAAATTACGATGCTTTTCGGGGGCAGAGGCTAACCCATGGGAAATCAAAATAACAGGCACTTTCTCCCCCAAAGGTTTTTGAGGACGATAGATCTGGGCATAAAATTGGCGATCGCGTTTTTGATCAGCCAACTGCCACGTCTCCATCTCCACAGCGAACATTCCCATCTTTCTCAAATCAGGGCGTTGCCCATAATCAGCCACCGCCGCAAATTTTGCCTCCTGCTTAGCCAATTGTTCAACTTCCTCAATAAACCGTTCTGTTCCCGCTAGAATCGTGGAGACATTTTCCGCAAAACCAAATAATTGTTCTAAATCAACCTGAACATCAACCCCCAAATTATCCAGAACATTTAATAACGTCAGGCCATTTTCCTCAAAGGCAGATTTAATAATTGCTCCCCGCAGCGCGTACTTGCCATTACGTCCTCCACGAATATTAACCACTTGACCAAAAGATTCTAATAACCTTTCCCCTTCGTCGGTTTTTAAACTACGAGCCAATAGCACCGGATCAATTTCAATTTTTCGGGTGAGAGCCGTTTGCAGTAATTGACGTTCTTCTGCATCTGCCCCCACAATATCCAAGTAAAATTTTAGGTCGAGGGGAACATTCCCCGTTGCAGCAAAATTTTTCAGGGAGTCAATCTTTAAAGATTCCATCAGTGGGCTGTAGATAAAATAAATCTTTTCAGCGGCCTGTGATGATGCGCCCAAAGCCATAATGGGAATCAATCCCAAACCTAGACTAAAGATCCAAGATGTGATTTTATTTGCCTTTTTTCCCACAATTGTCACCCTGTTGATTACTACATAAACTACCGATTATAAATATCGATATCTCAGTACGGGACAAAAAGCTTGAAAAGAATAAGAGAGAGGGTTTGATCGAAATAAGCACAAATCAATTCTAA
>NZ_CAWLTV010000046.1:0-21177 GCF_963864045.1 Picosynechococcus sp. NKBG042902 | reverse complement strand
GATCGCCTTTTGGCTAAACTAAAACCATGGTTAGTTTTCTCGCTCTACTGCCCCGTGCCCTCACCACCTTTCTCTATGCTGTTGCTGCCCTCCTGAGGTTCTATGCCAACACCGATACAATCCCCATCCAACTCTGCCCCCTCACCATCCTCCAGTGGAGTTTCCTGGCGTTCACGTTGGGGACAACGGCTCTCCTGGCTAATCTCGGCCTTGAGTGGCACGCTGGAAATCGAGCAAAGAACGAGAGAACACGAGCAGAGGACGAAGCAAATCGAGAACGAGATCGAGCAAATCAAGAAAGAGAACGAGCGGCTCGCCGTGCTCGAATCCAAAATCGAGGCTTTATTCTCCAAACACGGTATCAACTTACCCCTGGCCGAGAAACCGGAGCAGCCCTAACCGATTTTCTCAGTTTTCTTCAGGAATATGGGGAGTAAAGAAGGCGATCGCCTTTTTTGTCTTCGGCCATTAAGACATTATCACCATCCCTGCCTTTGAATTTTCGCTCAATTTGCTCAATTTAAAGATTGCTGTTGTGAGTTTTATCCATCTCGACCGCTATACCACCGGAGACTACACTCCCGGCGCTTCCTTTCTAAGGCAACTCTTGTGGTTTTTTATCGGTGATCCTGTGGTGCGAACTCGGTTGATCCCCCCATCCTCTTTTAAAGTTTGGGTATTGAGACGCTTTGGCGCCACCATCGGTCAAGGGGCGAGGCTTAAACCCGGCGTGCGCATTAAATTTCCCTGGCGACTGACCATCGGCGATCATTGCTGGATTGGCGAAAACACTTGGTTTGATAACTTGGCACCAATTACCCTTGCTGACCATGTTTGTATTTCCCAGGATGTCTATCTCTGCACCGGTAACCACGACTGGAGCGACCCCACCTTTAAACTAATCACCCGTGCCATCCACATTGAACGGGGCAGTTGGCTGGGGGCCCGCAGTAGCATTGCCCCCGGTGTCACCATCGGCGAAGGGGCGGTGCTTTGTTTAGGGAGTGTTGCCTTGCGATCGCTCGACCCGATGACGATCTATGGTGGCAATCCGGCGATCGCCTTAAAACCCCGCATCATTTATCTGCAATGTGAAGACTGTCAAGATCCATGACTGAGGTTTCAGATGCTTCATTTCGACTGATCTCTTTGAGGTGGTCTAAGACGTCCCAAATCTCTTGTAGTAACTGTTCTAGACCGGTTCTGGATACCGCTGAAATGGTCAGAATTTTGGCGTCGGTCAGCTGCCGTAATTCTTCTGTGATGAAATCTGCAAATTCGCGATCGCCGGCATCGAGTTTATTGAGGGCAATGATCTGGGGGAGTTCTGGTAAACCGCGACCATAAGCTTCTAGTTCTCCTTGGATCGTTTCGTAATTTTTAATTGGATTTTCCGCATTGAGATCCACTAAATGCACCAAAACCTTCGTGCGCTCAATGTGACGTAAAAATTCATGGCCCAAGCCCACCCCCTGGTGTGCCCCCTCAATTAAGCCTGGAATATCCGCAAATACCGTGCCATCCCCTGTTGGCCGTTTCACCACGCCTAAATTGGGGATTAAAGTTGTAAACGGATAAGCGCCGATTTTGGGTCGGGCCGCCGACAACGCAGAGATTAGGGTCGATTTTCCGGCATTGGGAAGGCCGATAATGCCCACTTCTGCCAGTAATTTTAGTTCTAGGCGCAGTTGCTTGATTTCCCCTTCTAAGCCAGGGAGAGCGTATTCTGGGGCGCGGTTTTTATTGCTGAGAAAATGTTTGTTTCCCAGACCTCCTTTACCGCCTTTAGCGACGCAGAAGGTTTGTCCGTGGAAGACTAAATCACCAATTTCTTCGTCCGTTTCCCGGTCGTAAATCACCGTGCCGCAGGGCACATCCACAATCAGGTCTTCCCCAGATGCCCCGGTGCAATTGTTGGGGCCACCCCGTTCGCCGTCCGGTGCTTTGAAGGTGCGAGCATAACGAAAATCGAGGAGGGTTTGCAGGTTTTCTTCTGCCCGAAAGATCACTGAACCTCCCCAGCCGCCATTGCCCCCCGCCGGGCCACCAGCAGGCACGTATTTTTCGCGACGAAAGGCAACGATTCCATCTCCCCCTTTTCCGGCGATAACTTCAATTTCAGCGTGGTCAATAAATTGCATGGGAAATAGAATCTGGTGATTTTGGGCAATCAATTATTATACTCTGCTTTTCCGCCATCGGATGCGCCAGATGGGAACTGTAATCTAGCGGAAGTCTTGGGAAAAAAATAGAATTGTTATGCTAGAGGAAATTTTCGACATTGAGGGAAATCCATGGAACGACGCAGCATCATCGTAAGCTTTCTCGCGGGATGTTTATGGCTTTGTTTAGGGCTATTTCCCTTCAGCCAGGCCTTGGCCCTCACGCCAATTCAGTTGTCTGACTTGAGCTATGAGCGCTGTCCCGCAGAGATGCAGGGAATTGTGACCAGCGGCTCCAATGAAGACGCAAACTGTTTCATGATTAAAGGCAAAGCGAAAAACGCATCGGGTAAATATATTGTTGATGCGGATGTGTTTGGGCGAATTTATGATGCCAATGGTTCACCAACCTTTGAGAATCGCGGTCGTGTGGGCACCATTTTAGAAGTACCACCAGGCATTAGTGAGTTTCAGATCCCGGTATCGGTCGCTGCCAATCAGCCGGAACCTCTCCAACTGAAAAAATTTAAGGCGTCTGGGTTCACGTCCCGGGTGCGTCCTTTTTATTACGATAACGAGGATGTGGAATAAGACACGCAGTTGGCAACGGTTTTGCCGCAATCGTTTGGCGGTACTTGGGGGGATTGTCCTGGGGGCGATCGCCTTGTTGGTTTTTGGCCTACCGCTGATTTATCAGACACCCATCGATAGCATTGACTTTGCCAGAAGTGCCCTTGCACCAAGCTGGGAACACCCCTTTGGCACCGATGACCTCGGACAGGATCAATTGGCGCGGGTGTTGTTTGGGGGCAAAGTTTCCCTAACGGTCGGGCTGGCTGCGATGGCTGTGGCGATTAGTTTGGGGACTGTGATTGGGGCGATCGCTGGCTTTTATGGTGGCTGGCTCGATCAATTGTTGATGCGTTTGACGGATCTGTTTTTGTCCCTCCCCCAACTGCCGGTGTTACTCCTGGTGGTCTATCTGTTTCGGGAATCCCTCCGGGCGATCGCCGGGGCAGAATGGGGCACTTTTCTCCTGGTAGTGTTGGTGATCGGCAGTCTGAATTGGATGGCGATCGCCCGGTTAGTCCGCGCCCAATGCTTAACCCTCAAAAACCGAGAATTTGTGACCGCGGCCCAGGCCATGGGGGCCAATCCCCTCCGCACCCTCAGGACACATCTTTTGCCGAATCTGGTCAGTCTCATTGCCGTCGCCGCTACCCTATCCGTGAGTAACGCGATCATCACCGAATCAACCCTCAGCTTTCTTGGTTTGGGTTTTCCACCGGATATTCCGACTTGGGGACGGATGCTGTATGATGCCCAAAATTTCGTGACCACAGCTCCCCACATGGCGCTATTTCCAGGCTTAGCGATTTTTTTGACGGTGCTCAGTTTAAATTACCTTGGCGATGGCCTCCGAGACGCCTTTGATCCGAAAAGCGCGTCCCACTAAGCTAGAATAAACGACCCCGATTTTAGGGGGTGATCGAGCATCAATTCAGCCATGGCGAAGAAACAAAAACAACGCTTTCCCCATCTCCTTGGGTCTAAATGGACCGCCACCCAAAAGACTTTCGGTTGGCGACATTTCCAGGTGATGAACCGCCGCAATGAAGGGAAATGGGTGTTTGCCGAATTAGTATCCTCCTGTGACCCTGACACCCGATTTTGGATCAATGCCAAACAACTCAAGGATCAACGACTATGGGAAGCGGGCTGGAAAACCCTCGAAGAGATGAATCAGCCCCCCGAAGTCCCCTTCTGGCAAGATTAGTCATGGCGAATAAAATGCCCTGTAAAATTGGCGACAAATAGGCGATCGCCTTGATCTCTTGATCCCCACGGGAGCTATCCATAGACGCTAGACGCCGGTGAACAAACATAATAAAATCCAAAAGTTATAATTTTTCGCTAAAGATCCGCCGACACAATACATCGATGTAAATCATGTAAATGTGTTCAAGGTTCAAAACCAGCTCAACACACAGCAGATAAGGGGTCAGCGTACAAGTGGGTTTATTTAGTCGCTTTTCATTTTCACGGGACATGGGTATCGATCTCGGTACCGCCAACACCCTTGTATACGTCTCTGGTAAAGGGATCGTCCTCCAGGAACCGTCTGTTGTGGCCATCAACAAAAATAACCAAGAAGTCCTGGCAGTCGGCCTAGAAGCCAAGCGAATGTTAGGGCGTACCCCCGACAATGTGATTGCCATTCGTCCCCTCCGAGATGGGGTGATTGCAGACTTTGACACCGCCGAGGCGATGCTAAAGCACTTCATTAAGCGCGTCCACGATAACCGCAATCCCCTGATTCGGCCCCGGATGGTGATCGGGATTCCCAGTGGGGTTACAGGGGTAGAACGGCGAGCCGTCGAAGAAGCAGCCAAAGAAGCTGGAGCCAGCGATGTTTATCTCATTGATGAACCCGTTGCCGCTGCCATTGGCGCAGGGTTACCCGTTTCTGAACCCACCGGTAACATGATCATTGATATTGGTGGCGGCACCACAGAAGTGGCCGTTTTAAGTTTACAGGGCACTGTTCTGAGCGAATCGGTACGGGTTGCGGGGGATGAACTCAGCGACTCGATTATGCTCTACATGAAAAAAGTCCACAATTTGGTCATTGGGGAACGCACCGCCGAGGATATCAAAATTCAACTGGGGTCTGCCTATCCCACCGACGAAGAAGAGCCGATCATGGAAGTGCGTGGCTTACATTTACTTTCCGGATTACCCCGCACCGTCACCATCAAGGCCCCTGAAATCCGTGAAAGTATGTCTGAACCGCTTTCGATCATCGTTGAAGCCGTGAAGCGCACCCTAGAACGAATTCCACCGGAATTGGCTGCTGATATTATTGACCGGGGAATTATGCTGGCCGGGGGGGGTGCCCTGCTCAAGGGACTCGATACCCTGATTAGCCACGAAACAGGCATCGTTACCCACGTGGCGGCCAATGCTGAAAGCTGTGTTGCTTTGGGTACAGGTCGTGTTTTGGAAAACTTTAAAGATAAGGATATGGAGCGGGTCTTTAAGAGCCATACTCGCTACGAATAGCCTAGGATGGATTACATCGTTTTCTTGAGTGAATGTTAATGTTCCGCCGTTGGTGGCAACGCTATGGGATGACCTTAATTTTTATTGGGGTTGGCCTTTCGGCTGCTTTATTTTTGCGCCAGACCCAGGGGGGCGCAATTCAGGAATTTTATGGGCTTTTCTTCCGGCGTCAGAGCAATCTCACCGCCGCTGAAACGGAAATTTTGCTCCAGAACAGTAAGCTGCGGGAACTGCAAAATCGAGTCGAGGAACTCGAAGCCCAGAACCAACAGCTACAAGACTTGTTGGATTATCGACAAACGCTCCAGACAGAGGCGATCGCCGCTCCGGTCATTGGTCGCAGTGCCGATGCTTGGTGGCAGCAAATTATTATCGGCCAGGGGAGTCAAGCCGGGATCAAGGTCGGGGACACCGTGACTGGCATCGGTGGACTTGTGGGCAGGGTAGTACAAGTTACCCCCCATAGTAGTCGCGTTGCTTTGGTGAGTGACCTCAACCAACAAGTGGGTGTGATGTTGTCCCGGAGTCGTTTCCAGGGCTATCTCCGGGGCCAAAACGATCCCCAACAGGCCCAAATGGTCTTCTATGAGAAAGTTCCGGATGTCAAGGTGGGAGATATGGTCACCACCTCAAACCTGAGCACCCTGTACGCCCCAGGCCTCCCCATTGGTCGCATTGCCGCAATTGATTTTAATGCGGGGCCAGCCCCCATCGCGACGGTGGAGTTGACGGTACCGCTAGGGTCGTTGGAATGGGTATTGGTGGCACCTTTTGAGCAGAAGCCCTTAAATTTTGAGCTGCAACCGGAGCAAGATGTTTCGCAAACTCCCTAGAGGGGCACTGCCCTGGATGAATGGTTTGGTGAGCATTGGCTCGCTGCTGCTGTGTAGCCAGCTTTTGTTACTCCGCATTCCTGGGATGACAATCCTCGGTTTTAGTCCCCAGTGGCTCTTGATGTGGGTGATTGCTTGGAGTGTGAAGCGGGAGATGATTTATGCTCTCCTGGGGGCGATCGCCGCTGCTTGGATCCATGACAGCTTAATGGTGAGTGCTTTGCCCTCCCACCTTCCAGGCTTTGTGCTGGTCGCCTATTTCGTTTCCCGCTGGCGACAACAACGCTATCTCCAGGAAGACTTTATTATTCTGGCGCTACTGGTCTTCGTGATGACCCTAGCCGCAGAAGTGATTATGGCATTTCAATATCTGCTGTGGGGGTTGGGTTCCCCAGGGATGCTCTGGGGTGAACTGCAACGGATCGGCTTGGCGACGGCAATTTTGAGTAGCCTCTGGGCACCGCTCCTTTGTACGCCTCTGGTGCGTTGGTGGGATTATGTGAGAATGCTCGATAGGCAGTAGTGATGGCCCTGGGGCTTGGGAGAGTGACCATAGCGCTCCGCCAGAAAATGGGCCACAGAGAGAAGATCATTGCAATAATGATCGGGCTGATAGGTTTTGAGGTAAGCCGTATCGCGAATGCCACAGGTCACGGCGATCGCCGGAATGTTCATATTTTTTGCGGCGATAATATCTGCTTCGGTATCGCCCACCATGAGCCATTGATCGCTTAGTTCTCCTTGTTCGGCGATCGCCTCCTTGAGGAGGGCAGTTTTCACATCCACATTATTCACATAGGCCGTGTGGCGATCGTCGCTACCGTAAATCCCACTAAATAGACGTTTTAGGCCATATTGATCGAGCATTTTGCGCACTTGCTGTTCTTCCCGGAGCGTCACCAGTACCAATTTCACCCCGTAGGAATGGAGTAAGGCCAAAGACCAGTTCACGCCCCCCTGCATTTTGTCGAGGTGGAGTAGGGCTTCATCGTTGACGATGGTGCGGACATGGTCGAGGAAAAAGGCAATTTGCTCTTCCTGGAGCCCGGACTGTATCGCAATTTCGATATCACTGACCCGTTGACGCTTCATTTGCCAAAATTGGTCTTTGCCGAGATATTTGAGGGGAATGGCGATGCCCTGTTGGGCGTAAATCTGTTGCGTATGCTGGAGAGCGGCTTGGTACGTACCATAGTATCGCTCCGAAACATCGACCAATGGCCCATCGAAGTCACAAAATAGCGTCAAACGGAGACGTCTTGCGGTGGGAGAGTTCATAGTTTGAAAACGGGCAGCGGTTCTCTGGAACAAGCCTGGGATACTCATGGTGCTTTTTGGTCAATGCTCTATCTTTAGCATGATTTACTTTTGTGGTTTTGTTGTCTGCGTCACACATTTATTGGTGATTTGTAGACTTGTTTATAAATTTGGATAACTTACTTAAACTTTCTTTACAATAGCAAATTTTTATCGAAACAGCGGTAGAAAAAACCGTCGGAATGATGAAAAAATTAGGGGTTGATGATAAACGAAGCTGAATAGTAATGGCGATCGCCTTTTGGGAGCCGGGGAGAAAATCCCAGGGAATGCCACAATAAACAGAGATTTTTAAAGAGAGAGGCCCAAAGTACCATGGCTCAGCTAGAGAAATTGATTCAGATGGCGGAAAATGAACTGACAGAATACAGTACCGACGCCCGCAAGATTGAAAAGTTGCGCCGCAAATTTGCGTTTATGTTGAATCCTCGACAACAGCAGCAAATTAAGGACGAACTTTTGGCCCAGATGCCCCAGGGATTTTTCGGAAAAATGGTGCTGGAAAATCGACAGACAGTCGCTTTACCTTTTTGGGGCATTGCGGGTTTGGGTTTACTGTTCGGCATTTCCCTCCAGCAGCCCCTCGATTTCCTCGCCCCGGCGATCGCCCTGCCCGCTGCCATCCAAATTCAACGCTGGGGCTGGCAACTAGAAGCAAAGCGGTTGGTTTTGCAAACCCTTGACGATCTCGAAGCCCGCGCCAAAAATCCGACGGCATCTTAAATGAAGCTTTCGAGACTGGTGCCCCGATACAGTTCTGATATAGGCATTTCAAGGTTGATGCTGGTGAGCTTGACCGGATCAATCGTCCGGTAAATTTGATTCGTCCAACCCTGGGGCGATCGCCGCCAGACTTCCACTTCTTGTTGGGTTTGAGAAATCAAAATATACTCTTCTAAGGTCGTAATCCGTTGATAATCCTGGAATTTTTCTGTGCGGTCGAAGTTTTCTGGGGCCGGCGATAAGACTTCAAGGATGAGTTTGGGAAATTGCTTTACATAGCGGTTTTGTTGATCCCTGGGGTCGCAGGTGACAAAGGCATCGGGATAGTAAAAAAACTGATCCGCATAATTCACCTTTACATCCCCCGCAAAAAATCGGCAGGGACTATCCCGGAGATGCAGATTCAGGGCAGTTAAAAAATTAATGGCAAGGCGACTATGGTCATCACTCCCACCGGCCATGGCGTAGACCAAACCCTGGCGATACTCGTGGCGAATTGTGCTTTCAAGCTCAAGTTCGAGGTATGCCTGGGGGGAAAAACCAGAGGGTAAAGCAATCATGCCAAAAGACGAAAAATCGGTGCTTTAATTGTAACCTGGGTGATTTGGGAACATAATTCAGCACGGCAGGTATGGGTCTAGATTTTAGTAACCTTAATAGTCTTTGGGCGGGTGTGATGGTAGAAACCCTCGTTCGTTTAGGCTTGCGCTCGGCGGTGATTTGTCCCGGTTCACGCTCTACGCCCCTCACCGTTGCCCTGGCCCGTCACCCCCAGATTAAAACGATCCCGATTTTAGATGAACGCTCGGCGGCGTTTTTTGCCCTGGGTTTAGCGAAAAGTTCTGGTTTACCGACGGTGCTGGTCTGTACGTCGGGGACAGCGGGAGCCAATTTCTATCCAGCGGTGATCGAAGCCTACCAAAGTGCGGTGCCTTTAATTATCCTCACAGGCGATCGCCCCCCGGAATTGCGGGATTGTCATTCGGGGCAAACCATTGATCAGATCAAGTTATTTGGAAATTTTGCCCAGTGGTTTAGTGAAATGGCGACGCCCCTGGGCACCGTTGAAATGTTGCGCTATGCCCGACAAATCATGGTGCAAGCTTGGCGGCGATCGCAGTTTCCCCAGAAAGGAGTCGTGCATCTCAATTGTCCGTTTCGGGATCCCCTTGCCCCCATTACCGATGGCTCAGTGACGCACCTCAAAGATGTGCTCAAGGCGGATTTTTTTGCTGGGATTCAGCCCCTGGAAAAGGCAGAATTTTCTGCGGATATTTTGCCTACAGAAGCTTGGAAAAATTATGCCCGGGGGCTAATTATTGCTGGGGTGAATCAGCCCGATGATCCCGATGTATATTGTCAGGCGATCGCCCAGTTGTCGGGTTATTTGAGTTTTCCAGTTTTAACCGAAGCCCTCTCCCCCGTGCGGAATTATGCCCATTATTTTCCCCAGGGTTTAGTCATCACCTACGATTTTATTTTGCGGGATCAAAATCTAGCAGAAACCCTCAAACCAGAAATTGTGATTCAAATTGGCGCTTTGCCCACCAGTAAAATTTTGCGGGCCTGGCTCGAAAAGCAGCAGATTCAAACCTATATCTTGAGCGAGCGGGCCGATAATTTTGACCCCCTCCATCGTCCCCATCAATATCTCGCCGTTAATCTTCGCACCATGAAGTATTTGGGGATCTTTCCCGACAACGAAAAAGGTTTGCCCTACTTGGATCTATGGCAGACCCAAGATGCAAAAATTCGCGCCAAATTAGCCGCAGTTTTCCAGGCAGAACAAAATCTCAACGAAGCGGCGATCGCCTACTGTTTAGCCAGAGCATTACCAGAGGAAACAGCTATTTTCTTTGCCAATAGCATGGTGGTGCGCTATGCCGAATTTTTCTGGCAGTTGAATGATCAACAAATTTTGCCTTACTTTAACCGGGGGGCCAATGGTATTGATGGTACCCTGTCAACGGCTTTGGGCATTGCGGAGAATCATTCGCCTGCTGTGTTACTCACTGGAGATCTCGCTCTCCTCCACGATACCAATGGCTTTTTGACATTATCAAAATTTACCGGCTCCCTGACGATTATTGTGATCAATAACCAAGGCGGTGGTATTTTTGAAATGTTACCCATCGCCGAAGAAAAAGATATTTTTGAGGATTATTTTGCGACGCCCCAAACCGTTGAATTTTCTAAAGTATGCGATTTATATGGCATTGAATATCAGGCGATCCAAACCAAAGCTGACCTGATGCAAACCTGTGCTACTTTGCCACCCAGGGGAGTAAGGTTACTGGAAGTCAAAACAAACCGTAACCAAGCGATGACTTGGCTGAAAGATTTATTCCAAGGTTTTTAAAGTCATTTTTAAATGGCGTGTTTTTTCACTAAATAGGTGATTTTTTCGGCTTCATCGGTCGTTAATTCCGGGGCTTCTTTAATGCTTTGGCGGTACATCTTGAGATATTCCCCGGCGGATTTGTACCAACTAAAGTCATGGCTCATGCCCCGTCTTTGTAGTTCAGCCCAGTCTTTTTTGTAGCGGAAACTTTCCCAAGCCCGCACCATGCAGGTGTACATATCCAGCGGTTCGTAGCGGTCAAAGCTAAAGCCTGTCCCGGTTTGGTGAATCGGATCATGGAAAGAGACTGTATCCACCAAACCCCCAGTACGGCGCACAATGGGCACAGAACCATAGCGCATCGCCATCATTTGACTAATGCCACAGGGTTCAAAGCGCGACGGCATCAAAAAGACATCGGATCCAGCATAAATCCGGCGGGAGAGGGCATCGTTATAGAGCAGTTGCACGGACATCCGCCCCTTAAAGCGGTAGGCAGTTTGCCAGAGTTGGGTTTCGTAGTGGCGATCGCCAGTGCCGAGAATAATGAGCTGGGCGTCGGTGTAGGCCATAAACTGCTCCAGGATATTCAGGAGCAGATCAATTCCCTTTTGTTCCACTAAGCGGGTGACCATCGCCATCAAAAAAGCCTTGGAGTTGACCTCTAGCCCCGTTTCTTCTTGGATGATCACTTTGTTGGCGGCCCGATCCTCAAGATTGGTGGTAGAAAATTGTTTTACCAGGGCTTGGTCGTTAGAAGGGTTATATAGTTCCACATCAATGCCATTCACAATGCCGCGACTTTTGCCGCTGATCCAAGACAATAAACCCTCTAATTTTTCACCATAGACTTTGGTTTGGATCTGTCGGGCATAGGTGGGAGATACGGTGTTCACTTGATCAGCGAACATCAGCGCCGAGGCCATCACATTATCACCGTCCATATACCAAGGGCACCAAGTGTTGCGCTCCAAGAAACCCCGCCAAGGCCCCTGGTAAGCCAAATTGTGGATCGTAAATACCGTACTGATATCCGGCGATTGGTGCATCCACACCGGAATCATACCCGTGTGCCAGTCGTGACAGTGGGCAATCTGCGGTTTCCAGTGGTTCCACATAAATTCAGCGGCCCCATTGGCAAAAAAGGTAAAGCGCCAAAATTCGTCCTGCCCACCATAGATATGTCGTCCATCAAAGGCGGGATGGCCAAACAGATAAAGGGGGACATCGGTATTGGGTAATACGGTTTCATACACGGCAAACGTATTGAACATTGCACTGCCCCACCACACGGGTTCCGCAGGGATGTCCAGTTTGTCGTTGAGAAAGCCGTAATAGGGTAAGAAAATTCTCGCGTCATGTCCTAACTGCCGTAAAACTTTGGGCAGTGATCCCACCACATCTCCCATACCTCCAGCTTTAGCGATGGGAGCAGCCTCGGCAGAAACAAACAAAATACGCATCAGAATTTTCTCGTCAATTTTTGAGGTTCTGTTAGAGCGTATCATTCTTTGAGGGATTCCAAGAATAAATACTATCCGGGAAATTTGTCCCTGAGAAATTGCTGGATTTCGGCTTGGTAGCGGTGGGGATTTTCAAGCATGGGGAAGTGTCCAACCTGGGGAATTTCAATGTATCGAAAGTTTGGGTTTAAGGCGATCGCCCTTTTGGCCATGGCCGCCGGAATGATTTGATCTTTTTCCCCGGCGAGGAACAGGGTCGGACATTGGATATTGCGAAACGCCTGGGGCAAGCGGGTCACCATCATTTCATTCACCGAAGCTAGCAGGGTGCCAGCGGCGGCGCGATTATCAGCCCTCAAAAAATCCTCCAGGAATTGCCGCCGCTCTGTGGGCGCAATTGGTTGCTGCAAAAAACGGGCGATCGCCAACCGATCCAGCCCCGGTACCTGACGCAACCACGGAAACCGTAAGCGCACAATGGTGCCAGCAATTTTCTGAAACGTCCCAAAGGCGCGGGCATCATATTCAAAAATCCCGTTGCAGTTCAAAATGGCCCGGTCTAGGCGTTGGGGAAACTGCGCCGCAAAAATTGCCCCGATGGAAGCCCCCATGGAATGGGCATTGAGAATAATTTTGCCGTTGATATCTAACTGCCGCAGCAGTACTTCTAGATCCAGAGCATAATCGTCTAGGGCATAGTCACCACTGTAATCGACAGGGAGCTCAGAACGACCAAAGCCCCGCAGGTCATAGATCAGACAGTGGAAAGATTCACTGAAGGCCGTGGCAGTGCTGCGCCAATAATGGCTCGACCCGCCCCAACCGTGGACAAATAACATCACTGGTTTGGGAAGATCGCGGCCCCCGCAACAAATCCATTCGTAATAGTGGGGGACTCCCCGCACCTGGGCGATCGCCATTGGCCCTAAGCAGATTCTGGTTTGGGTAAGGAGGACGGATGAAGTAGGAGTTCAGCCGTAGAGCGTTTTTCGACCATTTCCGGTGTAATCGTGCAGCGGTTGACATCCTTACGGGAAGGCAGTTCGTACATCACATCGAGCATCAATTCTTCGACAATGCCCCGGAGCGCCCTAGCCCCGGTTTTGCGGCGGTAAGCTTCCTGGGCGATCGCCCGGATAGCGGTCGGTTCAAACTCCAACTGCACACTGTCCATCTTCAGGAGTTTTTTGTATTGCTTGACGAGGGCATTCTTCGGCTGGGTCAAAATTTCAACTAGCGCTTCCTCATCGAGGGGACTGAGGGACGCAATCACCGGAATCCGCCCGATAAACTCTGGAATCATCCCGTACTTAACGAGATCCTCCGGAGAAAGATGCTGGAGTAATTCAGCGGTACGTTGTTCCTTGGCACTGCCCTCTTCCCCGGGCCGCACAAAGCCCATACTTTTTTTGCCGACCCGCCGCTCAATCACCTTATCGAGACCGACAAAGGCTCCACCACAAATAAATAAAATATTGCGGGTATCAATTTGAATGCAATCTTGGTACGGGTGCTTTCGGCCTCCCTGGGGCGGCACATTGGCGACGGTGCCCTCCAGCATTTTCAACAGGGCCTGTTGTACCCCTTCCCCAGACACATCGCGGGTAATGGAGGGATTTTCACTTTTGCGGGCAATTTTATCGATTTCGTCGATGTAGATAATCCCCCGCTGGGCTTCGGCCACATCGAGATCGGCCACCTGTAGAAGGCGCAGCAAAATATTTTCGACATCTTCGCCCACATAGCCCGCCTCGGTAAGGGTTGTGGCATCGGCAACGGCAAAGGGCACATCAAGGATCTTCGCGAGGGTCTGGGCGAGGAGGGTTTTACCGCATCCCGTTGGCCCGATCAAAAGAATATTGGATTTGTGGAGTTCGATGCCATCGGCGACGGGATCAGCGTCGTCATCTTCCATCAAACTCAGGCGCTTGTAATGGTTGTAGACAGCCACGGAAAGGACTTTTTTTGCTTCGTCCTGGCCGATGACATGTTCGTCGAGGTAATGCTTAATTTCCCTGGGTTTGGGAATGTCTTCAAAATTAATTTTTTCGGGGGGAGCCTTGGGGGGATTTTTTTCAGGCGATCGCCCCATCCCCATGCCCGCCGCATTTTCCATCAGCTCCTCATCGAGGATTTCGTTACACAGCTCGACACATTCGTCACAAATATAGACCCCTGGCCCAGCGATGAGCTTTCTAACCTGTTCTTGGGACTTACCACAAAAGGAACATTTGAGATGGGAGTCGTATTTAGACATGGGTTTTGGAGTAGGGCCTCTGGATAACGTGAGCGATGGGGTTAAGCGGCGTTCGGGGCGATCACTTGGTCGATCAAACCATACTGGCAAGCCTCTTCGGCGGACATATAGAAGTCCCGCTCGGTATCTTCTGCCACCTTATCAAAGGGTTGACCCGTATGATCGGCGATCAACGTATTTAATTTATCTTTGATGTAGAGGATTTCCTTGGCTTGAATTTCGATATCCACCGCTTGGCCTTGGGCACCACCGAGGGGTTGGTGAATCATAATCCGGGAACTGGGGAGGGCCATCCGCTTACCCTTAGTGCCCCCTGATAGGAGAAAGGCCCCCATACTGGCAGCAATGCCGTAGCAAATGGTCACCACATTAGGACGAATCTGTTGCATGGTGTCGTAAATCGCCATCCCTGCATAAACGGAACCACCAGGGGAGTTGATGTAGAGTTGGATGTCTTTGTCGGCATCCTCGGCGTCTAAAAAGAGCAACTGGGCCACCACAGAGTCAGCAACGGTGTCATCAATGGCGGTACCGAGGAATACAATGCGTTCCCGTAGCAGGCGGGAATAGATATCGAAGGCCCGTTCTCCCATGCCAGATTGTTCGACAACCATCGGCACCACCGTCCCACCCATGGAGTAGCTGTAGGGGACGGCTTGGCTAGAAAGGTGTTGATAGGAGGTAGTTGATTGAACCATGGAAGCTCGATGCTAATGTTTTGGGGGATGAACAGGAAAAAAACAGAGAAAATCAGGGGCAGACCTTGATGACCGTTGGGTGAGGCCGGGCAATGATTTCCCACATAGCCTTTATTATATAGTCGCATTGCCTGAGATGGGAGCCACCAGCAGAGGGCGATCGCCCCTTGGTTAATTTCACTAAGATCGGCCGCTTTAGAGATGGACAAGGGGTTGGGCCTGGGACAAGGCGATCGCCTGTTGTAATTTGGGGTAGGTCCCTGCTAGATAACCCGTCCCCCGGAGAAAACCCGTATTTGCAGCGGGCAGCAGATATTCTAGGGGCTGATTTTTAAACGTTTCAATCAGCTTTTCGATGCCTTTGAGTTGGCGGCCCCAGTGGAAAGTTTTGGCGGTGCGCAGGGCGAGAATTTCACCCTTTTGGTTGGGGAGGAGATGCCGCCCCGTGAACAGACAGCCTCCCCATTGGCCATAATAGAGACAGGAAGCACCAGGGGAAAATCCGGGTGTCCAAATGCCGCGAAAATCACCATCCTGCCAATCATCCCGAAAGGGCGTCACGTCAGCCTCTGGTATCAGGTAGGCTTCTTGCTCTTGGATCACAATCGCACAACCGAGGGCCTGTTGAATTTTCGCGACTTGGTTACTGATGGCGGCCCGCTGGGTGATGTAGAGGGTTTTGACGCCGCCCTGGGCCTGCAAAAAGTTGAGGGTTTCTGGGTGCCAAGGGGGACAATCAACCAACAGACCACCACCGGCTTTTGCGATAAAGTAGGCTGTGCCACCGAGGGTTTCTCGATTAGGGGCAAAGGCGTAGATGTCTTCAAAAAGTTTGCGGGGCGGTTTGGGGGGAGTCTGCACGGGGGGAGTCCCTACTCATGTTGAAATGTTAAACAGTCGCTACCATTGTTGCATTGGGGTGAGGTTTCGACAATTTTCTCTCTAGGGGCGATCGCCACAAAGCAGGGGCAATCATTTTGCTTGTGCCACACATTTTCTAGTAAGGATTCAATTGAAAGTTCATGGAAGTTTGGCTGCTTTTCTTCGTTATGGGGGTGTTGACCTACGCCCTCATCCGCCGCACTGTACCACCAGAAAATAAAGCACCATTAAGCTTACTCTGGCTGGTGATGATGTTGCCTGCTTCCGCCTGGCTAGTCTGGATTTTAATTTTTGGGGCGACCCAGCCGATGCCCTTGTTGCTGATGTTGCCACTGTTGATCCTTTCGCCGTTTATGTATTGGAGTTTGTTGGACTGGGGTAAACCTAAACCGGACGAATCTGCTGATCCCAGCCCGCCGCCTGCTGCGCCCCAAACCCCAAGCTTAGATTTAGAAAAATTAGACCAAGCTTCTGCCCTGAAAAAGGAAGGCTCTAAGCTCCGCCCGATCAGTACCAAGGAAGAAAAAGCACTCCGGGATTGTTTTCCCTGGGGGGTCTATTATCTTCAGAATATTGACTACTATCCTCAGGCGATCCTCTGTCGAGGCAAGTTGCGAGCGGTCCCCCAGGAAGCCTACCAAACAATTCGGGATAATATCGAACAGCTCTTTGGCGATCGCTTTATTGTGGTCTTCCAAGAAAGTCTGCGGGGGCAACCGTTTTTTGCCCTTGTTCCCAACCCTTGGAAAGCAGCCCAACAATCCCAAACCAAAGAGGAACCCCTAACGCGCCCGGATTTGGCGATCGCCTTAGTGTTAATTACTTTATTTACTACCACCGTCATGGGTTTGGAATTGCAGGGGGTCGCCCCGGAGGTGATCCAACAGAATCCGAGTATGCTTTGGCAGGGCTTACCCTATGGTCTGCTGTTAGTCGCAATTCTCGGTTGCCATGAACTGGGCCATTACGGTGCGGCGGCCTATTACAAAATTAAAACAACGCTCCCCTATTTCGTCCCGATTCCCTTTTTTATCGGCACCCTGGGGGCCTATACCCAGCGGAAATCCCCCATTCCCCATCGCCAAGCTTTGTTTGATTTTGCGGTGGCAGGCTCTTGGGTGGGGATGCTCCTGACCCTGCCTTGTTTGTGGGTGGGCCTGGGTCTGTCCCAAGTGGTGCCCTTGCCAGAGGAATCAACACTGTTGGCCTTTAATGAGTTTAATCCACGGTTTTCCCTTCTCCTGGGACTGATGAGCCGTTTGGCCCTAGGAAGTCAGTTCACCCCGGATATGGCCCTGGATTTACACCCGGTGGCGATCGCCGGTTATGTGGCCCTGATGTTGGGGGGGTTGCAACTCTTGCCCATCGGTCAATTGGATGGTGGTTTGATGACCCACGCCGTTTTCGGCCAGCGGACGGCGAGCATTATTGCCCAGGTGACAAGGATTTGTATGATTGCGATCGCCTTTGTGCAGCCAAATTTTCTCTTTCTGGCGATTTTCGCCCTGTTGATGCCCATCGCGAACCAGCCCGCCCTTAACGATGTGACGGATTTGGACAATCGCCGCGACCTGTTGGGAATGTTTACCCTGGTTTTTGTGGCGTTAATTTTCTTGCCGTTACCCGCTGGCCTGAGTAATTGGCTCAATTTTTAGGGGTTAGCGTTTGTTTCAAAAGCGGCATAAAGACTGTCCCTGAGGGGTTGTAATTGCAAGTCAAACCGAGGTTCATAGACAACAGACGGGAAAAATTCGCCGAACCAGGTGTTAATTGCGAGGTTTTCGCTTACCGTCCAAAAATCCGTGGGATTGTCCCCGTCAATGTGGCGACTGTTCACATTAAACCCACTGCGCTGGCGACGGTACTGGAGGACTGGGGCACCGACGCGGATCCAAGTGGCAAAATCTGGACTATTGGCCATGGTGGCTAAAAATTCTTGCCGTTGTTGGTCGGTGAGGGGCTGTTGGGGCGAAACCTTAGCCCAGGCTTCCTCTAGGAGTTCTAAGCGTTTTTCTGGGTTTTCCCAGGTGGCTTGCAACAGGGCGATCGCCGTTTCCTGACCTAGGGCTTCCCGACCGGGGAGTAAACTGAGGGCCGTGGCGTCGAAATATTGCCGAAATTCCGTTTCGGCCAGGGCAAAATCCCCAATCCACCAGGCAATACCACCCCGACAGCGATGTAACAACGGATCATCGGGATATTGCGCCAGTAGCTGTTCGTAGTGACCCATCACCCGCGCCACCACCGCTGGATAAAGCTCTCCCAAGCCCCCGCCCCGCCAAATGGGGCTGGTGATAAATTGGGGATCCCGGAGAATTTCTAAGGCGATCGCCTTGATCGCAAGATCTGTTTTGTCCTGGGCCAACAAACTTAACCCCAACCCGTAGAAAATGCCTCGTTTCGCGGGCACAAGCTGGGCTGATTGGTAAAAATCCGCCGTTGCTAGATTGGGTTCATTGTTGGCGATGTGGAGCCAGGCCACGTTGCTGCGGCCAAATTCCCGGTAGGGAGAAGCTTGGTTGCCCTGGTCAAACCACTGGATCGCCTCCTGGAGATAGCGTTGCCGTTGTTCTAAGTCTGTGGTCTGGAGAGCTAATTCACCGAGGTTCCAACCCAACTGATAGGAATAGTAAGGTTCCCAGGGAGCGAGGTCATGGGCGGCGGTCAAATTTTCCACAAAACGGTCATAATCGGGGGTTTCCTGGCGCAATGCTAAAAATCCGGTACTGGATCGCTCCCAAGCAGCTTGGATCGGTGCTAACCAGATGGCAACGGCACCATAGACCCCCACTAAGCCGAGGGCAATGAGACGGGGCTTCCCTAAAAACTTTTCTGGGTTTGGCTGAGAGGGGAGAGATCTTTGGGGTTGATCTTGACGGGCGATCGCCGCGAGCAGGGCCACCAGAATTGTAATAATGCCGCTAATGGCCACATTATCCAGTTGATAATCGGTCCAACTCAAGGCCCAATAGCCGACTAGCCCGGTGTAAATACTGCCCAACAAAATGCGGTCTTCCCGTGCCATCCCTTTAACATGGCCCCGCAGTCGCCAGAGGATCACCCCCAGAAAAACAATCGAACCAAAGAACAAACCCAAACCCCAGATGCCCATTTCCGCCCAGAGTTGCACCGGGGTACTGTGGAGTTGATAAATAATTTCCGAGAGGCGACCCGCTGTGATTGGGCGGTAATTTTGATACAACAAGAACGCATTTCCTAAACCGGCCCCCGTCCACCAATGGTCGAGGCCCATGGCCCCACCCACCTGGGCATTGACCCAACGGTAATTTAATTCTCCAAATTCCCCCTGCAAAATCGGCACCACGAGATTGTAGAGGCGGTTATTGGTCAGCACAAAAATCCCTAAAACTCCCGTGGAAATAATCCCCGCCAGCAGTAAATAAAATTTGCGAATCTGACTAAACCCCCAAGCAAACCCAAAGGCCACCACCGAGGCGATCGCCAACCCAAGCCACCCCCCCCGAGAGCTCGTGGTATAAAGATCTACCGCCCCAATTACCACCCCCGTCAGCCAAAGCCAGCGCCGCCAATCCCGATGTAAAATCGCCAAGCCCAGGAGGGTCGGTAAACAAAGAATGAGATAACCGGCCACATAATTTTGGTGACCCAAGGGAGCCCAGTTACGCAGTTCCAGCAGCGAAAAATCAAACTGTTGCACCGCCCCATCAACACCCAAATCTCGGAGCCGTTCAATTTCTGGCAAAAATGTCCGACTGAGCCACAGCGCTAAACTAAAGGCAACAAAGGCCAAACTTAAATATCCTTGTCCCAAAAATAATCGATAACGACCAGTCACACTATTCAGCCAACGACTAATGGGATAGAGCGCGGCGATAAACCCTAAACAGGCCCAGGCTTGCCAGCGAGCTTGCTGGGGAAACTCTGCCCCCAGGGTGGAAATCCCCAAGCTGATTAAAATTGCAATTAGACCCTGATCAAACCCGTTGCCCAACAGATAGAGGCGGCGGTTATCCCATAGCTGCACCAAAAACCACAACAAAGGACAGAACAGACCCACCTGCCACACAAACACCCACGACCAGGCCACCATCATGCTATGGCTATCGGGAATGAGGCTAAAGAGAATGTAAAAAAAAGCGGTGAAGTAGGCCAGTAAAGGGGCTGGAGACTTAGAAGCAGACATAGAGCAAGGGTTAAAAAACTTCGGGAAATGGCAGCCTTTCCCATTAAATCCCATTTTCTAGAACTCCCATGGCCATGGGCTAAAATAGATAGGATTTTTAAGTCATCCCCCTCAACCCATGCCTCTTTTTTCTGATAAAGCCGTTGAAGCGAAGCAAAAGAAACAGAAATTTTGGACAAAAGTGATCCTGTTTATTGGTGCAGGCTCCTTTGCGGGAACTGCGATGGTGCCAGTGATCGGGGGCATCATTGATAGCGTGCGACAACCGACAACCGAAGTGGCTCGGAATCCCCAGGCGGATCAAGAAGCTCAACTAAAACAACAAGAAGCCGGATTTTTAGCCGTTTTAGAACGGGAGCCAGACAATACAAATGCGCTGCAAGGTTTGGTACAAGCCCGTTTAGCCCTGGGGGATTTAGCAGGGGCACGTCCCCATCTGCAACGGTTGGTGGAGTTATATCCGGATGAACAGGTGCTTAAGGATCTCTTAGCCCAAGTGGACGAGGCTTTGGCACGCACTGGCACGACAACTCCGGCCCAGTCTCCCACTGAAAATCCGGAAACGCCCTAGGCGATCGCCGTTGCTTGTTTATGGAGTCTAGGTCGCCACTGTTATTGTTGTTGCTACTCTGCTTTGGGGGCGGAGCAGTTCTGCTGCTGCAAAATAGTCAGGCGCTGGGTCTCGTTTTATTTAATCGCACCGTTCCCTGGCAGTTGCCCCTCAGTATTTGGTTTATCGCAGCGGTCTTGCTTGGGTTGCTCCTGAGTTTGCTCTTGCAGCTTTTTTTAAAAGGGACAAATCCTAGTCCTAATAATCGGGGCGATCGCCCGAATCCTCGCCTTGAACGCCTGAAACAACGTCCCCCTCGCCAGCCCGATCGCCGCACTGGTCGTTCCGATTGGGAACGGAGCCGCGCTAATTATGATTGGACTGACAAGGAACTAGAAACCCAGGATGAAGAAACCTGGGACATTGAATCACCTCCCCAACAGTCGACCCGTCCCCAGCCCCCCCAGGCGGGTGAAGGAGAACCCCAGATTCGCCCCCAACCGAAACCCCAGCGTCCCCGTCCTAGTCCCGGCCCAGAGGCTGCGATGCCAAAGCCACCGGCCCCAAAACCGTCTGCCAAGCCTGCCAAAGCGTCAGAGGAAACGGGTACTGTCTATGATGCTGACTATCGAATTTTGACGCCCCCCTACACTTCCGAAGAGGAAGCTTCCCCTAGGGTAGACCCCGACGAAGATGGAGAATGGATCTAGCCCTAGGGAGGGG
>NZ_CAWLTV010000045.1:0-20411 GCF_963864045.1 Picosynechococcus sp. NKBG042902 | reverse complement strand
CCTAGGGAGTCTGCTAGGCTAAATCGAGCCTATTTTGTGACATAACCGATGAGTATCTCCCCAGAGTTGACGGCGGCGATCGCCCTTTTGCAGCAAAAAAGCTGTGTGACTACCCCCGTCCGAGAATCAGCAGCCGAACGGGAAACCCTCCGGCAAAATTTGCGTTTGGCTTGTCAGGCGGCGGACTGGGAAAATATTGGCATCTGCGCAGATAACGTTGCCGTCGCCACAACAACGGTGCAGCAGTATCTCCGGGGTTTAGGCTACGATGCGGCGATCGCCATTGATCCAGGCGAATGGGGCGATCGCCCAGTGTATTTAAAATTCAATACCCAAAAAATGAGCCATTACCTCGATGACTATGTGGGGCAGTATCGGGGCGTTTTAGTGGCGCTGCAATCCCCTGAACCGGAACTCGCTGGTACCTATGGCCATTTCCCCCTCGATCTGTTTGCGGGATAGTCTAGGATAGGAAAAAGATTTGTTGTGGTGGGGAGCATTAACCTTGAGAAACGGATTACAGAACGTTGTGCTGGCCAATAGTTTGGCGATCGCCTTTGCCCCTCTAGGTCTAGCCCAAACCCTCACCCCAGAGCAACTTGATTTGCCCCCAGAAACCTTTGACAATAGCCCCGTACTGCAACGATGGAGCGAAGAAGGGATTCCCGATGTGCTCCATAGCATTCGCCACGAACCGAGTTTTCAGACCCGCTGGCGGCTTGGGTATGCCCAATTTCCCAGCAATGATCACCAGGGGGGCATCAGTGTCGGCGTTGAAGATATTTTTGTAAAACCCGATTTTCCCCTGACCCTCAGTGCCGAAGGTCATACCCTGTTTAGTGGCGATCGCACCCAGGTGGCCGCCCGTGCCAACTATTATTTACTCCCCCTCGGCAACCGCTTTAATATTGCCCCTAGTCTCGGCTATCAATCCTTTTCTGGCCCAGATTACGAACGAGAAGGCCTAGAGGTGGGCGCCAAGTTGCAGCTTAATTTGTCGCGCTCTGGGGCCTCGAACATTAGCCTGAGTCAACAGTTTGTTAACTTAGCGACCCCAGAGGAAATGGGGATCACGACCCTAGGGGCCGGCTATGCCTTCACCTCCCACTGGCGGGCGGCGACGGAAATTCAAAAGCATAATTCGAGTGCGGCAAAGGAAAGTAAGGTGGGTTTTTTCCTGGAGTGGATGCCCTAGGCCACCGGGGGCCGTATCGTCACAAAAAAAGAGGGAAGCGTTGAATGCTTCCCCCATCAGCTGAGTCATAGACGGGTGATTATTCTTCTTCCCAATTTTCCGCAGCCGCGTCATCTGGGTCTGAATTGGTATTTTTGGCGATCGCCAGATCAATCTGTTGCCGATAATAATCGACACTCTTCACTTCCACATCGACGGTATTGCCGAGGCGATAGGCAGTGCGATTTTTCCGACCCACCAGACAACTGTGTCGGGCGCGATATTCATACCAGTCATCCTTGAGGGAACTGACATGGACAAGACCTTCCACGAGCAGATCCTCAATTTCCACAAAGAAACCATAGGACTGCACCCCAGTGATCAGCCCCTTAAAGGTATGCCCCGTGTGGGCCTTCATCTTTTCAGCCTTTTGGAGTCCCTGGAGATCCTTTTCGGCGTCATCGGCCACCTTCTCTTGGTCGTTGAGTTGCAAAATTAGGCTGGCAATGGTTTCTTCTAATTCCGTTTGGATCGGCGTTGGTAGCACTTTCCAGTTCACCTGGTTATGACAAGTGCTGCTGCCGAGGTTAACCCCGACCTTGACACGACTCGAACGGCGATCGCGCCCCTCAGAGAAAATGAGTTTTAAAATGCGCTGCATCACCAAGTCACCATAGCGTTGTCCCGGCGCACAGACACGACTATAACCGTCCCGGTAGGCCAAGCCAAAATGGGGGTGGGGATGGGCACCATAGCGGGGAACATCGAGGGTTTCCTGAAGTAGATAGTTCAGGATCTTTGTCATGTCTGTTTGGCTGAACTCTTGGATAAAGTGCTGATAATCGTGGGGTAACAGCTCCTCTTCCGATTCGAGCTTGAGCTTCAGGTTTAGATTATTGCCCAACTTAATGAGATTTTCGAGGCTCTCAAAATCAGGATTCGCTTGGTAGCAATAGATGGCTGGCAGTTCTAGGGCCAGCATATGTTGGGCCACCGCTCGACCCGCCAGGATCATTACCTCTGCCAAGAGAGACCGCACCGGCAAACTCGGTGAAACAATCATCGTCCCAAAACGCCCTTCATCTTTAAAAGCAGAAGTTACTTCGGGTAGAGAAATCTGGAAACCGCCCCGTTGCAGGCGCTGGGCTTTGACTAAAGGACTGAGGTTAAAAATTAAATCATTCAGCAGGGTTGCGACATCGGCCAGCTCAGCCTCTGCGGTTTCTCCACTACTGAGGAGATGCTGAATCTTTTGGTAACTTAGGCTCTGGTTAACGCGGATCACACTGGGGGTAATTTCAAATTCTGCCACGTTCCCCTGATCATCAAAGGTGAGGAGAATGGACATCGTCAGGCGATCGCCCCCAGGACGAAGCTCTACTTTCTCCTTAAATTCTGGCGGAAATAGCGGAATGGTCATTTGACCGAGAAATACTGCCGTGCCGTGTTTTTTCGCCCACCGATCCAAAACACCCTGGGCCGGAACGAATTCTGCCACATCCGCCAAATGAATGCCCAGTTGCCACTGGCCAGCTTCGGTTTTTTGGAGCGTAAATGCATTTTCAATAAAGGCTTGATTCTCCGGGGTGAGGTGAATTTCATCCTCGATGGTGATGGTTAATTGGTCGCGAAAATCCCGCCGCTTGGCGAGCATTTTTTTGGTTAGTTTTGTGGGAATGTCTTTAACGGCAGCCAAAACCTCCTCGGGAAATTGGCGCAGTAAATCATGTTTACAACAGACAATATCCGTGTCAGCGGCGGCCTCGGCATCACTCCCCAACACCTTGGTGACAGACCCCTGGGGGAGGTACTGGGCAATGGGATATTGCACCACCGAAACATGGACGAGGTGATCAATGGCCTGCTGGAGTCGATCCGTTTCGTCCTGGAGTTCAAGTTCAAACAAGAGGCGATCGTCAAGGGGCACTGCCCGGAAGCCTTCGTCTTTTTGGACCACCCGCGCTAGGAGGGAAGGATTGGCCCGTTCTAAAATTAAACGGACTACTCCCTCTGGCGATCGCCGCCGCGTTCCTTCTTTGATGATTTTGACTAAAACGCGATCGCCATTCCAAGCATTACTGAGATAACTTTCCCGGATATAAATATCATCAGCATCCTCAGAATCCTGGATCGCAAAACAAAAACCCTTACTCGAACACCGTAGCTTTGCCTCGACCACATCCGCTTCCGGCACCCGGCGGTATTTACCCCGTTCCTTCACCAAAATATTCGAGCGCTCTAGGGCATCAAGAATAATCTGGAGCTGTTCTGTATCTTCCTCAGAGCGACACTCTAATTTCTTTTCGAGGAATTTACCGGCAACCAATTTGTCATCTGTAAAGAAAGACAGCAGTGTGGCGATTGAAAAATCCATGCAAAACTATCCTTTTCGTTAGAAAGTAAAGTGAAACGACAACAGTCCACCAGAAAAGCAGTATCAGTCTGTTGTTTGTCGCTATCATTAAACCTAGACAGTCAACAGACCTGTATTTCTGATGGGAAACGCCACAAATTCCCCAGGAACCCCAAGGTTGACTGATCAAAACAATGCCCTTTCCGAAAGGATGGCCCGTTTCACAAAAGAAACAAAGCCTAATGGGGGCGAGGCCGATAACACCTCAGGAAATGACAAGTTCGCAAGTACACAGTCGAAAAACTTGAGCAAACATCGAACAGGGGAGCTCCCACACCAACCCTTCTAGAGGTCATTACGTTTAGGAAACGGCTATGGCGGGGACTTGGTTCTGAAACTGACCCAAAAAGACGTGTTTCAGGAAAAGAGCAGGGACTGCCTGTGGCTAAGCAAACCCGACGGAAAAACAAGCAATGTGATTAAAGGAGGATCGTCCGATACAATCGCGGCTGGGACAAGGGCAAAATCTAAATGACCAAGCCACTAGACGTATGTGTTGACTATCTTGTCACAATGCTTTTTCGATATTGTACCCTGTCAAGGGAATTCTCTCCATGGCCTCTAGGGAATTCACCACCAAATTGCCCTGAATCAGGAAGAATAAGGGTACAATTGCACTCAACTAATAAATTGAGTCAAATTTTTCCTATTGCGTTCCATGACACCAGAGATTTTTCGGCAGCGTTATCCCTACGGGGGCTTAATCAGTGAACTGGCAGCCATTGAACATGGCCAGTTTATTGTGCGGGTTGTGGTGGAATTGGAAGGGAAAAAACTCGCCAGTGGTTTGGCGGCAGCCCCCTCTGTGGAACAGGCGGAGGATCAAGCAAGAATCCGGGCGTTAAATCTTTTGGGATCTGGGGCAATTCCGGCACCAGCCCCCGCGAAGCAGACCATGCCCGTTCAATCTCCTCCAGCAGCCCCGGTCGTCTCTGCAAAACCAGCACCTGTCATGGCTACCTCCACACCAACGGTTGCAACCCCGACAAATCCAGTCTCAATACCGAGCCATCAAAATGATTTGCCCTTGCCATCTCCGGCGCCGGTCGTAGACCAGACTCCCGAAATCCCCCTAAATCAGCCCCAAGCGACACCTGATACGAGCTTAGATTTAGGGTCGGCAGGCAGCTCGACAGATGCGTTAGATTTTTCTGAGATTATTGCCCGCACCGATGTGGAACTCAAGCGCTTGCGCTGGTCTAGTGAGCAGGGCCGCACTTACTTGCTAGAAACCTATGGCAAGCGATCGCGCCAATTGTTATCCGATGATGAGTTGCTAGAATTTCTACGCTACCTGGAGTCTCAACCGACGCCCTCTTAATTTTTGGGCCTCGGCAGTTAGATACTCGTTTCGCACCTTAATGATCGTCTAGAGCGGCTTTTTGCTGCTTTCGCCTAATCTTCAAGCTATCCGGCAACGAGGTTTAAGAGCCCTTCAAATAAACCTTTCCCGTCTACTAAACCGAGACTGCCATCGGCGGCCCGTTCTGGGTGGGGCATCATTCCTAAAACATTGCCAGCTTGGTTGGTAATACCGGCGATGTTGTTGAGAGAACCGTTGGGATTGGCAGCCTCATTTACATTGCCTTGGGCATCACAGTAACGGAAGAGAACTTGACCTTTATCTTCGATCGCCTTGAGGGTTTCGGGGTCGGCATGGTAGCGTCCTTCTCCATGGGCGATGGGAATATTGATCACCTGGTTTTGGCGGTAACCCCTTGTCCAGACCCGATCATTGTTTTCAACCCGGAGATATTGGCGATCGCAAATGAAGTGCAGATCTCGGTTGCGCACCAAAGCCCCAGGCAGCAGACCCACTTCCGTCAACACCTGAAAGCCATTACAAACCCCCAGCACATATTTCCCTTGATTAGCATGGTCGATGACGCTCTGCATCACCGGAGAAAAGCGGGCGATCGCCCCACAGCGGAGATAATCCCCGTAGCTAAAGCCCCCAGGCACCGCAATCACATCGATGTCCGTAATATCTGTTTCCTGGTGCCAGACCATCCGTGTCGGCTGCCCAAAAATCCCTTCCGTCACCATTGCCATGTCACGGTCGCAGTTTGAGCCAGGGAAAACAATTACACCAAATTTCATCGTGTCGTTACCAATTAATTGAAAGATTGCAAGGGAAGATCGGGCAGAAATTTATCGTTATTTCAGGGGGGTGAGGTCGAAGCGATAATTTTCAATCACTGGGTTGGTAAGCAGTTGATCACACATTTGATCCACTTTCGCCTTGGCTTCTGCTTCGTCAGCGGCGGCAAGATTTAATTCGATATATTTCCCAATGCGTACCCCAGAGACGCCCCCATGGCCCAATTGACTTAGACCTGATTCGACAGCGGCACCAGCCGGATCAAGAACAGAGGGACGGAGAGTAACATAAACTTGTGCGTGGTACTGCATAGAACTCAAACTGTGAAGACGGTTTTTATTGTACGTTGCGGCGGACTTCTGGAAAACTGAAACGCGTCTCCCCGCAAAAATTCCCTGGCCCCCTAAAGGAAATAGCTATAGCCGAGGGCAAAAAGAAAGGTGAGCTGACCCGCCAAGAGGAAAAAATACAGGATAAAGCGGGGTTTGAAAATTGAGAGCATCAGGCCGACTGCTTTGATATCGATCATTGGCCCGAAAATCAAAAAGGCCAGCAGGGAACCTGTCGTGAAGGTGGAAGCAAAGGACAGGGCAAAGAAAGAATCTACCGTCGAACAGATGGAAACAATCGCCGCCAACAGCATCATCGCCACAATGGAGGTAATCGTCCCTTGGCCTAGACTCAAGACGACTTCCCTGGGCACAAAGACTTGGATCAACGCGGCGATCGCACTGCCGAAAATCAATACCGCCCCCAGTTCCCGCAATTCCACAGAAATATTGTTAATCAAGGCCCCAAAGAGGGTTTTAAAGCTCCGATCTTGGGTCGTCGCTGGTGCTGGCATTTGGGTCGCCACTGTTTCGAGGGGGACTGTCTGCTGGGCACCGAGGAAAAATGTCCCCGATTGGAGCAGAGGACTGGTGTTCGCTGCCTGGGCCTGGTTTTCGTTGACCTGCTGGACAAATTTTAAGCGTTGGGCCAGTTTCGGTTGGAGCAGCTTTTTGGGGTCTGATTCGACGCTAAACACTGTGCCGACGATGGTGGCGATCGCCAAGGAACCCAGCACCCGATAGAGGACGATTTCCGGTTGGCCCCGAAAGGCGATCCAAGTCGACCAAATTACCACCGGATTTAAGGTGGGGGCCGACAGCAAAAAACCTACCGCCACGGACGTGGGAATCCCCTGGAGCATAAAGCGACGGGCCACGGGCACATTGCCGCATTCACACACCGGAAACAAAAACCCGATGCAACTGCCCATAAAAGCCCCTAAAACTGGATTTTTCGGTAAACGCTGGATCAGTTGGCGTTCATCTACACACACCAACAGCACACTCGAAAGGATTACCCCCAGTAGCAGAAAGGGCATCGCCTCCACCAACAGGCTGACAAACAGGGTAAAGGCATTGTGTAATTGACTCATGGAGAAAAAATAACAGCGGGCACTAACTGAGGCGGTTTTCTGTCGGAATTTGTTCCGAAGTCGCAGTCGGAAATGTGACAATCACCGTGGTTCCTGTCCCTACAGTACTCTTAATCGTCACCGTCCCATTATAAATTTTTGCGATCCGTTCGGCGATCGCCAATCCGAGACCAGACCCCTGCTGCTCATACTGTTGACGGTCAAACTGCATATAGGCCCCCAAGGCCCGAATCTGCTCTGGGCTCATGCCACGACCATGGTCTTTGATCGCTAACTGCCATACATTGCCATTGATCCGACTTTTCAGCAGAATGCGTTTCTGGGTTTGGGAAGTGTGCTCCGAAAATTTAAACGCATTATCGACAATTTCCTGCACCAGGGTAACAAGCCACTTCTCTGAGATTGCAACCTTCGCCGCACATAACTCCAGCTTCAAGTCCTCTGGTCGCTGGTATTGTTTGGCAATTTGTCGGGCCAAAGTAGTGATGAGCGTGTCACTTTTCTCGGTGACAGGGCTATACCAGAGGTGAAAATCGTCGGGATCGTGGGTGGCTAAATCGAGCTTGGTGTATAGCAAGAACTTTTGGATTAAATTATGGAGGCGACTGGCTGAAATACGAATGCTCTCACTAATTTCTCGGATTTCTTGGCGGTCTAGGGTTTCCCAACATTCCCCCAGCAACTCCGCTGAGGTCATGATGCCTTGGAGGGGAGTGCGCAGCTCATGGGGAAGGGCCATGGTTAAATTGCGTCGCAGTTGCTCTAACTGTTGCGCTGAATGTTGGGCGAGACCCTGACGGCGACTGAGGCGTCCCCGGATCGCATTGAGCAGTTCCTGACGGGTAAAAGGCTTGGGAATGTAATCATCGGCCCCTAGATCCATCCCTTGGCGTTGGGCGGAACGGGAAGCGCGGGCTGACAGAAAAATAAACGGAATAGTGGTGGTGGTTGAGTTGCTATGGAGCGCTTTGAGGACACCATATCCGTCTAATCGCGGTAAATTTACGTCGCAAATAATGAGATCGGGGAGCTGCGCATAGGCCGTTTCTAAGCCGATTTGCCCATCGGTCGCTGTGATTACAGCAAACCCTTCGGCGGTTAGAATGTCCCGCAAAATATTTAAAACACTGAGTTCATCTTCAATGACTAAAATGGTCGCCACAAAGTGTAGAACCTCCATCGGATGAGCGTTGAGGGAAAAGGGTATGGCCTAGGGCCCACAGTCCCGCCCGGAGAGACATTAGGGACATGGGGTGGGCGACCTTACGCTGGGGTTGGGGGATGTTGTGATGGGAAATCTTAGGTTGGAGAACCACATCAGCAGCCCGTGGGGGGTGATTTTTCCCTATTATGATAAGTGCTTAAGCCTGCTTTTTTCTGGTGATTTCATGGTTAATTTGCAACAGTTGCCGCCGCTTTCTCATGCTTCTGAGGATCATTCTTTTGCTCGCCGTCACATTGGTCTTAGTGATGGGGCAATGGCAAAAATGCTGGCATTTTTAGGGTATGACGCGTTGGAAACCTTGATTGATCAAGCGGTTCCCGCCAAGATTCGCCAAAAATTAGCAATGAATTTACCCGCTGCGAAGGGGGAACAAGAGGCTTTACACACCCTGGCGGCGATCGCCAACCAAAATCAGGTTTACAAAAATTTCATCGGCATGGGCTATTACGACTGTGTGACCCCGCCCGTGATTCAGCGCAACATTTTAGAAAATCCGGGTTGGTACACGGCTTACACGCCCTATCAAGCGGAAATTGCCCAAGGTCGTCTAGAAGCGTTGTTAAATTTCCAGACGATGGTGATCGAGTTGACGGGGCTGGAGATTGCCAATGCGTCGTTGTTGGATGAGGGGACAGCGGCGGCGGAGGCGATGGCGATGAGCTATGGACTCTGTAAAAAGAAGCAGGTGAATACGTTTTTTGTGTCGGAATTGTGCCATCCGCAAACGATTGAGGTGGTGCGGACACGGGCGATTCCCCTAGACATTCAGGTGATCGTTGGTGATCATCGCACCTTTGAGATGACTGATGCTGTGTTTGGGGTGTTGTTGCAATATCCAGCGACGGACGGCGCAATTTTTGATTATCGGGCGTTTATTCAAAAAGCTCACGACCAAAAGGCGATCGCCACGGTGGCAGCGGATTTATTGAGTTTATGTGTCCTCACGCCACCGGGAGAAATGGGCGCAGACATTGCGGTGGGAACGAGTCAACGGTTTGGGGTTCCCCTCGGTTATGGTGGGCCTCACGCGGCTTATTTTGCGACGAAAGAAAAATATCAACGGCAAATTCCGGGGCGCATCGTCGGCGTCTCAAAGGATAGTCAGGGTCAACCCGCTTTACGGCTAGCATTGCAAACCCGTGAACAGCACATCCGACGGGACAAGGCGACCAGTAATATTTGTACGGCCCAGGTGCTGCTGGCAGTGATGGCTTCGATGTATGGGGTCTACCACGGGGCGGCTGGGTTGAAGGCGATCGCCACCCAAGTGCAGCAACACACGCAAATTCTGGCGACAGGCTTGGATAAACTCGGTTTTGCGGTGAATCGCGAACCCGTTTTTGACACCATTAAAGTTCAAACCACGGCAGAGCAAGCGCAAGCCATTCGCCAACGCGCCGAGGCACAGGGCTATAATTTCCGCTACTTTGCGGACGGTAATATCGGCATCAGTTGCGATGAAACCACGGTCGCCAGCGAGATTGAAACCATTTGGGCAATTTTTAGCGATGCCGAAATTCCCTTTACCTACGCCCAGCTCGCCCAGAATTTTACGCCGAACTTCCCTGAAACGCTCCGCCGTACCAGTGACTTTTTAACGGATCCCGTATTTAATCGCTATCGTTCCGAAACGGAGTTGCTACGCTATATTCACCACCTCCAGAGCAAAGATTTATCGCTGACCACCTCGATGATTCCGTTGGGTTCCTGCACGATGAAACTCAATGCCACAGCGGAAATGATGCCGGTCACTTGGGCGAGTTTTGGCAAGATGCATCCCTTTGCGCCCCGCAGCCAAACCAAGGGCTACCAGCAGATGTGCGACCAGTTAGAACATTGGCTCGCTGAAATTACGGGTTTTGCCGGAGTTTCTCTCCAACCCAATGCTGGCTCCCAAGGGGAATATGCAGGGTTACAGGTGATTCGTCAGTACCACATCAAAAACGGCGATCGCCAGCGGAATATTTGTCTGATTCCCGAATCCGCCCACGGCACAAACCCAGCCAGTGCAGTGATGTGTGGTTTTAAGGTGATCCCGATTAAATGTTGCAGTAGCCAAGGGGATATTGAACTAGAGGATCTCAAAGCTAAAGCCGAAAAATATAAAGAGAATCTCGCCGCGTTAATGGTCACCTATCCCTCGACCCACGGGGTTTTTGAGGTGGGGATCAGAGATATTTGTCAAATCGTCCATGACAACGGCGGCCAGGTGTACCTCGACGGCGCAAACATGAATGCGATGGTGGGCATTTGTCGGCCGGGGGATTTCGGTGCGGATGTTTGTCACCTGAATTTACATAAAACCTTCTGTATTCCCCACGGTGGCGGGGGGCCTGGGGTTGGCCCGATTGGTGTCGCCGCCCACCTCGTCCCCTATCTGCCCAAGACCAATTTAGACGGGAATACCGACAATATTGGCTTAATTTCGGCAGCTCCGTTTGGGAGTGCGAGTATTCTGCCGATCTCTTGGATGTACATCGCCATGATGGGAACAGCCGGTTTAACGAAAGCGACAAAAGCGGCAATCCTCAGTGCCAACTACATCGCCAAACGCTTGGATGACCATTATCCGGTGTTGTTTAAAGGAACCAATGGTTGCGTGGCCCATGAATGCATTATCGACCTGCGGGATCTGCGGAAATCGGCAGACATTACGGTGGAGGATGTGGCAAAACGTTTGATGGATTATGGTTTCCATGCGCCGACAATCTCTTGGCCTGTGGCGGGGACGATGATGATCGAACCCACTGAAAGTGAATCTTTAGAGGAGTTAGACCGTTTCTGTGAGGCGATGATTGCGATTCGGGAGGAAATTCGCCTGATTGAAGCGGGCAAAATTTCTAAGGAAGATAATCCGGTGAAAAATGCGCCCCATACGGCAGAGTCGGTTATTTGTGGCGAATGGAGTCATCCCTATTCCCGTGAGGTGGCGGCCTATCCTGCCTCTTGGTTGAAACAGCATAAGTTCTGGGCGACGGTGGGCCGGATTGATAATGCCTATGGGGACAGAAATTTGGTCTGCTCCTGTGAGGGGATGGAGGCATACAGAGAAGATTAACGCGATGATGATTGGGGTTGACGCTGGTGAACCCCTGCCATGATTAGGAGCGATCGCCTTTTGGATTGGATATTTACTCCCAAAATTAATGACACATCATATTTTCATCGCCGAAAAGATCACGATGGTCTGGTGTGAGATATCTATAAACTTCTAGAGAGAAAATTGGCGATCGCCTGATTAAAGGCTTCCGGTTCGACCATGTGGGCCCAGTGGTTGCCGGGGACTTTTTGCCATTGGAGATTCGTTAAATATTGACGGTAGGGCTTGAGCTGAAATTCGAGGCGATTTAACCCTCCCTCTGGCTGCACAAACAGGCTCGGCATTTCTAGGGGTTGTGTGAGGCCATTGACCCGGAGAATATCGAGGAAAATTTCATCGCAGGCGCGTTTCACAAATTTGCTTGTCCAGGTGCCGTCGGGATTTTCCAGAAAGCTTTCCCGACAAATCGCCTGTTGCCACTCGTTCCAGCCGCGATATTGCTTCAGTTTTTTGGCGATCGCCTCGGCCTGGTGATAGCTCTCGAACTGGCCTAAAAGTTTTAAAAAGGGAAGCACTCGGTAGCCAATGGGGAAAGTGTAACGCCACCAGAGGGGCAATTTTCCCATGAAAAAAGGATCAGCAAGAATGAGGCTTTTTACCTTGTCAGGATTTTGGGTTGCCCAAACAGCAGCAATTTTTGCCCCCCAACTGTGGCCGAGGAGATTCACCTTTGACCAGCCGAAATGCTGACAAATGCCGTCCAGATCAGCGTTGTAATCGGCGAAAGTATAACCCGTTTCCGGTTTGCCACTGTCCCCATGACCCCGCAGATCCAGGGCAACCACATGGTATTTTTTCCCCAGACTTTCCCCCAAGCTGGCCCACACCAAACCATGATCCGCAAGGCCATGGAGGAGCACAACGGGTTCACCACCCGGATGCCATTCGTAGTAGCTCAAGGGGAGGCCGTTAATTGCCGCAGTATGCTTCTTTGGGGGAATAAAAGTCATGGTAAAAAAGTCTAAGATTCTGCTTTGTCGTCGCTGTTATTGCGGGGAAAGCCACCAATCAGGCCACTTTCGATCATCAGCCCCAGGCCAGCATTAACGACAATTAGGCTCACAGTGCCCCACCAAAACCAGGGTTCCCCATTAATGCGACGGGTGATCGACTCCCCCAGGAGACAGAGGCCAAAGGGAAACATCAAAACCCCAATCTGGGCAGTAATGTACCAAGTCAATTTGTTTTTTCTGACATTAAAATTCATGGGCGATCGCCTTTGCTACGGTAAATTTTGCTCCAAAAATTATAAAGAGTTGTGGCCGTTCTCGCAGGAAACTTGCTCTCGATAGCGGCTATTCTGCATCGGGCTTGGGGAAACTATATACTGTTGAGTTGTCCGCCATCTCCCCAAATCTATGACTGCTGCGACTTTACCCCGGATCAAGTTTCTCCAGGAGCCGACCCGCCCGGAATGGATCGAACTCGCCCTCAATAATTTGGATACGATTTTGCTGGATCACTCCCACTGTGAACGGAAAGCGGCAGGGGTCGCCCTCAATATGATGTTCCGGTATCCGTCGGCGGTGGAACTGGTGAAAGCATTAACGGCGATCGCCAAGGAAGAATTAGAGCATTTCGAGCTGGTGAACCAGTGGCTAGAACGGAAAAATATTCCCCTCGCGCCGTTGAATGCGCCCCCCTATGGCGGCCAGTTGCGCAAATTGATCCGGCCCCAGGAACCGGAACGGCTGTTGGATTCGTTGTTAATTTCGGCCTTGATCGAAGCCCGCTCCCACGAACGTTTAGGACTTTTGGGAGAACATTGCCCGGAGCCGGATTTGGCGAAATTTTATCGGGGCTTAATGGCCTCGGAAGCGCGGCATTATGGGGCTTATTGGGTATTGGCAACGACCTATTACGAGCAAGATTTAGTCAATCAGCGGCTTGAAGAATTGGCGATCGCCGAAAGTGAAATTCTCTCGACCCTCCACCCGGAACCCCGAATCCATAGCTAGAATCAACGGCAACGGTATTTACCAAGGGAATTTGGCAGGATGGATCGGGATACAAAATTTATTTTGCTGGTTTTGGGCTTGCCCGTGGCGGGGCTGGTTTACTGTGGCCTCATTATTGCCCTAATGATCAGCCAGCCCTTTGTGCGGGCAAATTCCCTCTGGTTTGGCTTTTTATTTTTCTTGATCCCCTTTACCATTGCTGCTGTAACCTGGATTCGCGCTTCGGCGAAGGCCTACCGTAATTAAGCACTCCCAACCTATGACTTTCATTCCCGTAATTTTGGCTGGTGGTAAGGGCGAACGTTTTTGGCCCCTCAGTCGTCAAGACCGCCCGAAACAGTTCCTCAGCCTCGATGGGTCTGGGGTGAGTTTGCTCCAAGCGACGGCAAATCGTTTAGTTTCCCAGGACAATTGGACAGATCTCTGGGTGATTACGGCGGCGCAAGTTGCGGATCTGGTGCGGGAACAACTGCCCCAACTGCCCCAGCGTAATATTTTGGTAGAACCAGAACGACGGGATACGGCCGCGGCGATCGCCTGGACTTGTTTAGAGCTGGCGCAATACTACCCAGAGGATACGGTGGTGGCCTTTTTCCCGGCGGATCATTGGATTGGCGACCCAGATAAATTCCGGGCAACCCTCGACCAGGCGGCGAATTTTGTCAAAGATAAATTGGCGATCACCACCATCGGCATCAAACCGGACTATCCCGCCACAGGTTACGGCTATATCGAGCAGGGAGAAGCGGTTGAAACGGGCATTTTTAAGGTGAATCAGTTCTACGAAAAACCCGGTACGGCTGTGGCAAAATCCTTTTTAGAAACGGGCAAATTTAGCTGGAACAGTGGGATTTTCCTCTTTTCGATCCTCACGGTACTCCAGGAACTCGCCAGCTACGCCCCGGAAATTCTGGAACCGCTCCAAAATGAGGGGATCGACGCTTACAATAGCTTGCCGAAAATTAGTATCGACTACGCCCTGATGGAAAAAACGGCCCATGCCTATGTGTTGCCCGCAGAGTTCGGTTGGGATGATTTGGGGGATTGGCGATCGCTCGAAAGATTGTTACCCCCTGATGCGGTGACGAATGTTTGTGTGGGGAATCACCATGCCTTCGAGACAGAACGGGCGATTGTCTACAGTGATAATCCCGACGAAACGGTAGTAACCCTAGGAGTTGCGGACGTGGTGGTGGTGCGCCAGGGGGATGTGACTTTGATTGTGGATAAGCACCGCACCCAGGATATTAAAAAAATCCTCGGCTATCTCCCGAAAAATCTTTTGTAATGACTGGAGTCTGGCACTATATTCCGCCCATCGAAGCGTCTGGGGAAACCCAAATGGCGATCGATGCCTGGCTTTTGGATCAGCATCTCCAGGGCAAAATCCCCTCCGTACTGCGATTTTATACCTGGGAACCGGTGGCGATTTCCCTGGGCTACCATCAGCGAAAATATCCTGATTTTTGGAATGATTTGACCTACCAAGGCAAAAAAATTGAGCTGGTGCGGCGTCCGAGCGGTGGGCGAGCGGTACTCCATCAGGGAGACCTCACCTACGCGATTATTACGTCTGGGTTAAAAGGCGATCGCCAAACAAACTACGAAACCCTCTGCCAATTTCTCATCGCTGGGTTTGGGGAATTGGGAATTCCTTTAAGTTATGGCCACCAGCAACGAAATTACGGGCATTTTGATAGCTGTTTTCGCACCCATACCAAGGCAGATTTGGTAACGGAATCTGGTTATAAACTGATTGGATCAGCGCAATTGCGTCGCCAAGGGGCAATTTTGCAGCACGGTTCGATTCGTCTAAATTCCGATCCAGAACTATATGAAAAAGTTTTTGGCGAGCCTCTAATCCCCGGTCTTACGTTTGTGGCCGATGACATCCAAAACATGATCAATACCCTCTGCCAGCAACTACAACTCAGCCTTAATCTCCGCCTTGTTGAAACTGACTTTATCCCCCAACTTGCGATGACGGATTCCCTGTAGATTGAGACTTGTACAATGGAATGGTTTGAATTTTCTAAACTTCGGGGCGGCCCATGTTTTCCCAGTTACCCACCGACAACCGCGAATTAAATTGGTTTACCCTCACGGAGGCGATCGCCAAACGTTTTGATGCAGAATATCAAAACCAAAAGCCCGATCTCCCCGACGAAGTACAAGCCCTGCCCATTTTTCTTGACTGGCAATCCGGTAAGCTCCAGAATCGCGTTACCTCGAAGTTTTGGGAACTGGCCCAACCGAAAAAAACCAAGCTTGCCTCGATCTCGGTTGCGGAATCAGCTTTTTGATCTATCCTTGGCGCGATTGGAATGCCTATTTTTATGGCCAAGACATCAGTAAAGTTGCCACAGAAATCCTCCAATCCCGCGCCCCCCAGCTCAATTCCAAACTGTTTAAAGGCATCTCGAACAAACCCGCCCATCACCTCGAAAGCTATCAGGACAGTTTTTTCGATTTGGCGATCGCCACCGGATTTAGCTGTTACTATCCCTTAGAATATTGGGAAACCGTGTTAGAACAAGTCCGGCGCATCCTCAAACCAGGGGGCTTTTTTGTCTTTGATGTGATCGACCCAAGCCAAGACATGGCTGAAGACTGGTCAATCCTGGAAACTTATCTGGGCGCGGAAGTATTCCTCGAAGACCTAAGCGACTGGCAAGGCCTGATCAAAAAATCCGGCGCAAAAATCGTCAAAGAACAATCGGGCGAACTGTTTCACCTCTATAAAATTCGCTGGTAAAGCTATTCTTCTGATTGGATGTTGGCGGTTTGTCAGGTCAGTGAGAAGATAAAAAGCGTGGCTTATCAAGGACTGTGGGAAATGTTTAAGCGGATTATTCTCCTCGTTGTTTTGGCATTGGGCCTGTGGAGTTGTGGCGATCGCCTCGATGCCCGCCTCGCCAGTGATCTCAATCGCGAACCGACGCCCGTCACCACCCAAGCCCTCACAGAAGTGGCGACGCCCAGCCTCATTACCGAACTGCGCCAAGAATTAGACCAGTACCAACCCCAGGTCAAAATTCTCAGTCCCCGTCCCGACGAAACCTTTAACAGCACCACCATCGACGTCCAACTCCAGGTCAATGACCTACCCATTTTCAAAGACGAAGAACTAGGCATGGGGCCGCACATTCACCTCTTTGTCGATGACCAGCCCTACATTGCCGTCTACGACACCAGCAAACCCGTCACCCTCGAAAACCTCAGTCCCGGTAGCCACCTGATCCGCGCCTTTGCTTCCCGTCCTTGGCACGAAAGCTTTAAAAACGAAGGTGCCTACGCCGAAACCACTTTTAATATTTTCACCAAAAGTAATAACAATATTCCTGATTTCCAACAGCCCCTCCTCACCTATAGCCGCCCCCAGGGAACCTATGGTGCTGAGCCGATCATGTTGGATTTTTATCTGACCAATGCCCCACTGCACTTCATTGCCCAGGCCGACAATAGTGATGATGTGAATGACTGGCGTATCCGGATCACCATCAATGGTGAGAGCTTTATTCTCGATGACTGGCATCCCATTTACCTCGAAGGCTTCAAGAAAGGCGAAAACTGGCTCAAGCTAGAATTTATCGATGACCAAGGGGAACTGTTAGAAAATACCTACAATAGCCCTGTCCGCGTTATCAACTACGATCCGAAGCTCAACGACACCCTCGCCAAGCTCGTCCAAAACAAACTCTCCCTCAGAACCGCGAAACGCCTCGTCACCACCAAACCTCTTGCGCCCGAAGTCGAAACGGCTGCCCCAGAAGAAACATTAGAGCCAGCACCAACCGTTGTTCCGGAAGTTGATGAAGCGACGCCACCAGCAGAAACAGAAATGACCCCTGCTCCAGAAGAAACCTTGCCAACCTTAGAAGAAGAGGTAGCACCAGAAGCAGAATCCAGCCCTTCTCCTGATCTCCCTGAGGCAATGCCAACCGAAGAAGAACCCGCTGCGACCGTTGAGGAGGCAAGCCCGAATCAATCTGAGTCATCTTTGGAAGTTAAGCAACCCGATCTTCCGCCAGAGATTGATGAAGAAGTCGCTCCCACCACAAACACTCCAGAAGTTGAAGACCCGCAACCAACCGCACCGGAATCAGAAGTAGAACCAGAAACATCGTCTCCCCCAGCAACCGCTGAAAGTGCTCCTGAGCCAGAGGTTGAGCCACGCCCCACTGTGCCAGAGTCGGATATTTCCCCAGAGACAGATCCCCTAGAACAAGGCACAGATGATCTAGAGTCTCCGAAAATTCAGTTGTTCCCGGAGTAACCTAGAGGCGATCTTGATCATCATTGATACTTAAACGATGACGAAAAAAATTGCATTTCTCGGTATGGGGGTCATGGGGGCACCGATGAGCCTCAACCTCCAGAAAAAAGGTTACCAAGTCACTGTGTGGAACCGTGCCGCTGCCAGTCCCCACTTAGCTAGGGTCGCTGCCGCTGGTTTGTCTGTTGCGCCGGCGATCGCCACTGCGGTACAGGATGCAGATTACATTTTTAGTTGTGTGAGCGATGTCCCCGACGTGAAATCGGTTCTCTTAGGAGAAGAAGGGGTAATCCACGACGCAAAACCCAATGCCCTAATCATTGATTTCAGCACCATTGGAAAACCGGCGGCCCAGGAAATTGCCAAAAACCCTCAAAACAAAAAATCTCCGGTTCCTCGATGCCCCCATCAGTGGCGGAGATGTTGGCGCAGAAAATGGCACCTTGACGATTATGGTCGGAGGCGATCGCCCGGATTTTGACGAAGCCAAACCCTACCTAAAAGCCATGGGAAAAAATATTTACTACTGCGGGGAGATAGGTAGCGGCCAGGCTGTGAAAATGTGCAATCAAGTCCTCTGTGCAATCCACATGGTGGCCCTCTGTGAAGCGATTCAGTTGGCTCAATCCCAAGGCCTTGACCCAGATTTAATGATCGAAGTTTGTCAGACTGGGGCGGCTGGTTCCTGGGCGATCGCCAACCTCGGTCACAAAATTACCGCCAGGGATTTTCGACCGGGCTTTATGGTCAAACACATCATCAAAGACCTCCGCCTAGTCAATGAAAGTCTCTCAGACTTGGAATTACCCGGTGTAACTTTAGCAACCCAAAAATTTAAAGACACCGCCCAGTTAGCTGATGCCCTCGAACAAGGCACCCAAGCCATGTTCCGCTCGTATTGATTCTTCTAAAGCTGGTATGCCCCAAGCAAAAAACTCCTACCCTAGGGCAGGAGTTTTTATTCATGAAACTCAGTAACTAAACTGACGCCTCAACAGATTCTTAGTCGAGTTCGTTCATGTTCAGTACGGGCTCAGTCTCACGGTCAATCCCTTTCTCGAAACCAGCCTCAGCCGCCCGTGCACGACCAGCATGCCACAGGTGACCAACGAGGAAGAAGAAGGAAAGAACAAAGTGAGAACCAGCCAACCACTGACGAAGGTTCACAAAGTTGAAGGAGTTAGGCTCCGTAATAATCCCACCAACAGAGTTAATGGAAGCATTAGGGGCGTGGGTCATGTATTCAGCCGCACGACGAAGCTGCCAAGGCTGAATGTCATTGCGGATTTTGTCGAGGTCAAGACCATTGGGGCCACGGAGGGGCTCCAACCAAGGACCACGGAAATCCCAGAAGCGCATGGTTTCACCACCGAGGATAATTTCACCGGTAGGAGAACGCATCAAGTACTTACCAAGACCAGTGGGACCTTGGGCAGAACCAACGTTCGCACCCATAGATTGGTCACGAGCCAAGAAGATCAAAGCCTGGGACTGGGACGCTTCAGCGTTAGTCGGGCCATAAAATTCACTGGGGTAAGCAGTATTGTTGAACCACACAAAGCAAGTCGCGATGAAGGCCATCAAAGACAGCGCACCGAGACTGTAGGAAAGATAAGCTTCACCAGACCAAACGAGCGCACGACGGGCCCAACCGAAAGGTTTGGTGAGAATGTGCCAGATACCACCAAAGATACAAATCAGACCCACATAGATGTGGCCACCGATAATATCTTCCATGTTGTTGACACCGATCATCCAGCCTTCGCCACCGAAGGGTGCTTTGAACAGATAACCAAAGATTACTGCCGGGTTCAAAGTTGGATTACTGATGATACGCACGTCGCCACCACCAGGGGCCCAGGTGTCGTATACACCACCAAAGAACATCGCTTTGAAGACAAGTAGCAACGCACCACAACCCAGGAGGATGAGGTGATAACCAATGATGTTGGTCATTTGGTTCTTGTCTTTCCAGTCATAACCAAAGAAGCTGGAATATTCTTCGAGGGTTTCAGGGCCACGGACAGCATGGTAGATACCACCCAGACCGAGAACCGCAGAAGAGATCAGGTGTAATACACCAACGACAAAGTAGGGGAAAGTATCAATAACTTCACCACCAGGGCCGACACCCCAACCAAGGGTTGCGAGGTGAGGCATCAGGATGAAACCCTGCTCGTGCATGGGCTTCTCTGCGACAAAGTGAGCGACTTCAAACAAAGTCATCGCACCAGTCCAGAATACGATAAGGCCAGCATGGGCAACGTGGGCACCCAAGAGCTTACCGGAGAGATTGATCAGGCGGGCATTACCAGCCCACCACGCAAAGCCGGTCGATTCGATATCACGACCACCGGAAATGGGCGCATTAGAGAGCGTTACCACGGGGTAATACCTCCTCAGGGAATACAAATTGTTCGTGAATTTGGTCTTGCGGTGCCATCCATGCACGCATACCTTCGTTCAACAGAATATTCTTCGTGTAGAACGTTTCAAATTCGGGGTCTTCCGCCGCGCGGATTTCCTGGGATACAAAGTCATAGGCACGCAGGTTCAATGCTAAACCCACAATCCCCACAGAACTCATCCATAGCCCAGTCACCGGCACAAACAGCATGAAAAAGTGCAACCAACGCTTGTTGGAAAACGCAATCCCGAAAATCTGAGACCAGAAACGGTTTGCGGTCACCATCGAGTAGGTTTCTTCTGCCTGGGTCGGCTCAAAAGCGCGGAAGGTATTC
>NZ_CAWLTV010000044.1:0-18785 GCF_963864045.1 Picosynechococcus sp. NKBG042902 | reverse complement strand
GGGCGAGGGATCTACTCTCAGTAGGGTAAAGCAGTGCTGTTAATTACGGCTGTTTATTTGGAAGGGTGGGATCTCCCCTAATCCCTACTGCTGTAAAGGAGAGGGTGAGGATCCCCCCCAACCCCCCTTGGTAAAGGGGGGAGCCATCGGTTTCCGTCCCCTTGCGGGGTAAAGGTTTAGAAAGATGGACACCCGTACGTTCTAGATCTCCCTGAGGATACTGGTTTCCGTCCCCTTGCGGGGTAAAGGTTTGAAAAGCCAGCCGCCTTTTGTGTGGCGCATGTCCACAAATTGGAGTTTCCGTCCCCTTGCGGGGTAAAGGTTTGGAAAGACCCAAGAAACGCTATGTCTTTTCAAATTGCTACTACTTGTTTCCGTCCCCTTGCGGGGTAAAGGTTTGGAAAGTTCATGTACGTTTACATCTCACTACTCAACCTTGAGAGAAGTTTCCGTCCCCTTGCGGGGTAAAGGTTTGGAAAGATGTCGCATCAGCGGGGATGATGTTTGTATTGGTTCTCAGTTTCCGTCCCCTTGCGGGGTAAAGGTTTGGAAAGCTAAAAATATCAGTCCCTCAGAGTTGTTACGGTTTCCGTCCCCTTGCGGGGTAAAGGTTTGGAAAGTCACTTCGGTGATGACGGAGGACTTTGGGTTGAGGGGTTTCCGTCCCCTTGCGGGGTAAAGGTTTGGAAAGAAACCCATTTTAGAACCCTTGCTCTGACTAGCTTTGAACCCTGCGGATCTCCGTAGGGGTAAAAACCAGCTAAAAAGCACTCCAAAACGAATGGAAATTGCTTACAGGTGGCGTCCGAAACCCTTGCGGCATAAGTGATCCACATAGGGTGAACGAAAAAACTAGGTTTTCGAGGTTCTGATGACCTGCGGCGATGCGCTTTCAATTGCCTTGAATCATAGCAGCCCATTCCCATCCCTACCAGAGTCACGTCGCTTTTCTTTAAACTTTTTAACCTTTGGCTACCACCAAGCCCCTCATACCTTTAATTAATGCCGTATCACACAAAAAAATATCATTCCCCTATTGACCCCATCCCACACTCTTATGCTATGATTCCCTTCGGTGGCCCAAATTGTTGTTACTCCCACCACCCCCAAAGTAGATGACTTAAACGAAACAGTTTCTCCGTCGACTTGACACTTAGTCACAAAATCGCAGGATTCTTGTGTCTATCCTCAAGCCAAACCGAACAACTAGGAGAAACAACCAAATGTCACTACTTAGCCTACAATTCCGTGCCGTTGCCGCTCAACTCAAAGTTTTAGAACAATCCAACCCCAATCTCAGTTTCCCCCGCGTAAAGCAGTTAGTACAAAATCACCTCGGGCGAGAATTTGAACGGGCACTCTACAGTCGTCAGGACATGGAAGACCCCTACACCTACTGGGATCTCCTCCTGATCGATGCCGTACTCCTCCTCGAAGATCACCAAGGCAACATGGCACGGGTCGCAGTGTACGTCGTTCCCAACGAATACAAAGCCCACAAAGCCATCCGCACAGTAACCCAACCCGCTCAATTCAGAGTACGGCAACAGTTAGGGATCAACTATTACTGGGTGCTTTGTCTCGATGCCAAAAAATTCCCCCGCCAAGGACAATGGATTGATTTAATTTACGCCGAAATCGATCGCCAAGGTAGCCAGAAAGCCTGCCGCTTGATCGAGGTCTAGGCCCTACGGGGCATTCGGGGGGATTTGGCACCTCCCCGAAAACCACAACCCACAGGGGACTTCCAGTGGGAGAAATGCCCCATCTCCAGATACGGAAGCCCCCTCTTCATTTAAGTAGCATAATAAATGGTGCTTTCAGGTTAATTGTGGAGTGAACCCAATCATGCAAGCTCAGACTTTTCGCACTGCCGCCCCCAAAATACTGCTCTGTGTCGGACTTGTGAATGTACTGGCCGCCTGTGCCTCAATGCCGAATTCTAACCAGGTGAGTAAATCTAAATTTGCTGGAATTGTCAAACAAGCCCTCTCAGAAAAAGGCGGAGCTGAAGCCTACCAGCAGATCTGCGAAGCTGGCCTCAGGGAAGTCCAATCTCGTAATAGTAATTTTAATGGTGCTGAGATTGTCCCCGTGATCTCAGACAGTCCTTTGTATCCAGAGTTGGCCGCTGAGTTTCCCCCCCAGGTGAATGTGACCGTAGACAATCTCAACGTTAAACCCGCCGAAGAAATCTCTATCTTCGGTATTTCCCTGGCAAGTGTAGCCAATAATATTTATTTTGCCCGTGTCAAGCTGAATGGTTCGTTTAAATGCCCTTTGTATTTTCGAGATAGTCAAGACTTCAGCATTAACAGAGGCAACCAAGTGACCAGTTACTATACTTTGCCTTATCCCGTTGATTTTCAGATTACAGCAGATATTATCGGTCTTGACAGTATCACGACCGGAGAAATCTTGCCAGATTGGACTTTTCTTGCGACCAGTGATTTTTCCACGGGCAGTGAACTTTTAGAGATGGATGTAACCTGGAAGGAAGAAGAAGGGGCCTATGGCTTCGAGGCGAGTGTTCCGAGAACTGAACAAAGCACTTTCTACTAGGGCATTGCTCCACAGCATGGTGCTTTCTAGACTCACCCAATAAATGCTAGGCCAATTGAATAAAAAATTGCTGAAGCCATTACAAAATATAGCTCAGCAATTTTAAAGACAATGGGGCTAATTTATGGATAATTATTGACTTTACTTATCGTCGCTAGTTAAGCAAAGAAGACAGCTTAACGTAACGCAGCGAAAAAGTCTTCAGGTGATTTAAGTCGAATACTTTTTTGGCTTTTAGAATGCTTTAATTCTAGCTCACTTGAAAAACCCAAGCCAAGAATTGGTACCCTGGGGTGGAGCTTAAATATCGTGTTTAAAACATGGGGCTGGATTAAATCTTGCTCATAAAATTTTTGATCCAGCGGTAATACCACACAGAATTTGGCATAGGCCCCACTCCCTTGGCTGAGATTTAAAAGGCGAGCATCTAAATCCTTTTGCGGCAACTCACCAATCTTGGCATCTAAAGAAACCAGAGTGCCTTTTTTAGTGGCAAACAAAAAATCATGTTCAGCTTCGGGATTAGCTGCTTCTAGATTACTTTTGATCTTGGCATTTTTTAAAATATCAACAAAGCCCTCGGTGAATTGAGGTTTGATGTTCTTTAGCCAATCATAGACAATTGTCTCAAAAATAAATCCAACTCCTCCTTGTTGCTCCAGTTGTTGCGATAGTTCATATGAGGAAAAAATACCTGCTGGTAAACTCTGGTATTTCTTTCGATCTATTGAGATTAAATTTCCGGTATATATTTTATCTTTATATTCAGCAAATGCTTTAAATAAATCTTTCTTTAAGAAACGTTTAAAATGCTTAACTGTTTTTATTCTAACAAAAGCTGGACTCAAAATTTTTTGAAATTTGCGCAGTTCATTTGGTTCTTCTGGCAAGGCAAGATTTTCTGAGATAGGTGAATTTTTAATTTGTTTAACAATTTTTAAAACCAACGATTCTAGAATTTTATTTTTCTGGTTGTTGTTAGCATTTTGCAATCTATAATAATCACCTAAAAATATATGAAAATTTTTCCATAAAAATGAATTTTTGAGCTCTTCTTCAGTTAAGCGCTTATCTTCTATATTTGCTATTCTATTCTCTTTTCGTTGTCCATGAATAATCTTTTTTAAAGGGCCTTCTTCGTACAGTTTAAAGAGTTCTCCACCAAAATTTTTAGGATTCTTTTCATAGGAATAAAGGTATTTGTTAAAGATTCTGAGAATCTCTTCGACCCTTAGATCACAGTTGATGGACTTTGCGGTATACTTAAGTTCCCCATTTTCTCTTTGCCAGAGCTCAAGCTGACCATTCCCCATATTGGCATAGGTTACCCGATCATTGCTATTATTGCGTTTATTAAACACATCCCAAATGGCGATTTGTTGTGCTTTCTGACCTCCCCCCAGATTGAAAATTACAGCAGGATAGTTCTCAAGTCTTTCTAGTAATTTTGTTTGAATTAAATCAATGCGACTACTCTCTTCTCGGTCAAGAATAACAGGTGCTTCGATTTTCAACCGACGCTTTTTGAGCACTTGACAAAGGCCTTTGCTCCATCCTTGCTGCTGGGCATATTCCGTTTCAACTAACAAGATGCTAGAAACACCCAACTGTAGTGCTGGCACAGCATTGGCCGTATTTTGTCCGGTAGAAACTGCAACCATTAAAGTGTTTGAAGCTAATTCTGGCATCTTCTACTCACTATTTAAATTAACAAAGGGAAATTTTTTTGGAATTTAATTTTTTTAAAATTTGTTAAAAATTCTGGAAGCTTCCTGGTAAAGATCTTGCCATTTTTCGATAGCATCATTAACCCTTGCTGCACCAGGATTCAAAGTTACATGGGCAATCCGATTGCGAATTTTGCTGACTTTATTATAAAGTTTTGATAAACTCCTATCAAAGTTTCCATAACGATTTTCACCCCCACGATAAATATACTCTCTTTTATTCTTGTCACGAAACTCTTCGCTATATAGGCTTTTTTGGTCAGCTTCAACTCTTTGTGAGTTTTCTTTTTCGCAGGCATAAGTAACTAAGGACTCTGCTAAATATAAATAAGCGGACGAATATCTGCCATTTTGAAAATACCAGTCCGCTAAACGTAGCTGAAACTGGCATTCTAATTCTCGTTTTACAAATCTCTCACAGGTTGACTCTAAATCGGCTTTAATATATTTGAATGGGCTTTGCTCTAGCTTTGTAGTATCAACTTCATTGTTTTCTGCATTTAAGTTTTTCTGTAAGGCAGTTGCTTGTTTTCTAATAGCTGGAGCCATACCCATATTGATCGCCTCAGAAAGATCCTGAATATTTGCGGAAATTTCTGGAGATTGCTCTTTAAGGAGATTGGCAATCAGTTTACCGTCACCATAGGTATTAAAAATATAGCTGCCCTTAATCCATTCCGTCAGGTCAAAGAAGGGCTGTAAATTAACAATGGGTGCAAATTTTTCACCGTGGATATTTTGCATTTCCCGCACAACATCCACCATGCCATAATAAATACCAGCAATGTGAATATTTTTCTCTCTCGGCAAATCCTTAATGAAGTTGATAATCAAAAATAGAAATAGAGGCAATGAACGGAAGGAATGGGTAATGTCGATATAAATCTCATCGCCGTCATCTAAAAAATTAATGATTTCAAAAATGAGGTTAAAGTTGTTCCACAATTCCTCATTGTCCAAACCGTATTTGACGAGGATACATTTAGAGCGATCGCCTAAAACTTCATTAACCCTTGCAAGATCCAGTTCACTGAGATCGCTGCGGTGATCCAAACCATCAATTTGTGTAGCTAGGCTATACCAATAATCTTCGTCAAATTGGATCTGATTACCACTCTGCCTGAGATTGACCTCTTCAGAAAAGTAGCGGTAGACTTCCTCCCACATTGACCGAACAGTGCCAATAAAAATAATCCCATCAAGCTGGAAATGTTGGCACAAAGCAGAGGCTGTAAAGCGACTAGTATACTCTTTGCCATCGATGCGATATTGGGCCTCTTGATATTCTCGATCAAGGGATTCAGGATTTTTGAATCTGCCACCAACACCAACGGGAGAAATAAGAATTTTAGCCATGATTTTTTCTGAAGTTAGTTGATAAAAATTTGTTTGAGAGAAGATTTTAGAGCTTAATATTGCCACGCTTGGTCTTTCTGATTATTGCGTGACCATCTTTAAGCAGTAGGTTGAATCGGAAAAGCTTGGGGGCGTGCTTGTGTTAAGTCTGGCAAAGAAAGTTTTTCGACCATTATTGTGATTTGCAGTTCTATCATTTTTAGCGAACCATTCAAAGGATTCCCCTCGAGGATTAGGTCTCTCATAGATGCGAGGATAACGAATGGCGGCATTATCATCAAAACCCTTACTCGCTCGGCAGAAAGCACTAATAAAGAATACTTGACGAAAACTCTGTTTATACTGATTTTTGACGGCTTCTTGAAAGTCTTTAATACACTGTTGAGGTTGTGTGTCAGCAGAAAGTATGGAGGTCAAATCTTTGTAAAACTCCTGCCAATCTGTCCCTTGGCGTAAATCGGTTTGTTCCCAGTCAATCTCAAGCCACACACTCCCAAACCCATAGGGTTTTGCGCCGCCGAGACGGTGATAGTGAATATTAGGTGAGTCGAGTAGCCAAAGTAACCCCCCCAACTCCACAGAGGAGAGATTCACCACATCAATGTCAAAAGTAAATTCTGTTTCTGGTTTGACCCAGCCTGTAATTGAGCGATTTTGATTATCTCGTTGCTCTGCACCATTAAGACACGGACGACGATATTCTTGGTAGTGACCATTCATCGCCTGCTGAGTGCGATCTTGAGTAGGGCTATTCCAGTAGCCATTGGGTAAACCTTGGTGGTGAGGATAAACTTTGCGCCCCCGTAAGCCTTGGTCATCATATTTATACCCTTCAGATTTTGCGTTGCCGTCAGGTATGGGTCTTCCTTGCTGATCATCTGCGCCATAGAAGCGACTTTGTTGGGGTTTGGGTTGTCCGAGAATATTTAAAGGAAAGCCGCCATTGGTAAAGTTTTCAACAGGATCATTTGTCTGGCAGGTAACACTATGAACTCTTAATTGACCTTTATAGGAACCTTTTCCGTTTTGATTCACCCAGCCAAATACTCGATCTGCGGGGGATAGTTGTTCTTTTTGGGTGGCAGGTTTCAGGGTTTTAGATAGGAAGGAAATCGGTGCTTCTTCGTAGAGTCCCCGCGTAATCATCACAGGATAAAGATCTTTGACTTGATATTGATTATTGTTGTTACTGACATGGGCATAACAAAGCGTTCCATCTGCTAAATTTCGGGCTGCTGCCCCTGCCGTAATATGTCTTGACCAACGGGCATTATTTACGGCTGGTGGCCCTTGTTGTCCCTGGCGAATTTCATCCTCATGGGTGGCTTGATAGTTTTTGATCAGTTCTTTCCACTTTTGAGTCAGTTCTGCTGTTAAAGGAACTTGAAAAGAGTCTTCACTTGTGATGAAAATTCGCTCATCATGTTTTGTCCCAATATTTTTATTATTGATATAAACGTAACCCTCAAATTGATGAATCTCGTCACCTGTTGGTTGATGCTGACCATGACCTTGACTGGGATCAGGTTGTTGACCTAATTCTTGTTCATACCGCACTATTGAGCGCACTTTCCAATAGGTAAAATTTTGTTTGCGATATTTTTCTGCCCAGAATTTCACGCGATCGCCATGTTGAGGGAGTGAATTATCTGGATAACGGACTTCAAATCTTAAACCTGTACCATTACGTTCATATCTAGGTAGCCATGCCGCATACATCGGATGTCCGTTTTGCGGTTTTCCGTCATTGCCAATTTCAGACGTACCAGGATAGAGATGGATTTGTCCATTTTGGATCCGTGCAGGTACCATTTGTAAGCCAATTTTGGCAGGCATTCGATAGGCTAGGCGCTCATCATGTTTATCTAAAATTGCCAGACGGGAATTTGTTATGGCTTCATAGGCAGAACGCAACATGCCTTTAATCGAGGTCGGTGGTAAATAAGGTTTGCCGTCACCTCCAAGGCGTACAGGATAGGTTTTATGGTCTGCATTATTTGTCATTTCTGCCGCATCGGGAATGAGCAACGGCGTCACCGTCGTCAGTTTCACAGAAAGCCGACCAGACCAATGTTCTGGTAAATAACGCCCATGACCCACAGGACGGCGATCGCCTAATTCTCTAGTTACCCCATCTCTAGGCAAAGCAGGTACAAAATTATAGGGATTATGAAAATTGTTGGGAATGACCTCCCTTGAATTTTCTATGGGACGTTGTCGCTCTGGGATCTCTACATTCGGAACTTCGGCAACCGCAGCCTCTGTAGGACGTTGCTGCTCTGGAATCTCGATGTCAGGAACTGCGGCAACCCAATCTTCTCCCTGCTCTCGCAATCGGAGAATTTGTCCGTTTTCTTCCTCAAAGTCAACATCTATACGGCCCTTTGATAGTTTTTCTATCTTTTTTTGTAAAGTTTTAGAGATTTCTTCTGAAGAAGCAAGATCAAGTTTAATGCTTCGATACTGACCATCAGAGCTAATGTAAGAAAGTGTACAAACTTTGACCTGTTGACCTCTTTGATTTTGAGTTTTAATCTCTAAAGTTCCATTTTCAATAGTCATTTTTTATCCTCAATAAAACGAATGTAGTAGTATGATAATTTTTTAATATTGGAAAAAATCCAGAATTATTTAGAAAATATTCTTGAATATCTAACTAAAATTGACTGAAAGAAATCGCCATCATTTGACCTCTAGTTTGACTAATCGTTCTTCAATTGCGCCATAGTTTCCATAGACTTCCTCTGGGGCAATGTATTCATTGGTAATTAGATAAACTCGTTGATCTTTAGCTACAGAATCGGCTAGAGGAATGTCGAGTTTGCCGATGCGGGCTTCTGCTAGTCTAAGCCAGCCTGCTGCTGATGGTTTGTTATTAACCTTTTCACCCCAGAGTAAATATTTTTGTTCAAGGGCTTCTGAATTAAGGGAGGCTTGAGCATCAAAATTATTCAGGTTGAGAGATTGTTCGGAGATAAATACGGCTTGCCCGGAAACGAGGGCTTGATTAAGCCAGCGCAATTCAGATTGCTCGTTAAAAATCCGCGCTTCAAAAACATGCTTGATATCTTCTAGAATTTTCCCCTCAGAATTCTGTAATTGACCGTTATTTAGTTGGGCAATGGTACAGCCTTCGGGAGAGTAGAGCAGGGCGATCGCCTTTTCTAGGTAATCACTCCCGGCGGCGATCGCCTCACTGAGAGTTAGATTATTTTTGCTGGTATAACGATATAAAATTGCATCCCTTAGTTGTGGTTTTTGATGTTGATCGCTCATGCGGCTTGTTCCTCCTTTTGATTGGTTTGCGTAGATGATTTGATCCAGTCTCGCCAAGCTTCCGTCAGTTGTTCTAAAAGCTGGGGATCAAGATCACTGAGATTATTAGCAATGGAATGTTCACCGTTTAATTGATCTAAATTTTTGACCCCGTTAGCGATAGATTGCATTTCTATAACTTCCACTGTGCCCATACCGCGATTTGTGCCGTAGCCAATGGGGATTTTCCGGTTCGCAAAGTCTCGGAGTACGAGGAGGAGGAGGGCGATCGCAGGCTGCAGTAAATCGAAATGGTATTTCTCCAATCGTGCTAAATCGAGGTGAATGCCAATCGGTTCCCAGTCCACTCCAATCGGTTCGAGAACGCTGTAGAGCATCCCGTCAGCGGCTCCTCCCGTCCAGCGATCAATGGCAACGTGCATCGCAGGTTGGAGCTTTTTAAATGCTTCAGTTTCGTCAATCTTTAAGGCAGTAGAAAGTCTTCCTTTTAATTCAGTTAGCTCATCAGTCTGTACTGATCTCCCAGCAAATTCCCTATGATCTTTTGGCGCATTTTCTACGGCGGCCCAGTGCTCAGGATTCATCGGCAACGTACCGTAGCAGTCATCCACTCCGAGGATGCCGATCAAACCTGTTTCAATTTCTTGATTTTTCCTTTTATAGGAAGCTGCACCAAACAGTTCATCAATCAACGATAGCTGCACCTGTTTTAAGAACTTGTCGCCTGTATCTTTTTCGCAGACAGTTCTCACAATCCGCTCGGCATGGGCGCGGAGTACCCCCTTGATGGAACTACCAGGAATGACAAACCGCACATCATTATTCGCTACTCGACTGACGAGGGGCAGAATATCAACGGCAATCCCATCACCTTCGGCTTTTACCATCACCGGATCTTTTGGCTGCCAGTTAATACAGAGATCTAATTTCGCGGGAGATTGATAGGTGATGTTTGCCTTGAGCGTAGACCAATCCTCTTCAAGATCTTGATTCAGGAGGGATTTAAATAGTCCGTCAGCATTATTTAGCTGATGCTTTTCAATTTCAAACTTCTCGATTAATTTGACTTTCCCTAAGCCTCTGGTTTTTGCTGCACCGATACGGATATCCCCATTTTCCAAAGCTAACAATAGTTTCCATAGCTCAGTTGCTTCACTATCTTTTTTGCAATCAAGGGTAATCTTTAGCGGAAAAGTGACGCCTTTAGGCAAAATGGCACGGCTATATTTTGCTTTATCAGCGGCGGCTCCGGTATCGCGATCAATCCCGACCCCTTCCCGAATTTCGATTTGAGGATCGCCACCAATTTCTGCATCATCAATAATGACAAAACTGGCATGACCATTCCCTTGCCTATCTTGAAATCCCCACAGTTGATTGACAGGGTGATCTATTGCTTCTAATTCTTTTTTTGAAAAAGGTTTACTGAGCCAACCACGAAAAGCACCAGCGAGACTGGTTCCGGGAATGTAATAGTTGCCCTTGCCATTAACCGCTAAAGCGAGGTCGGTATCGGCATCACCACCCATGCCGCCCACATGAATGGGGGTTTCTGCTTTGAGCCTGCCAGTAATTTTCCAGCGGGTATGAATTTGACGTGCCATCTTTATGCTGCCTCCTTATTTTGTGATTTCTCTAAATCTCGTTTATGGCCACGAATAACCGCATCAACGAGAGTGCGAACTGCTTCGGCCCAGAGTTCGGTTTTTAATGCTTGTTCGCCATTTTGGGTAATGGTAATTTTTTGCCAATCAATATCCTGATCCTGGGAGAGGTATCGCCATACCTGATGTTGATCAGTAGCTAAAGACCGAATTTGAGCTAATCCATTCGCTGTCTTCTCCCACTTTTCGCGGCGGTTGGCAGTATTTTCTATGGCATTCAGCCAGTTAGTCACTTTATTTTGGTCTTGGGAACGGCGTAGTCTGCGGATCACGGAACGAAGACCACCGAGTTGACTCATAGGGGGATGACTTTCTTCACCAATAATTTTTAGCCCTAAAATCTCCTGACGTTTCTGAGGATCAGCAGCGATCGCCAATGCTTTATTCTCAATTGCTTCCCGCCATGCTGCTTTTTCAATGGTGCGAGCATATTCATGATTCGTTGGGAGTAATGTAGGTGTATTTTGAGGCGGCTCAGAAGAATTGTCTTCACGTTTTTTTTCTTCAAGCTTTGCTGTTAATAGAAGGTCATTAAAGCTGATTTGACCGTAACCTTCCACACGGCGATCGCCAATTCCTTTTACTTCTAGTTCACCTAATTTTTGAGGATCAATATTGCCCTCCACTTCATAAACCAGACAGCTTCCGGCTTGCCAACCGAGCATCGTCGGACGGGGTAAACCCCAGCGCACTTGCCAGGATTCTGTCCGCTGCGATCGCATCATTAAAGACATGAGTTCTTGCTTTGGATCTTCTGATTTAGGAGGTTTCTTGAGAGTAATGCCTAATTCCTGCTCTAAAAGTTCTTGGAGGACTTCCGGATCAGTGGTCGGTTGCAGCGTCTTTTTATCTCGTAGCAAAACATCAGACAAAAACCAAACATATAGGTGATCTTGGTTATTTTCTTGCGGATCAATTGCCTGTGGTTTATTTACTGTAATCTCGATTTTTCCGTATTGATCCTTTTTCGATTGACCAATGCGTAGAGTTCCATTTAATTGAGTCTGCCAGTTTTCATCTTGTTGATCTAACTGTTGCTTAATCGCATCAGGGATCCGAATCTCTGCCCGAAAAGTTGTATTGATGGGAATTGCTTGGTAACTATAAACGCCTCCCACCTCACTGGTCGGTCGTTGTACATCGTCTTTGATTGTGTTGTGGGTATTCACCGTTAACTTAACGGTTTTGTGTTGGGGCAAATGTTTGCTATCGAACTTGCCGACATAGCCACTACGTTCTCCCTTGAGTTGGATTCCTTCCGGTTCTGGTTCCAAGAAGCGATTGTAAACGCCCTTTCCTTTACCTAGGCCGCCGTCTAGCTTTTCACCAAATAAACAAAGAGGCGTTGGTTTTCCTGCTTGTCCATCAATCTCAATCGTGGCATTAGTGATGATAATTTGATTGGTGGCGATCGCCTCATTAAGATCAAAATGTGTACCAATAGTGCGGTGCAGATGGCGAATAAAATAACGTCCGGGGATATAGTCGAGAGATTCCACCACGTTACCGACTGTCCGTTTCGGAATAATAACAGGGGAACAGGTTTTAATCTTTAGGGGAATACGATACCAAGTGTGTTGGGTATTCGCATCTGTCCTTTCGACTGGATTGGCATCAGGATTTAGATTAGGTTTATCTAATGGGAGAGGTTCTAACTGCGGTGGTTCCGGTCTTGATGGGTAATTATCTTTTAACCAATTAATCCAATCATTTTCATTGGTATTATCTCCCTCAGCTTTGAGAACGAACTGACAGTTACCATTGCCCCGTCGTCGTTTACCGCCGAGCCGTTCAACGAACTTCGCGCCTGCCACCAATAATGCATAGACTGTTTCTTGGGTTGTCTGATCTAGGGTCTCATACTCAGCAAAATTCAAGTAACCTTCGGCATTCAACTTTGCTCCGACCCTAACTAATTCTTCAAATCTCAGAAAATCAGGTCTTGCAGAGCCAGTTTCTGGATCAATGGAAACACCGGGTTTAATGAAGGCGATCGCCCCTTGGAGTTTTTTCTTTGTTTTAGGGCTTCTCGAAGGGTAAAGTCTAGGTAGCCAGAGCCAATCGACACGAGCGCTGGGGCGGGTTTGGGTTCAACTGCACCTTCAGCAAGGGCAGGTTGATCACCAAAGATAAAATCAATCCACTTGTGCCATTTTCCTTTCGTCTCGCCATCATCAAGGGCGATCGCCACCTGTTCGCAGCCATCCCGGAGGATACCCGTTAAGGTTTTGGCGGGAATATAGGGCAAATTATCGTGATCCCGTTGAACTGCACTATCAATTTCACCCCGACCGGAACCAGAACCCACATGCCAGTCACTGGTCATTGTGATTTGCAGCGTAAATTTATGCTCGGCTGGTAACTGTGGCATTATTCTGCGTCCTCCGTATTATTTTTGTCTTGATCATTTTTAAGAAAGTCCATCGCATCGAGGGCATCGAGAAAAGAAGTTCGATACTTGTTTGCTTCATCTGTATGGAATAAAGAGTTTTCAGATTCCTTAAAGCTATTGAGGCTGTTATATCGTTGTTTGATCAGGCGATATTGCGCATCGGCAGCCGCTTGGCCGATATGTAGAGCGGTGCGAATATTACTGCCTTGACTCCTGGCAAGATCCCCATCCTTGAGTGCTTGAATGCGGGTGGCTAATTTCGACCAGTCATGACGGTCGGCCCAAACTTTTCCGGGTTCTTTGGCTCCTTCCAAACTGTGACTCACCACATAGGGGCGGTTGTGCAGCAGTGTGTTTTCCTCTGGTTGGAGGCGATCGCGAATCTCGTCAAAGTCTGCGCCGCTACTGTCGTAGAGAATATGAAAATCAATGGCAGAGCAGGGAAAAGGTGTATTTTCTTCTATCTGCTTAGTGGGAATACACTTAACGGTTTCTTTGACGGTTTTAGCTGATTTGATCAGTCTTTCAGCGAGATGGTAAGCCACGGAGAATGGGAAATGGGGTTTAATCACCGCAATCCCCGCACAGGCTGACAGCTTTTTCACCCCAAAAGCTTTACTGGCAATATTCCTAATATCCTTATGCTTTGCGGTTTGTATTTCAAACTCCTGGAGGAAAACCCGCGTGAATTCGAGGGCATACTGACCATGACAAATCACTGTGAGATCGTCCCCACCGACAATTAGTGGCACAATCGGTAAAAAATCGTTCTTTTTATTATCTTTTTCAAAAACCTTTAATGCTTCTCGAAAAGCTGCTTCTGTACAGTCATCGAGGGCAAGGGAAAAGCGACGAAATTCATTGGCATAGGTGCGATTATCCGGCTCACTAATATACTTTTGAAAATTCAGAAAGATTTGTCCTAAGCCATTGCCATCGGCATGGACAATCGCAATCCAAGATAGATCCTCTTCAAATTGTTTCTCTAATTTGTCGAGATCCTGAAATAGTTTGTGGGGTTTGGCGATCGCCTGTAATCTTTCCTGAGCTTTAGGAGCCGTTTCCCGCTTCTGGTCACTTACCGATGACAGCCTTTCCCTTTCGTCACTATTACCGGGTTTTGGTTTAAAGACTGATGCTGGCAATTCACTCACCGCACAGTCCGCCATAATCGGTAACCGGAGAAAACGACTTTGGGGTGAGGTGGCGCGTTCAGCACGGACTTTCTCATAGGTTTTATGCACCTGGGCGATCGCCTTTGAGAGAGCTTCTGGGTTGGTCTCCCAATCCTCAATCACTTCATAAACGCCCATGATGTCTAGCCCTGGCGCTTCTAGGATTGCTTTTTTCGTCACCGCTTGAATGACCGCTTGGGCCGTATCTTTTGTTTTCGTGAGCAATAACGCTTTACCAGAAGCTGCCGTTAAAATTTCAATTTGATGCTTCCCATCTTGCTGAAACTCAATGGGCCTATTTTTATCCTTAATGGGCCTATTTTTATCGTCCCGTAGTAGTATCCGTAATCGTTCTGGATCTTGCCAAACTTGCCAAGACGGAGTTTTGGTTAATGTACCTACCGTCTCTAAGATCAATTGGGTTCCAGCCCGATAGGTCAATTCAGAAGCACCAATATTTTCTCGCAGCTTGTTGGTCGAAAAAATAAACTGTTGGTTGCCGGAAGTTTCGATTAAAACAAGGTAATAAGTCATAAAGTAGCACTGCTTAAAAAGAAAAAGCCTAGAGCCAGAGTCTTCTGAAGATTTAGCATGGGTCGTTGGCTTTTAGCCGAGGTCTCCCTGGGGGCAGGAAATATTTAGGGTGAATGAACAATCACCCTTGATCCAAGGCTGATATCATCACTAAATTGGCAAATAGAAAAAGGCGGATTTTTAAAGTAATTGGACAATTTTTGACTGAGAAGTTGAATGCTTCTACCAATGCTATAGAAACACTTTGGTTGAGTTCTCGTAAATTTAACAATTCGTAGAGAAAGCATTGATGCGGCTCTCTGGTGTTCCTAGAGGAACCATGGGTGCATGGAGACTTACATAGGAAAAGGTCTAAAAATAATGAGCTAGCCTCTTAAATCCCCCAAATTGAGGGACTAAGAGATTTTTAGCAATCACTGAGGTCAAGGAAGCACACACCACACAACGCTGCCCTGCTGTTCTGCCCAAGCACGAGGATTGCTGTTTTGTTCACGACAGGCTTTATCGATCCACACAGCTTCGTAGGTGGTCTGTTCGCGACCAACATTGGTATTCGTGGTAGAGCGATTGCCACTAGCACCAATCCCGATATTAAAGATCCCAAAGCCACCACCGATCTCGCCCCCCGTCTCTGTTTCCCCTAGGTTGCGATAGGTAAAACCGCATTCATGGGTGTTTCTGCGTCGGTTATAGCGGTGCCAGCCATCCCTGGTATATTGCCGACCATTCCAGACATTCCCCTGGGCAAAGATCCGCTTGCAATAGCGGTGTACGTCGAGGTGATGGCGGCGGTTGGCGCTGGCGGGTAGGGTGGCGATCGCCAAAAGTCCAAGGGTAGCGACACCGAGGATCAGTTGTTTGGGCTGCATCATTTGTTGTTTCCTCTGATTACCTTTCGTTGTGTTGTTTTGCAATCTTGGTTTTTATTGTGCCATCATAATGAAGACCCCTCTTCATATTTTTTTGGATGATGAGCAATCAAGCAACTCGCATGGGGAAACCGCGATGGCCCAGCGCACAGTAGATCAGTTTGTCAGTGAAGCAAATTTTATGGCGGCTTGGCAAAAGGTTGCGGCGAATCACGGCTGTGCGGGGATTGATGGCCAAAGTATCCTTGCCTTTTCCGATCATCTCCAAGGGCACTTGGATCATTTACGGCGGGGGGTTAAAACCGGTACCTATTGCCCCTTACCCCTCAAGCAGGTCTTTATCCCCAAGCGATCGCACCAATGGCGAGAGTTGCGCATCCCGGCCGTGGCAGACCGCATTGTCCAACAGGCCCTCTTGAATGTGCTTTACCCAATCCTGGAGCCGGAGTTCGAGGTCTGTAGTTTCGCCTATCGGCCAGGGCGTTCCCATCGCATGGCGGTGGATCAGATCCATGCTTTTTCCCGCCGGGGTTATCGCTGGGTCATGGAGGCCGATATTTTTGACTATTTTGACCACATTGGCCACAGGCGACTGTTGGCGGAGGTAGCAGAGCGGCTCCCAGGCCAGGATCCGTCATTTTGTGATCTTGTTTTGCAGTTGGTACAGCAGTGGATTGCGGTGGGGGTGGTTACCCAGTCTGGGCTAATTCTCCCCCAGGCGGGCATCCCCCAAGGGGCGGTGATTGCGCCGATTTTGGCGAATGTTTATCTCGATGATTTTGATGAAGCGCTGTTGCGCACCCCTCTAAAGTTAGTCCGTTATGCAGACGATTTTGTGATCCTGGGGCAACGGGAGCGACAGGTGCAGAAAATCTTGCCCGAAGTGGCGCAGCAGATGGCCGAGATCGGTCTCCAGCTCAACATGAGCAAAACGCGGATCACTAATTTTCAGAAGGGTTTTAAGTTTTTAGGGCATATTTTCGTGGGGGATCTTGTTGTCCCAGCCCAATCACCCCCCCGCAGCAAGACACCCTTACCCCAACCGCAAACCGCCACGAATCTGCGGGTCGTCCATGCAGAGCAGTCTAGGGCGGCCCCGACCCAAATGCAGCGGGCAATGGTAGCGGCCCTCCAGGGGTCTCAGCAGCCCATTCCGCCACCGTTATTTGTGGTTTTAGGTTACGAGGTGCGCCAAAAGGAGCGGGTACAAATTATTTCTCAGGAGGCCATTTGGAAAGCGGGTATGTCTACGTTATATCTAGTGCAGCAGGGCACCACAGTCAAAAAAGAACAGGGACGTTTTTGTGTAAAAACACCGCCGGAACATCTGTTTGAGATGCCAGTGCGGGAGGTGACCCAGGTTTTGGTCTTTGGCAATATCCAACTGACCACAACGGTGATTACGGAATGTTTGGAGCGGCAGATCCCGGTGTTGTTTTTCTCCCAGTTCGGCGACTATCGGGGCCATCTCTGGAGCGTCGAACATGATGATATCCGCACGGAGCTGTTGCAGTATCAGCGCCAGGGGGAGGCACATTTTACCCAGGAAGTGGCGCGGGCGATCGTGGGGGCGAAGCTAATGAACTCACGGCTGTTGTTATTGCGGCTGAACCGTAAGCGCAAAAGTGATCAAGTCAGTCGGATCATTGAGGCTCTGTTAGAAGATGTGGATGCGGTGGCGGCGGCGGAGTCCCTTGAGCAGTTGCGGGGCCACGAGGGGGCTGGGGCGGCGCGGTATTTCCAAGGGTTGGGGCAGTTAATCGTCAATGAGGGGTTTTCGTTTACGGGGCGCAATCGGCGGCCGCCGAAGGATCCGGTCAATTCTCTCTTGAGCTTTGGTTATACGTTGTTGTTTAACCATGTGCTGAGTTTTATTTTGGCGGCGGGGTTAAATCCGTATTTGGGGCATTTGCACGGGTCAGAGAAGAAAAAGACGTTTCTGGCATTTGATCTGATGGAGGAATTTCGTTCGCCGATTGTGGATAGTTTGGTGATCCGTTTGATTAACCAAAAGTTTGTGAAGCCGACGGATTTTACTTGGCCCAATGAGGCGGGGGGCATTTATCTCAGTGATGTGGCGCGGCGGCCTTTTTTGCAGCAGTTTGAGAAGCGCCTTTCTTTGGAGGTTGCCCACCCTGATGTGGCTGAGCCTGTGTCCTATCGGCGGGTGATCCAGTTACAGGTTGAGCGCTATAAACAGGCGTTGATCAACCAAACACCCTATGAACCTTATCAAAGGCTAGGATAATGCTGGTTTTAGTGGTTTACGATATTCCAAATAACAAACGCCGCACTAAGTTAGCCAATTGTTTGGAAGGTTACGGGCGACGGGTGCAATACAGTGTGTTTGAGTGTTTTTTGTCTTTGTCAGAAATGCGCAATTTACACAAGGCATTGCAAAAGCTGGTTAATGAGCAGGAGGATAATGTGCGCTTATATTGGATCACTCAGGATGCTTTTTCGAGAATTTTGACTATTGGCAGTCCTAAGCCGGAACCGCCGCCAAATTATTACATTATCTAAAGATGTCCGTAAAAAGTTTGTCAGGTTTGGAAATCTATTGCTAAGATTTTGCGTATTAAAAGCGCGATCTCCACAGGTCGCCCGAACCTTGAAAGCCGCATTATTACGTTGACCTATGGAGATGCCTTGCCCAGTAAGGGTTTCAGGCGTCGAAAATGAGTAATTTCCATTGGTTTTGGTCTGCTTTTTCGGCTGTTTTGACCCCTATGGAGATCCGCAGGGTTCAAAGGCAGTCACAGCAAAGGTTTCAAAATGGGTCTCTTTCCAACCCAACTCCCCGCAAGGGGACGGAAACGCACCTACTATTACGGCCTCTTTATTCAAGTAAAATTGGCCATCTTTCCAACCCAACTCCCCGCAAGGGGACGGAAACGCCATCCCAGGCCAATTCCCCTTGAATATATTTTTCTACCGCCTTTCCAACCCAACTCCCCGCAAGGGGACGGAAACAAGCGAAGTTCTACCTCTCCAGAAGTTTCGGCGGGGAATGCCTTTCCAACCCAACTCCCCGCAAGGGGACGGAAACGACATGCTCCCCCCCTTTCTCAAGGGGGGTTGGGGGGGATCCCACCCTTTAGCTACTTACAACTAGAGTTTGATATTCTTACGCCCTCTCCTTCACAACAAGAAAGTTGGGGAGATCCACCCTTCCAAACAAATAAACAGCCGTAATTAACAACACTCTTTTACCCCGCTGAGAGTAGATC
>NZ_CAWLTV010000043.1:0-17038 GCF_963864045.1 Picosynechococcus sp. NKBG042902 | reverse complement strand
TAGAAAAGATAAGGAGCGAAACAGGTGAGACAAGAATGCTGCCAGGAAAATGGTGGAGGTGGAGTCGTCAAGTCTATGTCATGGGCACTCGTCTCGACTCGAAACGAAGAGCTAGTAACAATGAGGATGAGTTTCTGATTATCATCACCACCCATGACCCTCAAAATGCTTTAGCAGATTACCGTCGTCGCTGGGGAATTGAAACCCTGTTTGGAGCTCTTAAGACCCGTGGCTTTTGCTTGGAATCGACCCATTTTACCGATAAGGTGCGTTTGTCGAAGCTGCTGGCTCTGTTGGCCATTGGCTTTGTTTGGGCGATGAAAGCGGGTTTATGGCGACATATCCAAAAGCCGATTCGTATCATCAAGGCCCATGGCCGTCGAGCTCGGAGTTTGTTTCGCTATGGCTTTGACTTATTGCGTCGCTTTTTTACCGCTTCTCCCCAATCTCTACTTGAGCCAGAGTTTCACCTCATACAACTTTTGTCCTGTACTTAGGTCACCAATACAAATCAGCAACATTACTCCGGTGAAACCACCTACAGCTACTTTTCCCAGGTAGGGGCACTGGGTTTTTTAATGTTTACCTCAGCAGCAACGGGGATTGCAGTGGCGATCGCCTTTATTCGGGGTTTGACGGGAAATGCCCTCGGTAATTTTTATGTTGATTTGACTTTATCAATCACACGGATTTTACTGCCGATTTCGATTGTGGGGGCGATCGTCCTAGTAATTGCTGGTGTACCGGAGACATTCGCCGGGCCAGCCGTTGCCCAAACCTTAGAAGGTGCAACTCAATACATTGCCCGGGGCCCCGTCGCCCACTTTGAAATCATTAAAGAATTAGGTGAAAATGGCGGCGGCTTTTTTGGGATCAACTCGGCCCACCCCTACGAAAATCCCAATAACTTCGTAAATCTATTTACTAACATTATCATGCTGATCATTCCAGCAGGACTGATTTTGACCTACGGCATTATGGCGCTTAAACCCCGTCAGGGCTGGCTGATTTTTGGCATGGTCTTTATCTTTTATGTTCTTATGGTGGGCATCACTGCTTACGGTGAGTATGTCGGTAATCCGCTGGTGAACAACATTCTGGGTGAACAAGTTCCCAACTTAGAAGGTAAAGAAGTACGCTTTGGCTGGGCACTTACTGCACTCTGGGCAGTGTCTACGACCGGAACTATGTGTGGGGCGGTCAACGGGATGCATGACTCTTTGATGCCCCCTGGTGGGTTTGCCACCCTCTCGGATATATTTCTGCAAATTATTTGGGGGGGACAGGGTACAGGTACCGCCTACCTATTCGTTTTCTTGATTTTGACTGTTTTCCTGACCGGGTTAATGGTTGGACGCACCCCAGAATTTCTCAGCCGCAAAATCGAGAAACGGGAAATTGTCCTTTCTAGCATCATCCTACTGGCTCACCCGATCGCCATTTTGATTCCCGGCGCGGTTACCCTGGCTTTTCCTGAAGCTTTGGCAGGCATCAGTAACCCTGGCTTTCATGGCGTTTCCCAAGTGATTTATGAGTATGCTTCTGCTGCTGCGAATAATGGTTCCGGCTTTGAAGGCTTGGGAGATAACACTCTCTGGTGGAATCTGAGCACGAGCTTTTCGTTAATCGTTGGTCGTTATGTGCCCATCATTGCCCTGATTTATCTGGCCGACAGCATGGCCCAGAAACAATCAGTCCCAGAAACAGCCGGCACTCTTTACACTGACAGCTTTTTATTCACGGGCGTGACCGCAGGCACCATCCTCATTCTTGGAGCATTAACTTTCTTGCCGGTGCTGGCATTGGGACCGATTGCGGAAGGGTTTGCGATCGCCAAAGCCGCCGCTGAAGTTACGGCTGGGCTCTAACCCTTAACGAGCAATTGATTCGCTGAACACCGTTAATCTTTAGTTTTTTAACTCATTACTAGCCATGACCAGTTCCACACAACCCCGCCATCAACCCGGTGGACCCCGCGAGGGGCGACGACACACCCCGAAAGTCGATATGTCAGGTCTTTACCAGCGGGCATTTAAAGAAGCGTTTTACAAACTTGATCCACGGGTGATGATCAAAAACCCTGTCATGTTTGTGGTGTGGGTGGGCACGATCATCACGATTTTGCTGACTTTCAACCCAAATCTCTTTGGCCCTGTGCCGGACAACTCAGTTTTGTTTAATGGTTTAATTGCCATCATCCTGTTCTTTACAGTTGTTTTTGCTAACTTCGCTGAAGCAGTGGCCGAAGGTCGTGGTAAGGCTCAGGCGGATGCGCTGCGCTCTACGAAGTCAGAGACAACTGCTCGCAAAATTTTAGCTAATGGCTCCATTGAGGAGGTTTATTCCGCCAGTTTGAGCCGGGGCGATCGCATCAAAGTCATCGCAGGCGATATTATCCCCGCCGATGGCGAAGTGCTCGACGGCGTTGCCTCCGTGGATGAATCAGCAATTACTGGGGAATCTGCTCCAGTGTTAAAAGAAGCAGGTTCAGAGGTAGCCAGTTCCGTCACGGGTGGCACCAAAATTATTTCCGATGAGCTGATCATTCAAGTAACCGCCGACCCAGGTAAAGGCTTCATTGATCGCATGATTGCCTTAGTCGAAGGAGCCGAACGCAGTAAAACCCCAAACGAAATTGCCCTGACGGTACTACTAGCGGTGCTGACCCTGGTATTTTTAATTGTCGTCGCCACTCTACCGACTCCAGCCGCCTATATTGGCAGTCCCGTCAGCGTAGCCATTTTGATCGCGCTGCTGGTGGCGTTGATTCCCACTACGATTGGTGGACTACTGAGCGCGATCGGCATTGCCGGGATGGACCGCGTCGCACAGTTTAATGTCGTGGCGACTTCTGGTCGAGCGGTGGAAGCCTGCGGCGACATCAATACTCTGGTGTTAGATAAAACTGGCACCATTACCCTAGGTAATCGTCTGGCCGAGGAATTTATTCCTTTGAATGGTCATAGTTTAGAGAAAGTCGCAGCGGTGGCGCTGGCTGCCAGTATCTTTGACACCACCCCTGAAGGAAAGTCCATTGTGCGATTAGCGCAGCAGCAAGGAGCCGCGATCGCTTTCGACAAAGATGCGGCGGAAGCAGTAGACTTCTCTGCCCGTACCCGCATGAGCGGCATAAATTTAACCGATGGTGGCGAAATTCGCAAAGGAGCGGTGGATGCAATTCGCGGCTTTGTAAGATCCCGTGGTGGTACAGTCCCTGAAACTCTAGATCAAGCTTTTGAGAGGGTTTCTCGCTTAGGTGGTACACCCCTTGCCCTCTGTCAAGATGATGAAATTTATGGGGTAATTTACCTAAAAGACATCATCAAATCCGGCATTCATGAACGGTTTGACCAACTGCGACGGATGGGAGTTCGTACCGTCATGTTGACAGGGGATAACCGTATTACCGCTGAAGTGATTGCCCGTGAAGCTGGTGTCGATGACTTTGTTGCTGAGGCTACCCCTGAGGATAAAATTCAGGTCATTCAGGCGGAACAGGCACAAGGCAAACTGGTGGCCATGACAGGGGATGGCACCAACGATGCCCCAGCTTTAGCCCAAGCAAACGTTGGTTTGGCAATGAATTCCGGCACCCAAGCTGCTAAAGAAGCCGCAAACATGGTCGATCTTGACTCTGACCCCACCAAGCTAATTGACCTAGTCACGATTGGTAAGCAATTGCTGATTACGCGCGGCGCGTTGACCACTTTTTCCATTGCCAATGATATTGCTAAATACTTTGCCATTATCCCAGCGATGTTTGCAGCGGCGGGCATCGGCGCCCTCAACATTATGGGGCTGAATAGCCCTCAATCGGCTGTTCTGTCTGCTCTCATCTACAACGCTCTAATTATTCCAGCTCTGATTCCTTTGGCTTTAAAAGGAGTGAAGTTTCGTCCTTTGACAGCTAACCAACTACTGCAGCGCAACATGCTGATTTTTGGTCTGGGTGGAGTCATCGCGCCCTTTATCGCCATCAAGCTTATCGATGTTGTTGTTGGCAGAGTTGGTTTGGCCTAAAGGGCTCTACATCATGGTCTTTTTTCTTCATATACCGTTAATGTCCGAATCTTCGAATGTTCAAGCGTCTAGTAAATCTGAAATATCTTCAGCGGAGCTTACCCCGATGGAAAGTGCTATGACCTCGGCGACTATTTTGATCGTTTACCACGAGAAAGCAACCCGACTAATATTGACGAATTTTCTGCAACCGGAAGGCTACCGCATTTGTGGGGCAGCGAATTGGGAAGCTGCTTTTGAGCAGTTACAACATCAGGCTATTGATCTAGTAATTTTAGATTTCGCCATTGCTCAACAAGTTGAAGGCGGGTGCTTAGGAAAACTACTCTCGCTTTATCCCAGCATCCGCGTGGTGATGATTTGTGACCATTGCAGCTTGGAAGAGGCTGTTGATGCTATGAAACAGGGGGCGGTGGATTTCATTCATGAACCCCATGATTATTTCCAACGTCCCTTTGAGCCTGATCATATTCGCACCGTCGTTGCTGAAGCCTTGAATCGTTCTCCTGCTGCTGGAGTACTCACAGATGACTTTAATGAGCTGATCGAACTAGCCCGCCAGTGTGCTCGACAAAAAGACTTTGACCAAGCCCGCAAGCTTATTGGTGAAGCGATGAAGCAGGCTCCGGAACGGCCAGAGTCTCTTACTTTATTGGGTTTGATTACTGAATATTTGGGCGATCGCCTAGAAGCCCTCAAACTTTACCGAGCTGCCTTGGGACTCGATCCGACCTATCAACCTGCTGACATGAACCTAGAGCGCGCCACCACTAATTTGAAGGCTCGTCCTCGTTTTGACGATGTCCTTTAGCGATAACCGTTCCACCACTCCTAAAAATACACTTGGAGATCTGCTGATGAATAGATTTACCCTACGCCCCTTTGAAATTTGTAATGACTGGCTAGAGCACCTACTACAACGCCGCACCCGGTTTGCTTTGGGGCTGTTTATGGCTCTGTGCTTAAACTTGGCGATCGCCCCTGCCCTCTATGCCGCAACTGGTAGCCTCAGTCGGGGGAATGCCTACGCCCTCGGTCTTCTCGGTCTGGTGGTCATTGGTCTTGCCGCCTATCTCACTACCGTTATTCTGAAACCGGAGAAATTTTGATCATGCTAAAAAGACTCATTAATCAGATCCGCGAACAGATTCGACTCGCTCGAATGAATCGCCAAATCCGCCAAGCAGAACTAGACAGAATTCGCGATCGCCACCGTCGCCGACATCCCGAAAAAAACAAAAATTCTGCTGATTAACTTTCCAACCCTTTCTTTATCAACCTCAATCCCCTTAAAAATCATGATTCAAGAGATTGCCACCAGCATTCGTACTACAGTCTTTCTTTGGTTACTTACTGCTTTGATTTACCCTTTGCTGATTTTCATGATCGGTCAGGGCCTTTTTCCAATCCAAGCCAACGGCAGTCTAATTGTGAATAACCAAGGGCAAGTCATTGGCTCTAGCCTCATCGGTCAAGCCTTTAATAGCGAAGACTATTTCTGGGGTCGCCCTAGCGCAGTCAATTACAGTATCGGCGAAGATGCCGCCCCTACCGGACTATCCGGAGCGACGAACCTAGCTCCCAGTAATCCTGACCTGTTGGCATTGGTTAAGGAAAGAGCCGAAATCCTGCGGGCTGCCGATCTTGAGCCGACTGCTGACCTGCTCTACAGTTCTGGCTCTGGCCTCGACCCCCACCACATTTCTCCTACTAGTGCGATCGCTCAAATCGACCGGATTGCCGCCGCTCGTAATCTTTCCCCTGATGACTTAGAAATCTTAATTGAACAGAATACCGAAGGACAATTCTTAGGAATTTTTGGTGAACCTGCTGTCAACACAGTCACCCTTAATTTGGCCCTTGATCAGCTCTAAAGCTTTGAAAACAGGAACTTTCTAGCCTGTATATTCTCTGACTATCCTCTTGCTCTTTTAGATGTACAATCCTACTGCGATCGCCGCTACTAACTACCAAATACTCCCCCGTCGAGGCAAACACAAAATTTTTATTGGCATGGCCCCTGGAGTTGGTAAAACATACCGAATGCTCGAAGAAGGACATGCCCTTAAGCAAGATGGTGTTGATGTGGTTATTGGCTTATTAGAAGCCCATGGGCGGGAGGAAACAACCCTGAAAGCAGAAGGCTTAGAGCTAATTCCTCGTAAACAAGTTTATTGTCGAAATGTTTTATTGCAAGAAATGGATACCGAGGAAATCTTAAGGCGATCGCCCCAGTTAGTCCTGATAGATGAACTAGCCCACACGAATATACCCGGCTCTAAACAAGAAAAACGTTATCAAGATGTTGAAAAAATTCTAAATGCCGGAATCGATGTCTATTCAACGGTTAATATTCAGCATCTAGAAAGCTTAAATGATCTCGTATATCGCATTTCTGGGGTTGTAGTAAGAGAACGCATTCCCGACCGAATCATTGATGATGCTGATGAAATTGTTGTAGTTGATGTAACCCCAGAAACATTACAAGAACGACTTCAGGAAGGAAAAATTTATGCGCCTGAAAAAATTGATCAAGCTCTACAAAATTTTTTTCGTCGCAGTAATTTAATTGCTTTAAGAGAATTAGCGCTACGTGAAATTGCCGATAACATTGAAGAAGAATCCATTTCTGAAACTAAAAATCTCCATTACAATATTCGAGAACGGGTTTTAGTATGTATTTCAACTTACCCAAATTCTATTCAGCTTTTACGCCGGGGCGCTCGAATTGCCAATCATATGAATGGACAATTGTTTGTGTTATTTGTAGCACCTGCGGGTAAATTTTTATCAAAATCAGAAGCATTACATATCGAGACATGCAAACGATTATGTCAAGAATTTACAGGGGAATTATTAAGGATAGAATCACCGAATATTGTTACCACAATCGTCAAAATCGCAACCCAAGAACGTATTACTCAAATTGTTTTAGGGGAAACTCATCGCTCCCGATTTCAATTATTATTCAAAGGCTCTATTGTACAGCAGCTAATGAGAGCATTACCCCAAGTTGATATACATATCATTGCCAATAATTAAAATTCAACTAACTGGACAAGAGAACGCACTTAAACAGCAAGCATCGATTATAAAAAGTATCGTCTCAATCCTCTATTCAGAAGATATCCTGATGAAAGCAAAGCCGTAAAGATTGCTCGAAAATTCAAGCATCTCCCCCCAAAGGCGGCGTTTTTTTATGTTTTTATGAGAGTCCAAGATAAGGGACAAGATAAATTTGAATTCCGGGGACGGACGGGGGCGATCGCATAACCTCTACTGCTTCTAATGATTTTGATGCTCAAAAAAATGAAGAAGATCAATAACCATGACCTTGCCTCCAGGATCCGTTTTCCAATTTTTTTAACCTGCGGAATGTAGGAATTAGGGTAGCGCGAAAGTACGGGTATGTAAATTATTTTGTGCAAGCGGTCAAAATCAATAAATCAGTAACGAGATCGTAAGGTACGAAAAAATAGAAATAGACCAGTAGAGCCGATACCCTGATTGAGGGAGTTTCATCCGGAATAGAGCTTTAAATCTTCGAGGTCATAGGTTCTAAATTTGGAGTCAGCAGTTACCAAAGTTAGGGAATGATTAATTGCTTGGGCAATGAGAATTCGATCAAAGGGATCGCGGTGGTCACGGTTTAGGGGTAGGTTCCGATATTGAATTAGATCATCTCGACTCAGATTTAAAGTATTGACCCTCAGAAAATCTATTTGCTCTAAAATGTCGTGATAATTGGAGTCTGCTGGCAGTTTACCAATATTGAACTTAATCGCTATTTCCCAGAGACTAGCGATACTTAAATTTAGATTTTCTCTCTGATCGAGAATCACTTTAATCTCAGGACTTAGCCTTTTATCGGCGGCTAAATACCAGAGCAAAATATGGGTATCAAGCAGGTACATTTACATATACTCCGCCAACTCTTCTAGGGGTTCGTCAAAATCGTCGGGAACCACCAATTTTCCGGCTAAACTACCATAACCGTACTTTTTCTCTGTTTGGTTAACTGGTGGCTGAGAATTTTTGAGATACTTTTGAGCAAGGAACTCGATAAAGTCTTCGACTTGCTTTTTTATTCCTGGAGGTAAGGCATTATATTTTTCAAGAATTGAAGGGTTCATGGCTAAATACTTTCCATTAAATAGATTCAGTCTTCTATAAATCCGGTGTGGCTTGGATATAGGTGGCGGGAATCCCCGTGATGTCTTGGCAGTTTTCAACGAATTGACGGGCATTAGCGGTAGTGCCAAAGCCAATCACGAATGGTAGGCATAGTTTTTTGCATAGGCTTCTTGGGTAGTTCGGTAAACGGTTGCCTCTGGGATTGTGCCATTCTCGGAATCGAAGATAAGGGAGACGGGTTTTAGGTAGAGTTTCTTCGCTGTTTTCATCGAGTTCACTGGCTTTGACCATGGCGGCGGCAATACTTTGGGATTTGCCTAAGGTTTATGGGGCGGTTCCCGGAAATTCTCAGGACTGGCGATTGCTGCAAAATTCTTGACACTTCCGGGAGGCGTGATCCTCCAAATGGTTATAATTTTTTGCCTGTTTTGTCCGTTTAGGCATACCCGTTTACTTTTTTGTCATACTCTTAGACAAATTTTAAACCGACAAAGGCGATCGCCTCACAGACTCAAATAATTAGCACTACCATCGTTCCCGGTTGTGTGGAGGTATCTGGAAGTGATTGCAATGTTGCCATGCCCAAGGGATTCACTGAGTAAATGCAAATCGCACCCGTTCTTAAGGGAGTGTGTCGCGTGACTATGGCGGAGATAGTGGGGGGAAACCTTAACCCCAACGCGATCGCCCATAGCCCTGATAACCCGGTAAACCTGAACCCGTGAAAGCTTGCCTCCATTGTTTCCCTTGCGACTGCTGAAAACATAAGCAGAATCATTCCGTAGGGCTTCCAGTTCGTCCCATAAACCAGTGGGAACCACGATAAACCGCACCTTGTCACCTTTCCCCATCACCTTTAATTTCAGCCCGTCGTCAGTTTGGATGAAGTCATCCCAGCGGATATTAATCAACTCACTCACCCGAACCCCCAACAGGTACAGAGTCTTGATGATCAGTTCATTCCGTAGCGTATCAGCATTTATGGCCATGGCCTTAACCTTGGGCTTGCTGACAATTCTCGCTACCCGACAGTCATTTTCCTTCGGTTGTTTGAGCAGTTTGGCAGGATTCAGTTGAATATAGCCCGTGGCATGGCAGAACCCAAACAATGAACGAATGACGGCAATCTTATTCCGTTTCGTATTTTGGGATTGCTCCTCCAGCGAATCGAGCCAGTCCAGCAAATCATCAAGGGTGACTTGGTTTAATGGTTTGGCGATCGCCCCCATGAATCCCCGGACGATATAGAAATAAGTTTTCTGGGTAGCGGGTGACTTTTGAGTAGCCCAACGCTGGAGAATTTCTGAATCAGTGGTAGCGGTGGTGAGCTTCGGTGGTTTCGGTCGGGAAAGGGGAGCGAGTGTCATGGGTTTTTGTTGGGTAAGTGAAAGTAACAAAACCAAAATTTAGTTACTTTCATGCGTTTTTAAAATGAGCCAGTTTTTTTGTCATGATTTAGGACTTGCGATTAGTCGTTGTGATATTGCTCTGTTTTTTGTCGAATTTGAGTGAAAAATTCATCTCCCCATCTATCTTCAATCTTGGCCCATACCATGAACAGTTCTGCCTGCGTTGCATTGCTTACTTCCTTACCTAGATATTTCTGTACTATTTTTTGCAGAGAAGGTGAGTGAATATATTTTCGGATCTCTCTAACGATTTCTGCTTCCTCTAGATTAGGAACAATTGTCTCTGGTGATGATTTAGTGATTATTGGTTGTGGATTGAGATAACGAGTGAAAGCGTCATGCCAGTATGCGATAAATATAACGCCGAAGTAAATCCCGCCAAAAAGAAACGCACCGCTAATTAAAATATCTAAGATTTGAGGCATTTTTCGGCAGTCAGCTCACGGAACTAAAAATGCAGTACTCAAAAGGTTAGATCCTTTACGGTGTCTTGTCTGTAGCTTTGAGACAACATTACATTTTGCTGATGATCTAATGTTTACAGAATACCAGTAAACCAGATTTACAGAATGCCAGATTTATGGTTTTGGCATATTTTTTTATAAATCACGTACAATCAAATTGTCTTTAAAACCAGATAACCAGAAATGCAGATTATTACTGTTACTGGATACAAAGGCGGAGTAGGCAAATCAACAAGCGCAATTCATATCGCTGCCTACCTTGCCCGAAACCAGAAAACCATATTGATTGATGGCGACCCGAACCGAACGGCTTTGAATTGGAGCCAGCGGGGAGAGATGCCTTTTACAGTTGCTGATGAAAGACAGGCGATGCGCTTAATTACGGGCCATGACTTTGCCGTGATTGATACTCCAGCACGCCCAAATAGTGATGACCTTCAAGAATTGGCTAAGGGTTGCGACCTACTCATCTTGCCAACGACCCCGGATGTGGTGAGCCTAGAACCCATGCTGGCGATCGCCAATGATGTGGGAGATGCAAAATATCGAGCGTTACTAACCATTGTGCCACCCTACCCTAGCAAGGAAGGGGAAACGATGCGTAATGAGTTAATCGCAAACGGTGTCCCTACTTTTCAAAGCTTGATTCGCCGTAGTGCTGCTTTTCAAAAAGCGGCTTTAGCTGGTAAACCACTAAACCAGATGTCTGGTAGGGATAGAATCCCTTGGAATGACTTTGAGGCACTGGGTAAAGAAATTATAGAGGTACTAAGAAAATGAGCGGCAAATTTGGAGACATCATCGGCAGAGCAAAACAAACCAGTAAACCAGATAACCAGATATCTGACCAACAAAATAATCAGCAATCCGATCAGTCTACCGAGACCGAAAAAATGGTGAATCTTTGTGTGAAGGTTCCCAAGTCTCTCCGGCAGCATTGGGCGGCAGAGGCTAAACGAAACGGCATCACCATGACAGAAGTAATCATTGATGCTCTTAACCAGAAGTTTGGCAAACCATAAAACCAGATTTAATGCTATGGTCGCTTTTCTTTTGACGAAATGACCCCATAAAACCCCAGATTTTTCGTTGGGATTGTAGTTCAAAGAGCTGGGTGAATCTCCTTTTATTCAGGCAGGATGCAGTCGAAGCGGCTCTATCCCGCCGTTTCCTTTTAAACCAGTGGGAAAAGGCATCGGTGGGCAACCTCACCACAGTCATCAGGGCGATGCAGGATTTAGAGGAAATTATCGATGATGTCCCGGCGGCGATCGCCTCTTGCTAGAAGCTAAATGACCGGGTTAGAGGCTGTTTCATTTTGACTCTGCTGTCCGAAATGGAGGTAAAGGGGTTGAAGTAATAGGCGTTTGCTTAAGTTCAGTCATTGATAGGCTTGAGCTAATTTTTCTGTAACCTCTGAAAATAGCGTGGCTCGATAAAACCGCTCACTTGTCGATTGACAAGTAAAAAAATAGCACCTATCTTGGAATCAAGACATGAATCGAAATCGACATCCCAATAAAGAAATCGAAGCGGCGCTGGAGTACGCAGAAGCTAACGGCTGGAGAGTGGAAATAGGCGGCGGGCATTGTTGGGGAAGACTCCTATGCCCCGAAAACAAGGGCTGTCGCAATCGCCTGTTTTGCGCTAATTTGATTTGGTCTACGCCGAAAAATCCTCAAGGTCATGCCAGAAATATTCGTAAATGGGTTGATGGTTGTGATGAGAATAGGGAATGAACAAAGGACTAAAACCATGAAATACTATAACTTTGAGCTATCTTTCAGGCTCCCTGGTGTCAATACAAACCCTGAGCAATACTTAGACGCACTATTTGAGGCTGGCTGTGACGATGCAATGATTGGTATTGGCCGTAATGGGTTTATAGGAGCTGACTTTAGTCGGGAATCTGAATCTTTAGAGTTAGCTGTTGAGTCCGCAATTAAAGATATCGAGAGCGCTATTCCCGGAGCTGTACTGATTGAGGCTGGGCCAGATTTAGTCGGGGCTTCAGATATTGCTGCTATTCTCGGATGTAGTCGCCAGAATATTAGACAGCACCTGACAATGGCTGATGAAAACGGCCCTATTCCTGTATACCAAGGTAAACGCGACCTGTGGCATCTTGCAGAAGTTCTGATCTGGTTACGAGATGCTAAAGGGTTAAAAATTGAACCTGAACTAATAGAAGTCGCGGCTTACGTGATGACATTCAACTCGAATTGCCAGTCTAAAAAACCAAAAAGTAGCGGCCCTGGCTTAATCATCTATGGTCAACTACAAGCCTTTTTTACGAATCCGATTCACGCCTGAGAGCGATTTATAAAGAAGGCTCCTCGGCGTAATAATTTTTCTTATGGTCGCCGCCCGCTTTGGCTGAACTTACCCTCAAAAGTTTCAACACATTCAAAAATCCTCTCAATTTTCCGACCTAAGGAAATCAGTCTCCGATAGCGGCGATTTTGCCTCCGTCAGAAGAAAACCTCCAGAGGTGCGTCAGGTGTGGGGAGCTCTTCAATAGCAGTGCTGATTCTTCTGGCTGTATGGAGATATCGGAAACATCTAAAGTTTTGTCTCCATACAGGGCGGCATCAAATCTTCGCTGAAATTCCTCGGAACACCCAATCTCATTTATTCGTTTCCAGAAGGAGTCGATGATATATCGACGTATGACAGCCTGTTGTTCCTTAATGATGCCTGGGGTCTCTTCTATGACCTGGTTGGCAAAGGTCATTGATTCTCGTTCCAGGAAATGGCTGAGTTCTGGTGTCACTACTGTTTGTGTTGGTTGATGGGTGACCAAGGCGATCGCCTGTTTGTAGGTTTTATTTTCCTGGCGCACGAAATACCAGACTTGCTCCAGTAAAGCTGTCTGGGCTGGGGTGAATTCCTCGGTGTTGAGATCAATGGCCAAAGCCCCCAAGACTTGGTTAAGTTTGGTCATTGAGGTTTGGTATTGGGTGATGATGTCTTGTTTATTCATGGGTCAATGCCTCAAAAGGTGTCCTTCGCAAATAATCTGGGGCTAAAACAGGGTGCCCCATCCGCCTCAATCTCTTCTCCGTCTCTGCTGAATTTTTCCAAGCGTGACAGTGCTTGTGAGTCTTCCAAGGATGAAGGAGAAAGACTGTTAATCAGGGCGGTCAGTTGGTTGATTTCCTGGGATAGTCGCCGGATTGATAGTTCCGCCTGACGCTGAATCTGTTCTGGTGTAGCGTCTTGTTTTTGCAGGATGCGGGGATAATGCAAAATCAGAAGGGCATCTGCCAGTTCTTTTTGCAGGCTCCGACCCTCGCTCTGTTTTAGGTCTTCTAGGATCTGCCGCAGGGGACTATTTGCCTCACTGCGGAAAAAGTGTTGTTTGCTCATTTTTTTCATTGCTTCTATTGTTTATAGGCTGTGTAAAAGTCCGTAACCATCCACCAAACGACAAGCCATCACCCGGTCTTTGATGCCTGATTTCACCAGTCCCCGCACCAGATGATTAGCCCAACTCACCTTTCCTGATAGATGACTGGTAATTTCCTGCTTCAGGAGGAGTGCTGCGCCGCCACCACACACCACATAGTCCACAGGTTTTTGTTCTGCCAGAAAGTCCTGGATTTGTTGCCAGTAGAGGGGAAGGCAGTTTTCCATGGCCTGGTGCACTGCTCTATCGTGATGCTTACCTGTGAAAATCATTTCGGCCAGGGTAATTTCATCTTTATGGCCTGTGCGACGCTGCATTTCTTGCACAAGCCAACGAAAGCCGAGGTTATTGGTCACTGATTCCGCTACTAGGGGAGAACCTTTGTCGGTCACCAGCCATGAGGCATTGCGATGGCCAATCACCAACACTGCCACCCGTCCTGACCGGGGATTAATTTTGCTTGGTAATCCCTGGAGAAAGAGTCCTGCTCCCTCTGGACAGATGGTGATTTCATTGATGTCTAATGAAAGTAATCGCCCACAGCATTCAAACCGCTCCTGGGCAGCAACGAGACTCTCCTCTAGGTGGTCTTTTGTGACATATTCGTCCAAGGGCAGCAGAATCCCCAGGTCTATGGTTGGTGATTCCTGAAGCTGAGTTTGGATATGGGATAGGACTCCCAGAATTTTGTACAGAGCCTTGATGTATTTCAGGTCATTGTTGCGCACCGCAGAACCCTGAAACTTCTTGGCACCGGCACCCAGAAGATAGCAGGCATCGCCATGGGATACCCAAGCATTCTCCACATGGGTATACCCCATCATCCACCCAGAGGAGCGTAGGTAGTCTGGGGGCACTGCCGCGCAATAGGGGGACATCACAAAACATTGGGTAGAAGCATTCTCTAGGCAATAGGCTACCTTCGTGGCACTACTACCGGGATTAATAACAATTTTGAGTTTAGACATAATTTATTCCTCCTACTGATGAAGAGGAATTGCCCTGAACAGCACGGATAGAAGTGATTTATTTGTTACACAACTTCATAATGGTTCGTCTGTAAAAGCTGTGATTGTCTTGGGCTGGTCTTGGTTCGGGGGGGGCGAATTTTTGCTGAGAATTTTCTCTTATTGATGCTTAGGCTGAAAAGTAAACTTGTATTACTGTTTACTCTGATGGTTAATTGCTGGTTATCCGCTGGGGGTTGGGTGGTATTTTGCTAACATCTGGATAGGTCAAAACAGATTTCATTCGCAATAGTTGTTGAATAATCCCGGTTTCTTGAGAATTGCCAGCAAACAACAGGCAATAAGCCACCTAGCCATGGGCAAAGCGCCATCAACTTCTGACTGTCTAGCCACGGAATCAGAAGCACGCTCTGCCGTTTATCCTCTAGTCAAACCAAGGAAATTTCCCCACACCTTATACACCTCCGGAGGTTTTTTCTGGCGGAGGCAAAATCGCTGCTATCGGAAACTGATTTCCTTGGGTCGGAAAATGGCAGAAATTTTTGAATGTGTTGGCGATCGCCCATACAACTTTGAAAAAAGTGAGTAATCAAAACAGATATTTTGTTCGTTTCAGTCGTAATGCCTATTGAAATAGGAGGCCCGTATTCTATATCCTTGCCATGGGCATCGGGTCGTTCACCAGCGAGGCCATCTAATGTCCTATCAGCCGCCCTTCACCATTACCCCCCAAATCATTAACCAGATCAGTATTATCTCTCAGTAGATCGGGGCACTCGACCATTCGCCTCTTACCTCCTCCCCAGCGAAAGCCTGATCAAATAGCACCCCATTCATTTGCTTTATGCTGGATATCATTAATACAACCCTGCGCCAAAACCTGACATCCTCCAGTCCACTATCAACAACAAAAAATAACCCAGGCGATCAAGTAAATGATCAAGCCGATCAAGTAAGCGATCAAGTAAAACAACTCCTTGCCATTATGGATGACCAATTTTGGAGCACTAATGCTCTAATGGAATCTTTTTCTCTCACCCGTAAACCCACCTTCCGCAAAAACTATCTCTATCCCGCGATCCAGGCTGGGCTAGTGGTGATGAAATATCCGGATAATCCCCGTCATCCCCAGCAAAAGTACAAAAAGGTAGATGGGTAAGTTTGTCGCTATGCCAGGAATAGCATCACCTCCAACGAAATTACAAGCATCAATCGAACTCCTGGCGCTAGACGCAGCGTATCTCTTTGCCCCTGGTGCAAGATGCGAGTGGTTGAAAAGTGTACCCAGTTGTAAGGATGGATCGCTAACAGTGGGACGTTTCAGTCCCGTAGTCGGGATTTAGTGGTTGGAAAGTTGAGTTCCCAGGAGCATTAAAATTTAACATTCATGAATCGTAATTGTATTTTATCCGCTACTACCCATACTCTAACTATGACTCAACAACAGACAGCCTGTTCTTCAGTAATAACATCAGAACAAGTTCTTGAAACGCTGAGGAACTATCCCAATCTCTTTGAAAAATTTAGTATTAAAACTCTGGCATTATTTGGGTCAACTGCTCATAATCAAGCCACAGCGACCAGTGACTTAGACTTTGTTGTTGAATTTCAAAATGAAACAACCCTTAGCTTGTACATGGACTTAAAGTTTTTCCTGGAAGAATTATTTAATAAACCGGTTGACTTAGCAACCAAAAAGTCTTTAAAAGAAATCATTCGTGAACAAGTATTGAATGAGGCTAAATATGTCTAGGAGCCTTAAGCTTTACCTCAATGATATTCTAACAAGCATTGACAAAATCCAGGAATATAGTGAGGGTCTGGAAAAAGAAGCATTCTTAAAGCACTCACTTATCTTTGATGCAGTGACCCTTAACCTACAAATCATTGGAGAAGCCAGCAAGAAAATCCCAGAACAAATCCGAAATCAGTATCCACATATTCCATGGCGAAACATCATTGGCCTGAGAAACATTATTGCCCACACGTACTTTTACTTGGACGAAGACATTCTTTGGCACACTATCCAGCATGAACTGGAACCACTACAAAAGTGCATCCAGGAACTCTGGGATAAAGAAGCATAACTAACCAAGGCAAAACAGAAAACAGTTTAACCTTTGTCCTCCAACTTCCCGATGCAGTAAACCATAGTCATCATCGACATCAATGTCCAAGTACCATCAAAGCCTACGTTAATTCGATGGCGGAATTCAGCCTCAGACTCATTGGCGTTATATGCCTTAATGAGTTCCATGTAGTCACGGTAAACCCAGTAACTCCAAAAGATAGTAGAGGCCAGGAAGAATAAGGTAAAGAAACGAAACAAGTTTTAAGAAATATGTTTCAGTCCCGTGGTCGGGATTTAGTGGTTGGAAAGTTTTTGGTCGGATATCTCCGCCGATGAAGTGTCCGGGTTTCAGTCCCGTGGTCGGGATTTAGTGGTTGGAAAGCTCAGTGGCAAGGACTAATTCAGCCCCATTGGTCAAGTTTCAGTCCCGTGATCGGGATTTAGTGGTTGGAAAGTCCAGCTCCTTAATGGCAATCTGCAAAAACTCGATGTTTCAGTCCCGTGGTCGGGATTTAGTGGTTGGAAAGTAGCCCAAGTGTGACCCCACTGGGAAACGACGCTGT
>NZ_CAWLTV010000042.1:0-16661 GCF_963864045.1 Picosynechococcus sp. NKBG042902 | reverse complement strand
TCAAACACCCGCGACCTTAATTCCCCCAGGCGATCGCCAACGCCCTGACATCGACTTGAAGTAAATTTGGATTGGTTTGAATATTGAACCGGTTGTAGCGGGGGTGTTCAGGCAGGTTTACAATTACAGCAATCTCAAACTCTATAAAGCCACTTCAATCGCTAATGTTGTCATCAGTTTTCAGTACATGTGTTCCTCGCTCTGAGATTGTATCTGGTGATTTATCCTTTGATTTGTTTGCTGCGAAGCTCCGTTTAGTCGTAGAAGGGAAAGCCCCAAGCCTTTATCAAAATCCAAGACAGTTTTTTACTAATACCTTTGTTACTGATGGATTGCGAGAGTTGATTCAAGACGTTTTCGGTCGCCTCACAGGTAAGAATATCGGCGCTCCAGTCGTTCGGTTAGAAACCAGTTTTGGTGGCGGTAAAACCCATGATGAAATTGCCCTCTGGCACATTGCCAAACAAGGGCGATCGCTCCTGGGAGATGATGAGCGGTTTAGTGAAGTATTAGAGTTAATCCCCGAGGGCTCAATCCAAGTGGCGGCTGTAGATGGCCGTGATCTCAGTCCAGAGGAAGGCGTTTACCATCCTGAAACGGGGATCACTACAAAAACCATTTGGGGAGAGATCGCTTATCAAGTTAGGGGTGTTGAAGGATATCAATTGCTTAAAGGATCGGATGAATCCGGCATTAGCCCTGGCACAGCAGTCCTAGAGAGGCTGATCAAGGATAAACCCACCTTGATCATTCTGGATGAAATCGCTCGATACCTCAGCGCCGCGAAGGCGAAACGAGTCGGCGACAGCAACCTCGCTAAACAAGTTGTCGCCTTTTTATTTTCTTTGATGGACTGTGCAGCCTCCTGCAATAACTTAGTATTTGTTTATTCCCTCGCGTCCAGTTCTGATACCTTTGCCGAAGAAACCGCCGATCTGCAGCGGGAGTTACGGAGTGCTTCAGCCCGACAGGAAAGGATTCTCCGGCCCAGTAATGACGTTGAAATTTACAACATCGTTAAACAGCGGATGTTTGACAGCGTCAGTGAGGACGCCACGAAAAAAGCTGCTGATGCTTACTTTGACGCCTATCGGTCTAGCCGCAGTGATCTGCCGGATAGTTGCAAAGACCTCAGCTATCGAGAGGCGATCGCCAATAGTTATCCCTTTCACCCTGAGTTGTTTAATCTTCTAACCCAAAAAATTGCTTCTATCCCAGAATTTCAGCGCACCCGTGGGGCATTACGCTTATTTGCACGACTTGTACAATACCTCTGGCAAAATCAAGCCGAACATATCTGCCTCATTCATCCCCACCATCTGCCCATTGGGATTCATGCGGAGATGACCACAGAACTCACGTCTCGCCTGGATCGCTCCTTGATGGATCTAGCCGTAAAGGCTGATATCTATAACGACACCGGCACTGCCGCCCATGCCCAATTCCAAGACCAAGAATGGCGAGATATGGGTAAGCCCCCTTTCTCCTCTTGGGTCGCTCGAACCATCTTCCTGCATTCCCTCACCCAAGGCATTACGGCGGGTATTCGACGCTCAGAGCTAAATTTATCCTTGCTGACGCCCTATGTGGAAATTGGCTTCGTTGAGCGGGCTGTGAGTAATCTCTTGGCGGTTGCTTGGCATTTAGACTTTGATGCGGTCACCAACATCTATCAGTTTAAGGAAGAGCCATCGATCAACAAGATCATTGCCCAAGAAAAAGAACAGGTAGGTGTGGGAGTCGCAAAAGATGAATTACGGCAGCGGCGAGATAGCATCTTCCAGAGCCGATTTTTTGATTGTGTCGCCGATCCAGAAGGTGCCCATGATGTGGATGACCGCGCCGATAGCATTGCCCTCTGCTTGATTGATTTTAATGAAGCTCGAATTCAGAGTTCAACGGATGCGGCCCCAGCCTTAGTCGAACAAATTTTTGAAAATACCGGGGAGGCCGGAAAATTCCGAATCTTCAAAAATCGCTTACTTTTTCTGGTGGCGAACGACCAAGAGTTAGAACGTGCCCTGAATTTAACGCGGGAGTATCTTGCTGTTAAAACCCTCCGCAGTAGTCCTCGCCGCCTAGAAGAATTATCTGAAACCCAACAAAAAGAGCTCAAAACAAGGGAAGGGGAACTCGATCTCGCCGTGCGAGTCGCCCTGACGAATACTTATCGGCATTTGTTTTACCCCAACCAAGATCCGGTCAAGGCTCCTAGAGGTTTGATGCACTATACTTTACCCTCCCAAGATTCCAGCACTGTGAAGGGGAGAAATAATCAACAGGAGGTTATTCTCAAGGTTCTCAAGGATTGCAGCAAACTGAGGGCTGGTGATGCACCTCCCTTTGCGCCGGCTTACATTCTCCAGAAGGTTTGGCCCGCAGGGATTGATAACTGGACGGCGAAAGCGATGCGGGAAGCCTTTGCGAAAAATATTAACCTCAATATGTTTTTGGAGGGGGAACTCAGCAAGCTACGGGATACGATCCGCGCTGGGGTAGAGCAAGGACAATGGGATCTCAAATTCGGTCAGCAGGTCTTTATCGCCCCCCTAACCCCCCAATCTGGAGGGAATAAATTACCGAATATTGAGTTTTCCGAGCGCCTGGAAATTTACCGTCGGGGGATCCTTCAACCACCGGAACCCAAGGTAATTGAGTTTGATGCTCAGCTCCTACCAGGGGGAGACACAGAAAAAACGGTGCGTTTACGCTGGCGAGCCAAGGGGGCGATCGCCGTTGCGCTGTACAAAGAAAATGAACTCATTCGCAATGATTATCCGCCGTCTGGTGATGCAGAGTTGACGATTACCAAAACGACTGAATTTAGAGTGATAGCGGATTACGGTAACGACGGTACTGGAGAAGAGAGCAAAATCATTAATATTGGCGGTGTTATTCCACAACCACCACCTCCTCCACCTTTACGTCCGACTGAAATTACCAAGGAAGGGACACCGAATAAGGCATTTACGGAATTGTCAGATCAAATTGCTGACACGAAGGTAGCGACTTTTTTGACTCTGGAAATTACGGTGGATACGATCGCCGATTACCGGAAACTCAGCACAGCGATCGCCCTTCTCTCTCGCTATAAACCCCAAATCGAGCAGAGTGTGACCTTGCAGAGTCAGGGTCAATTTACAAGGCTGGAATATCAAGGGGATTTGCGGGGCTACCAAGGGTTCGCCGCACCATTAAATATGCTGTTTAATGGGCCTGAAATTCAGGGAAATGCCATGCTCAAGATTCGTTTAGAGTTTGAGAAGCCTATCCCAGCAACCGGGGGCATCCTAGAGGAAATTAAAGGGGCACTCAGTCGGAATCCGGTGGAACGTCTGGGATTATTTGCAAAGGTTGGTTATGATTAGCCCCCTAGCCCCCATTCTGAAGCCCCCTGACCCCCAATATTGGGGGAGTAAGGTTATCCATCCTACCAGTAGAAAGTCCCCAGAATGGGGATTTAGGGGCTTCAAAGATTTAGGAAATCACAATGCAGGAATTTCAATTACGGGTAGTCCCACTCCAAAATAACGAATTTGCTCTGGAGCTTTTCCAATGTGCCTATAAAAAGGCAGGCGAAAAGAAACGTCCAGCGGCGCAGAAAATTGGTCAGCTCAAGGGTAACCCTCTCATCTTGGCGCGGCAAGCGGTCTATGACTGTCTGAAGCAAAATAATTATGATCCAAAGTCCCTCAGTTACAAGCGGCAGAGTCCCTATGTCCTCAGCGAAACTTCTGGGGTCAATCTCGCGGTACTGTTCCAAGCGCTCAAGCGACTCAGTAAGCCGGAACGGATCGCCAATATTACAGAAGGGGTACGAGCTATGAGTAATGAGGAAGCCCATTACTGGTTTGCCAAGATGAGTAATGGTCATAGGCGATCAGCTCAAAAAGCGATTAGAGTGTTGTTAGATGATAATTAGTGGTTTATCGAGGTGAGGTCATGGCGATCGCCATCAAAGTGAAGGGCAAAATCGAAAATGGTCAGCTTGTACTAGATCAAGATATCGCTCCGTTCCCTTGGGAAGGGGAAGTCGAAGTACAGGTCATGCTCAAAGAACCAACTAGTATCAGTTTTGCTGAAATTGATCCGAGCATCAAAAAATCCCTTGAAGAAGCCGGAATTCATACTCGTGAGCAAATTCTAGAGTTAATTCGTGAGGTAAAGCGGGAAATGGTGATCGAACGCTTTGGGGAATTATAAATAGCAGTGAGGATCTTTTTAGATACCAATGTCTACATTGTTGGTCAACTTGAGCAACATTCACCCGAAAATCGAATTCTGATTTGGCTAGAGCAAAACTCTCGTAATCCTGAGATCCAAGTTGTGATTTCTCAAGAATTAATTGATCAGGTTTTAAGAGTCGGGAAAAGACTAAAAAACAAGGACTGGGCTGCTGGCATTGTGGCAAAGATTTGGCATAATCTTAATCATTTATTCATAGCCGAAACGAATGAAATGCGACAGGAAGCTGCATTACTTTGCACTCAACAGACTATCCCGGCTGAGGATATTTCTATTTATGTCGGGGCGAAGTTTGGAAGGACGGATTATTTTGTGTCAGCCAATCGCCAATTGATTAAAAGTATTGCTGATTTTCAGTGTCTAACTGCTGAGGATTTTGTGACTCGGTTTTTACCATGAAGATTTTTTATGCGTCGGATGCTGAACTGCTCACAGTTTTCTGGGCTGAACCTAGGGAAACTCAAATGGCTGATGAACTGGAGAGTGATGGGATTTTATTAAGGGATGAGGCGACAGGGGAATCTCTAGGGTTAGAGTTTTTCTGTTATCGCAAGGGCGATCGCCGTCTGTTGGAGATCCAGAATGAGGTGCAAGAAGAGTTGTTACCTAGTCGTGAGGCGCGGGTCTGGTTACAAAAAATGGTGGATAACTTGATCGAATCTGCCCAGTTTAACCAAAAGGAAGATTGGGAATTCCATTTCCAGCAACGTTCTGCTTAGTCAGTGGGGAAATCATCATGAATGCAAAATTGGTTGATTTTTTGGTGGGCATGATTAACTCTCTGGATAACGAGGACTACCTACTACTACAGGAAAAACTCAAGGATAAGCTAATCCAAAAAACGGAGGGTATTTGTAGTGGCTACGCCCGGATTCGGCAAACGAGAGTACCCGTTTGGACGGTCATTTCTTTCCTCAATCAAGGGGCAAGTATCGGCGAGATTTTAGAGAATTACCCCATGTTGACTTGGTTGGATGTTACGGCAGCGCAGAGTTATTACCAAGCCCATACTGAGGAAATTAATCAGATTATTTCAGGTTAGTGAAAGCCCCTAAATCCCCATTCTGGGGACTTTCCAGATTTTACTCCCCCGAATCGGGGGGTGGGGGCAAAGAGCGATCGCCTCTAACCCATCTCTCTCTTGTCCCCCCAGAATGGGGGCTAGGGGGCAAAAAACATTAGGACACAGCAATGCCATATCGAAGAATACGCGGCACAACTCCATACATCGAAGCGGCGGCCCGTCGCCTTAGAGTAAATCTTACTCCCGCAGAGGCAAAGCTATGGGAAGCGCTCAGAGGTAAAAAGCTCGATGGCTTTAAATTCCGCTGTCAACATCCTGTTGAACAATTTATCCTTGATTTTTATTGTCCTAGTTGTAAATTAGTCGTAGAAATTGATGGCGAGATTCACCGCGATCGCCAAGAGTATGACCAAGCCCGCACGGAAAAGCTAGAGATACTAGGTTACCGAGTAATTCGCTTCAGTAATGATGAGGTCATGAATCATTTAGATGATGTTTTAGAGCGCATCCGAGCAGAATTAAAACGCCCCTAGCCCCTAAATCCCCGTACCGGGGACTTTCTACTGGTGTGTTGGAGGAGCGATCGCCTTTCCGGTTCCCCCGAATCGGGGGTTAGGGGCAAATTCCCCAGAATGGGGGTCAGGGGGCTACTAAGAGGCAAAGACAAGCCCCTAAATCCCCGTACCGGGGACTTTCTACTGGTGGGATGGGTAATCTTACTCCCCCAATGCTGGGGGTCGGGGGACAAATTCCCCCAGAATGAGGGTTAGGGGGCTATATCATAAAAATACCCGCCGTTAATCCGACACCCTATGACGACTCCCCAACGTAAACAACTCTTTATCGAGAAAATCTTCCCCGTGAATCTCCTCAATCAGCAGGTGTATTTCGAGAATGGGGGCAATCCGTTTAAGGGGTTACATCGTTGGTATTCCCGTAAGCCGCTTTCCTTCAGTCGGGCTTCGGTATTGGGGTCGCTACTGCCTGCGGATGTGACCATGGAGGAGTTTGAATATCTCCTTGGGTTGGAACGGGCGCGAAAGAATGAAAATGAGGTAGAACGGGACGATCGCCACAAGAGAACCCGTCTTTATAAAACGCCACCGTCACCGGAACGGGTGAAGCGGGTACAGGAACTATGCGAACAAGTCTGGGGGGATAAAACTCCGGCGGTGTTGGATGCGTTTGCGGGGGGTGGGTCAATTCCTTTTGAGGCGGCGCGGTATGGGTTGCGGGTGTTTGCGTCTGATCTGAATCCGGTGGCAGTGGTCACAATGAAGGCGGCCATTGAGTTTCCGTTGATGTTTGGGGCGGAGTTGCAGCGGGATATTGATAAATGGGTGCAATGGGTCGGGCAACAGGCGGAGGAACGGTTAAAAGAGTTTTTTCCGAGTAGCCCAGCCCCCCTAGCCCCCCAATCTAGCCCCCCGACCCCCAACATTGGGGGAGAAGCAACGGAGCAAGATGGCAAGTCCCCCAGAATGGGGGATTTAGGGGGCGGGGGCGAAAAGATTCAAAATTATCTCTGGGCGCACACGGTGCAATGTCCTCACTGTCAATCGACTGTGCCCCTGAGTCCGAATTGGTGGCTAAGTAAAACGAGTAACTATGCTGGAGCAGGAAAAGAACGGAAAGTTACAAGTGATTGGTGTGCGGTTAAACCTGTGCCGAATCCCGCAGAAAAACGGGTTGATTTTGCATTGATTAAGGGCAAAAAAGGCAAGGGCAATACCATTCAAACCCCCGACGGTGATTTTGATCCAAATGATTTTTCTACCATGAGCCGAGGGGTTGCCAAGTGTCTTAATTGTGAAGAGATTATTGAAAATGAATTCATCATGCAAGCTGGATGTCAACAAAAAATGGGACATCAGTTATATGCAGTTGCTTTTAAGCGAGGACAAGGAAGTTTAGATTTTAGAACTCCTAATTCTACGGATTTATCTGTAGTAGAAATTGTTGAAGAGGTTATAAGTAAAAAGAAATTTCAAAGACCTGATTTATTTCCCACAGAGGAAGCACCACCAGTTACGAGAGATTCACGGTTAAGGCTCTATGGTATGGAAGATTGGGCTTCTTTATTTAACCCTCGGCAGCTTTTAACGTTGGTGACTTATGTAGAGATTATCAATGAGGCAAAGGAGAAAATCAGAGCAGAGTTAGGAGAGGAAAAAGCAAAGGCGATCGCCACTTACCTCGCTTTAGTTTTAGATCGATGTGTTGACGCTGATTGCCGCTTAGTGATTTATAACGCAGCAAGAGCTTGTATTCAGAAAGCATCTACACAACATGCTTTAAATTTAATGTGGAATTATCCCGAAGTGAATGGAGCGACTGACTTATGGCAAGCGTGTCAAGAAGAAGCAGCGAGGGATTACACAAAAGTTTGTGAATTACTCGGCACAAAAATAAATTCATCTAGCCTCAACCTCGAAACTCACACCGAAAAAACCTTTCACATCGAAAACGCCTCCGCCGATAGCCTCTTTCACCTCCCCGACCAAAGCCTTGATGCCGTCGTCACCGATCCGCCCTATTACAGCACCATCCAATACGCCGAACTCTCCGACTTTTTCTATGTTTGGCAAAAGCGAATTTTAGGCGATATTTTCCCCGAACTCTATTACAGCGAACTCACCGACAAAGACCGCGAAGCCGTCGCCAACCCCTCCCGTTTCCGCAACATGGGAGGCAGCCCTAAAGAACTCGCAGATCAAGACTACGAAGCCAAAATGCAAATGGCATTCAGCGAGTATTACCGCGTGCTGAAAGAAGACGGCGTAATGACCGTGCAATTTAACCACAAAGACAGCGGCGCATGGAACGTCCTCGCCAAATCCCTGATCGATGCCGGATTCGAGATTACCGCCAGTTGGGCCGTCAGCACCGAAAACCCCCAAAACCTCCACCAAGCCCAGAAAAATAGCGTATCCAGTACCGTCCTCTTGGTCTGCCGTAAGCGCCAGATCTGCCCGCCTAGCCCCCCGACCCCCAACATTGGGGAAGAGACTGCCCCCCAGTCCCCACGTTTGGGGAAGCAAGATCAGAAGTCCCCCAGAATAGGGGATTTAGGGGGCACGGATTCAGCGGTAAGTAGCCCCCCTAGCCATGCCCCCCAGCCCCCAACGTTTGGGGGAGCAAGATCAGAAGTCCCCCAGAATGGGGGATTTAGGGGGCAGTAATGGAACCGCTTGGTGGGATGACGTACGCCCCCGGATTTATAACCGCGTCACAGCAGAAGCCCCCAAAGTCGAAGCCTACCTAATGGGCAACTACCAAATCGACTGGCAAGGCAACGCCGACCCCCGCAACGCCCAAACCCGCACCTACGCCAAACCCGCCGGGATCGACCTCGAACTGAGTATGTATGGTTACGCCCTCAACGAATTTTCCAAACACCCCCAAGTCCTCGACAGTTCAGGCATCCCCATCACCCCCGAAGAAGCCTTTGCCGTGGCTAGCGATGCCGTCACCACCTACCGCCTCTCCAAACTCACCGGAGACAACGATTTCAGTTACCTCGACCCCCTCACCCAATGGTATTTACTCGCCTGGGACATCTTCCAAGCCCGTGAATTTCCCTACGACGAAGCCAGAAAATTGGCGATCGCCGTGGGAGGTTTTGACGTTAATGACCTCAAAGGACAACACAAACTCATCACCGCAAAAAGTGGAAAATGTGACCTACTCAAACCCGCCCAACGCCTGAAAAAACGCGCCTTTACCGTCAGTGCGAATGAATTTGCCCTCACCTCCCTGATTGATGGACTCCATGCCGTCATTGCTATTTATCAGGAAGAAAAGGCGATCGAACCCGTGCGCCAATTTCTCAAGAAAACCGAGTTACTTGCCAATGACCAATTCATGAAGGCTTGGGAAGTCGCATTAAAAGCGATCCCTCACATCCGCGACGAGAAAAAACGACTGCCAGAAGAAAAAGCTCTGGCCGATCTGTGGTTAGCGATGGACGAAATTAACGCAAAAGTGCGTTACGTCACCCCAGAGGATGCCGAAGGAACTGGACAGGCAGTGCAGACAGAATTGGATTTAAGCCCCTAAATCCCTATGCTGGGGTTCTCTTTCCGGTTCCCCCATTCTGGGGGCTAGGGGGCGGAAATTGCCCCTAAATCCCCATCCTGGAGACTTCCCAGATTTTACTCCCCCAATGTTGGGGGTCGGGGGGCAGAGTTCCCCCAGTATGGGGGCTAGGGGGCATACACAGTAAAATTAAAAGTAGAATCACGATAATGGCAGCAAAAGACAAATTTCATGAAGCTGTAAAAACAGCACTCATCAAAGAAAACTGGACAATCACCCATGATCCTCTAAACCTAAAATTTGGTGAATATGATCAAGTACAAATCGACCTTGGCGCAGAACAAGTCCTTGGTGCAGAAAAAGATAACCAGAAAATTGCAGTGGAAATCAAGAGCTTTCTGAATGACTCCGCTTTATCAGATTTTCACCTCGCCCTAGGACAATTTCTGAATTATCGATTGGTACTAGAGACGACCGAACCGAATCGGACTTTATTCTTAGCCGTTCCCCTTTATGCCTATCAATCCTTCTTTAAGAGAGACTTACCAAAAGCTGCAATTAAGCAATATCAACTTAATCTAATTGTTTATGACCCAATCAAGGAGATGTTAGTCGAATGGATAAATTAAATCACTATCGTCAAATCGTTCAAGACATGCTCAACGAGAAAGCGAAAATCAAGCCCATTGGTGGCGACATCGAAGTAGAAACCGTTTTCGATGAAAAAAAAGACCGCTATCTCCTAGTCCATCTCGGGTGGAATGATCAACAACGCATCTATTCCTGTGTGCTTCACTTAGAGATTCAAGAGCAAAAAATCTGGATACAAAATAACCAGACTGATCAATCCATTACAGAAGAACTCCTCGAAAAAGGTGTTCCAAAAATCGATATTATTTCAGGCTTACAACCGGCCTATATTCGAGAGCACTTAACCTTAGAAACAGCTTAAATGATTATCAACTGTAAATTATTTACATAGCAAGAGATTAACATCATGGAAGTTAATGCCCAAGTTGATGCCGATATCGCTAACAAAATTAACTTGATCCAACAACAAACACAACAGGATATTTCTGAAATTCTCAAAAAGGCGATCGAGCTTTATTATCAAACCCTGCAAATTCCACAAAAAACACCCCTGCAAATTTTGGAAGAGTCAGGTTTAATCGGTTGTTTTGAAGACGATCCTGATTTGTCAAGTAACTATAAACAAGTTCTAACAGAATCATTGGCAAAAAAATATGATCATCGCTGATACAGGCTTTTTCTATGCCTTAATGAATAGCAAGGATAAATATCATCAAAAATCTGTAGAAGCTGTCAAAATACTTAAATCTACTCTAATCACTACATATCCAGTGATCACAGAAACCTGTCATTTACTGCTACAGCGGCAAGGGACGAAATATCAAACTAAGTTTCTCAAAAGTCTTGATCAAGGTTTTGCTCGAATTTTTCAGTTAGAAACAAAGCACCTCTCCAGAATTATCCAATTGACAGAACAATATGCTGACTTACCGATGGATTTAGCCGATGCCTCTTTAGTCATCTTGGCGGAGGAACTTGGACATGGCAGGATTTTCTCGACTGATCAGCGTGATTTTGGCATTTACCGCTGGAAAAATACCAAACCTTTTCAAAACCTTCTCATTCCGTCTCCCTAATCAAACCCAATTTTTTACTTTTAACCCAGGAACCCGCTCAAACTCCCGCACATTATTCGTCACTAAAACCCGATTCAAACTGAGGCAATGGGCAGCGATTTGAGTATCTAAGATACCGATCGGCGTGCCCTGACGAGTTAAAGTTGCTCGCAGTTCACCATAAATATGACTGGCTTGACGATCCCAGTTAAAGACATCTAAATAAGTAATAAAATCTTCAATAACCTGATAGTTTTTAGCTGGATTCATTGATTTTGCTGCCCCATACTCTAATTCCGCTAGAGTAATAATCGAGATCCCTAATTTGTGGGGCTCAATTTGTTCAAACTTTTCTAAAACTTGAGATGGCTTTTCTTTAATGATGTAAATACAAATATTCGTATCCAACAAAAACATTTAGAATAATTCCTCCCTTTCTTGGGGCGGTTGATCATCCCGTGTTTCCATAAAATCTGGCGTGGCACAAGGAGCATTTTCAAAAAAATCTCGCCATGATCGCTTCTTCGGAGACAAAATTACGCGATCGCCTTCTTTATAAATAAAAACTTCCTTCCCCTCAAACCGAAACTCTTGTGGGAGTCTGACCGCTTGACTATTACCATTCATAAATAATTTAGCTGTTTTTGGTTTAGCCATACTACACTAAGCAAAAGAATATATATCTCTAGTATATATGCCTCTTTCTCTGTCCGACTACCCGTGGAAAATCAGCTACGCCAGTGATAAAGATAACCCGATCGCTGATTTTTATCTTCCTGCCCTCGAACGCTCAATTCAATACGACCGCAAATCGGGATTTTTTGGCAGCGCCATCCTCAGCCACATCGCCAGAGGTCTGGGCACAATGTTGAATCAAGACGGCAAAATGCGCCTAATTCTGGGTTGTCAACTCAATGCTCAAGACGTGACCGCCATCAAAAAAGGCTACGAACTTAGAGAAACCGTTACATCAAGACTCGATGCTCAATTCACTCCCCCGGAAAACTTTGCCCAGCTCCACCACTTTGAAATTCTCAGTTGGCTGATCCAAGCTGGTCGATTGGATATCCGCATTGCTATCCCGCTCAAACAAAATGGCGACCCACAACTGCTCGAAGAGACCCTTGATTTCAACCATATCTTTCATGAAAAGGTTTGTATCTTCACCGATGCCGCAGGGAATCAACTTGCCACCAACGGATCAGCTAATGAATCGATTAGTGGTTGGGAACTCAATACAGAATCCTTTCATGTCTATTGTTCATGGGAAGGACAACGGGATTTAGAGCGAGTACAGGAAGAAATTGTCAGATTTGAGAAGCTCTGGACAAACCAGATGCCACGGGTCAAAAGCTTTGCTATGCCCGATGCCATTCGGGACAAGCTGCTACGTTATTCCCCCACCCAAAAACCCCAATGGAATCCTGCCAAAGACTACGACTATCGTCCCTTACCAAAAACATTCAAACCGCCCCAGAGTCCCAGCGTGAAAGAAGATGGTGATAACTACAATACGAACACGCCCCTAAATCCCCATTCTGGGGACTTAAATACCAGCACACATTCAAATTCCCCCCAAGTTGGGGGGCTAGGGGGGCAATCATCTGGGGACTTTCCGGATTCTTCTTGCTCCCCCGATTCGGGGGCTGGGGGGCAAGAGGCGATAGCCTTTGAACAAGAAATGCTCAAAAAATGGCAAAGCTTACCCACCGATCCGGGTTGCCTGAGCTATTGCCTAGAGTCGATTCCTATCACTCCTTGGCCGCACCAAATCAAAATCCTGCGCCACGTCGTTGAGCGTTTCCCCACTAGCTTTCTGATTGCTGATGAAGTCGGACTCGGTAAAACCATCGAAACAGGTCTCATTCTGCGTTACTTGTTCGTTTCTGGTAAAGCAAAACGAATCTTAGTCCTTGCCCCAGCCAGCGTCCAACCCCAATGGCACAGTGAAATGCGGGAAAAATTTAACCTCCATTTTTGGAGTTATAGCAAAGGACAACTGACCAATCCCGATGGCGAAACCTGTCCTCCCCTCAATAATCCTTGGGATACCCAAGACCTGGTGCTAGCCTCTAGTCACCTCGTTCGCCGCCAAGACCGGATGGAGGAACTGCTCGCCGCCGAACCTTGGGACATAGTGGTAATTGATGAAGCTCACCATGCCCGCCGCAAAGCACCACAAAACAGAAAAGAGACTCCAAACCGTTTACTAGACCTCTTGCAACAACTGCGGGAAAAAACAAAAAGTATGGTGCTTCTTTCTGCCACCCCAATGCAGATCGACCCCATTGAAGTATTTGATTTAATCTCAGTGATTGGTCTAGAAGGTCACTGGAGCTATGGTGATATCTTCTGCGATTACTTTGCCTCCCTCGATAATCAACCCAACGAAAATCTACTGAAATTCTGGCAGCAAATGACGGCGGATTACTTTAAGTATGGAGGTAAATCCTGCCCTCGATTCAGGGCCTATCTCAATCAAGGCGATCGCCTCCTTGCTTCCCGCATTGAGGATTTTTGGAGCGGGAAATATCCCGCCATTAATCTCCGGCAATATTTGAATGACACCCAATTCATGGAACGTTCTAAGGAATATCTCAGCATCCACACTCCTCTCAAGGAAAAGATGTTTCGCCATACCCGCAAAACCCTGCGCGAGTATTACAAACGGGGACTCCTTGAAAAAGATATCCCCCAACGCGATGTCCAAGATCAGGCGATCGCCCTCGAACCCATCAGAGAAGCAGACCTCTATCGTCAAGTGAGTGATTATGTGCGGGATTTTTATCGCCTCGCCCAGAAAGAAAACCGCAAAGCATTAGGGTTTTTGATGACCCTCTATCGCAAACGGCTGACCAGTTCTTTCTATGCCATCCGCGAATCCCTTCAACGTCGCCTAGATGCGCTAATCACTCAGCAAGGTAGTGGCTTGAGCGATGATGATTTACTTGAACTGGAAGACCAAGAGGACGCAATTATTGATGGCCTAGAGAACTTCATGGAGGAAATTCACCCCAAGGAAATCGAATTTCTCGAAGAACTGCTGCACCAATTTGAAAACACGGGGGAAGACACCAAATTCTCCCACCTCCTCACTATTCTGAGACGAGAATTTCAACAGCGAGATAGTGCCATCATCTTCACCCAATACACTGACACCCTAGACTTTCTGCGGGGCGAACTGCGGCATATCTATGGCACCCAGGTTGCCTGTTACTCCGGTCGCGGCGGCGAAAAGCTAATCGATGGCGAATGGCGCACCGTCCCCAAAGAGCAAATCAAGCGGGAATTTAGGGAAAGTCAAATTAAACTTTTGCTCTGTACTGAATCCGCCAGCGAGGGCTTAAACTTGCAAACCTGCGGTGTATTGATTAACTACGATATGCCCTGGAACCCGATGCGCGTTGAGCAGCGAATTGGCCGGATTGATCGCATCGGTCAAACCTTCCCCAAGGTGATCATCCACAACTTCTATTACGACGGCACCGTAGAAGCCAGAGTCTATCAGCGCCTCCGCGATCGCATTCACGCCTTTTCATCGGTCGTCGGCAGCCTACAACCCATCCTGGCAAAAGTCCCTACCCTCATCGAACAAGCGACCATGAGTGCCGACCCCCAAGAGGCAGACGTCCTCTTCTCGGATTTTGACCATGAGTTAGATGCTCCACCACTACAGGTAACCCTCGATGACATGGTACAGATGGATGTAGAGGCTGATATGGCCAGCATTCGTCAACCCCAACCACCCTCTCCTTTATCCTGGCAGGATCTGGAACGCTGGCTCACTACATCCCCTAGCCTCAAACAAGCCGGGATTACTTTTGAAGATAAAGGCACTCCCTCCAGGGACAGCGAAGGTGCGCATCAGTGGTTACTGACTCAAAAGTCAAAAACCGAAACAGTTACATTTGATCCCGCAACCTTTGAAGAATATTCTTCTTCCCTCAGACTAATGAGTATAGGCGAGCCATTGCTCCAGAACTTAATCCAAATTTGCCTGAAAGCTCAAAAAAATAGTCTCAGTATGTAGAAATGACTTATCACTCGTGCTGTATTATCTACGCGTGGTTATTTTGTCATTCAAACCACTGATTTAGTAGATGAGCTAGAGAAAAATTGTTTTTCCTTTAGAAATTGCACAGATCTCAAGGTCTTCTTGTGTCTGTCTGCAACTAAAAAAGAGGAAAAACCAGTATGTCTCTACTAAATCTCCAATTTCGTACCATTGCTGCCCGTCTCCAAGTTTTAGACAATTCACATCCTGATCTCTCTTTTCACAAAGTGAGCGAGCTAGTTGAAACTCATTTCGGCAGAGAATTAGCTCAGGCGATCGCCAAGCGTCAAGATCCTGAAGATCCCCATACTTTTTTTAAAGCTGAGGCATTCTTGTGGGTTTTACTTGGCCTCCAGAGGACATGATACAAGAGCAATTCAGGCCTATCTGGGACACAAGAATATTCAGCATACGGTACGCTATACCGAGCTATCACCGGACCGCTTTAAATCTTTTTGGAATGACTAAAGTTTTTCTGAAATGACTACGCAGCAAGGGTTACAGAGGTTGTGTGGCACTTCGTTGCAGCTTCGCTACCTTTAGGCCTATTTTTGTGATGTACTCCGGCTATCTAGATTAGTTTGAGCATATTGCCGGACAACCCGGTCTGCATCGGTGGTGATCATGGTTTGCAGTACCTCGGTGGGAGTATTAGGATTCTCAGCAACAGCGCGGCGTTCGAGGAAATCAATACTGGTGGCGCAACGCTCTAAGACTTTTATTGGGCAGTGGGGAGAGCGGAGGGCAAAGAGGCGGCGATTACTGGGAATATTTTCCTCAGCTAAAGCGATAAGGTTTTCGGTGATGATTGACTCCTGACACTCAGGTGCAGCAGCAAAACTAGGATTCTTGGCCACTCCTGTGCGTACCTGTGAATCGTCATCATGGGCGAGTTGTTGGAGAAATTCGAAGGGACAGTTCGGGTTGCTAGCCACTTCTCTGTGTACCCATAAACCGTCATCAGAGGCAAGTTGTTGAAGCAGTGCGGGGGGACAGTTAGGAGTTCCTGGCCACTCCTCTGCGTATCTGTGAATAGTCATCATGGGCGAGTTGTTGGAGAAGTTCGGGGGGACAGTTCGGGTTGCTAGCCACTCCTGCGCGTATCATTCCTCTGCGTATTCCCGAATCACCATAGGCAAGTTGTTGGAGAAGTGCGGGGGGACAGTTAGGATTCCAGGCGACTCCTGCACGTACGAACTTATCATCATGGGCGAATTGTTGGAGGAGTTCGAGAGGACAGTTAGGATTCTCAGCCACTCTTGTACGTACGGACTTATCATCATGGGCAAGTTGTTGAAGCAGTGCGGGAGGACAGTTAGGATTCTGAGCTACTTCTGCGCGCACGTTTTCATTTTCATCAGAGGCAAGTTGTTGGAGCAGTGCGGGGGGACAGTTCGGATTTTTAGCCACTTCTCTGCGTATCCATGAATAGTCAGCATGGGCAAGTTGTTGAAGCAGTGCGGGGGGACAGTTAGGATTCTCTGCCACTCCTGTGCGCACGGTTCCATGATCATCAGCAGCAAGTTGTTGAAGCAGTGTGGGGGGACAGTTTTGATGCTTGGCAATTCTGTTGCGTATCATTCCTCTGCGTATTCCCAAATCACCATCGGGCGAGTTGTTGAAGCAGTNCGGGGGGTACAGTTAGGATTCTCTG
>NZ_CAWLTV010000041.1:0-13312 GCF_963864045.1 Picosynechococcus sp. NKBG042902 | reverse complement strand
AAGTAATTTAGCAATTAAATAAAAATTATGAATGATACTATCAAAAAAATTGGAATTGTCGCTCCAGAGTTTCCACCTGAAATTGGCGGAGTTCAATCTTATAGCTATGAACTGTGTTGTGAACTGGCTAAACGTGGGTACGATTTAACTGTTCTAGTTCCTGAATCTCATTCATCAGTAGAAAGTTTCGTGGCTGAAAAATTTCAGCCAATTAATTATCTTAAGTTGCGAAGAAGATTCGATGTCAAAATGCTACAAGACTTTGATGTAGATATTTGGCACTGCTTAAATTCAGCATATTCATGGCTATCTTTATATAATTCCAAAGTTTTTATATCAGTTCATGGTAATGATTTTTTAGATCCATACATATTGACTGCAAGATTAGATTTACGAGAAAGATTTTATCTTAAATATGGTTCAAGGTTAGATTTTTGGTTGGGTCGGATTTTAACAAAAAAAACATTATTCAATCTCTACCATACACACAACATATATTTGCAAATAGTGCATATACATCATTAAGGCTTACTAATTTAGCTCCCGCATGTTCAAACAAAATATCTGTCATAGGATTGGGAGTTTCAAGCTTTTACTTTGAAATGCCACTTAATAATCAAGAGATTACATACGAATATCCCCGTTTTATTACTATATGTAGATTATCGGATCAAAGAAAAAATATTGATTTAGTTATTAAGGCTCTTAGTAATATCAAGTCTTTCGTTGATTTTGAATATACAATTATTGGCGATGGATTCCTCCGCCCAAATTTAGAAAAACTTGTTGCTGATTTGGGTTTATCTGAAAATATAAAATTTACAGGGAAGGTGACTAAATCAGAAATACGGGAATATTTACACAATAGTGACCTTTTTATACTGACTTCATCTTCTAGTAAAAAAAATGTGGAAGGATTTGGTATTGTCTATTTAGAAGCAAACGCTTGTGGTGTACCTGTTCTAGCTGCAAAAGAAGGCGGTTCAGCCGAAGCAATACAACCAGGTATAAATGGATTTTTCGTAAATGATATTTCTGTGAATTCACTTACAAAAGTACTTTCAGATTTCATTAAGGGAAAATATCAATTTAACCGTGATTCTTGCCGTAATTTTGCGAATCAGTACAACTGGTCGAATATCACTGACAAAATTATATCTATTTACAATACTTAAAAACTCTGAACATTTTTCCTCTAGAAATAAAGCAATAAGCTAGATTTGAGTAGATTTATCGGCAAACTGATTCTAAATCTAAAATTACTACAATATGTTATGCACTAAATGATTCAATTACAAGATCAACTTTTTACAAAAAGTAACTGAATGTATAGGTTCAAATTTTATATCAAATATCATTCTCATTATTTCTTATTTTAGAAGTATATAGTTTTTCTATCTCTCTAAAATTGTGAAATATAGGAACAAAAATGTTAATTAGAGGAAATTTAAGTATTCTATATGATAAAAGTCAGTATTCTTATTCCCTGCTATAATGCAGAAAAATGGATTAAGCAGTGTATTGAAAGTGCTTTAAATCAAACGTACCCCAATAAAGAAGTAATTGTTGTAGATGATGGTTCTACAGATGGCAGCTTAGACATTATTAAAAGCTTTGGTGATGAGATTCGTTGGGAAACAGGGCAAAATCAAGGCGGTAATGTAGCCAGAAACCGATTGCTAGAATTTAGCACAGGGGAATGGTTACAATACCTGGATGCAGATGATTATTTGCTACCAGATAAAATTGAAAAACAAGTTCAATATCTGGCTCAAGTCCCAAAAACTGACATTTTATATAGTCCCAGCATTTTTGAGTATCACCAGCCGGATAAATCTTGGCAAGAAATTTTAGCAATCCCTGAACCTCATGACCCTTGGATTTTATTGGCTAGATGGTATCTTCCTCAAACGGGTAGTCCACTATGGCGCAAGCAAGCAATTGTTGATGTGGGAGGATGGAAAGTTGACCAAGTATGCTGTCAGGAACATGAACTGTATTTGCGTCTTCTCATAGCTGGAAAATGGTTTAACTATTTTGGAGAAGCGGGTTCAGTTTATAGACAGTGGGGAGAGTCAACAGTTTGTAAACGAGACAAGTCTCAAACCAATCGTCAAGTTTTAGCTATTGAAGATAAAATTGAACAACATCTCAAAGCTACTAATCAACTAAATCAAGCTCGGCAAAATGCTATTAATCAAACTAGATTTGAAAAGGCTAGAATGATTTGGCTCTCAGATAAAACTTGGGCTAGTCAGGTGATTTCAAAAATAAATAATACCAATAAATCTTTCATTCCATCGGGAGAAGCAGCCCCTAAATCATATCGTCTAGTTTATCGACTACTAGGTTTTTCCATAGCTGAACAAGTAGCAAACTTCAAACGATTGTTGAAGTTTAAATTTATATAAATTACTGTTACTTTATTGTTAGTAAAAATTTAAAACTAGCTCTGAGATTACGATGCTACTCCCAATTTCTGCTATTGTGCCTACACGCAACCGTAGCGCACCCTTAGCTCGAACATTACACAGTCTGGCTCAACAATCAGTACAGCCGACTGAGATGATTGTAGTAGATGGCTCTAGTGATGACAGTACACAAGAACTCTGCCAGAGTCAAATTCCCGGACTGGCTACCCAGATTGAATACTATCGAGCAACAGAAATAGGCGCAGCTACCCAGCGCGACCAAGCAATGCTTCACGCTAGCCAAAATGTGATTTGGCTGATGGATGATGACATTTTACTTGAGCCGGAGTGTTTAGCGAGATTGTGGACAGCGTTGCAAAGTGATCCTCTCCTGGGTGGTGTTAATGCTATGATTACAAACCAGCGATATTTACCACCTGGACGCATTAGTCGTAATTTATTCCGTTTTCTGCATGGTAGTTTAGAAACAAGCTACGCAGGTAAGTGCATCGGCCCAGGATTAAATTTGTTACCAGAAGATGACCCGAATTTACCAGAAATTGTCCCTGTAGAATGGCTAAACACCACCTGCACACTTTACAGGCGAGAAGCATTACCTCAACCCTTGTTTCCAGCTAACTTTACAGGATATTCGCTGATGGAGGATGTGACGCTTTCTCTGATGGTGGGGAAACAATGGAAGTTAGCTAACGCTCGAACTGCGCGGATATTTCACGACAGTCAACCAGGAGATCATAAAAATAATCCCGGTGTGTTAGCAAAGATGGATTTGGTTAACCGTCATTACGTGATGACGCAAATTCTGCAAAGATGTAGTTTAGGAGATTATGTCAAGTTAACAGTTTCACAACTGTTTGGCATTGTTGCATCTTTAACATCAACAACTGGTTGGGTATCCTTACCTTTAGTGTTGCATGGTAAACTACAAGCGATCACACAAATCCTGTCCTCAAAAAACACGTCATGTAGTTTGGAACACGAAAGTTAACCTTGAAAATAACTGCTGCTGGACTGCTGTTCATACAGCGAATTCAACAAGCCTTGGGGAGCCGTTGGCGTAACTTATATTACAGAGTTATGGGCGTAAAAATACATGGCTATGTCTGGATGCGAGAGATTGATATTCCCCGCAACTTTGATGATATTGCCATAGAAAGTTTTTGCGCTTTGGATCAAGGTGTAACATTGCTGTGTAGCGGTGAACCTCTACCCCATCCTAAAATTCATATTGGTGCTTATACTTACATCAACCGCAATACATTTCTGGATGCGACTTTATCGTTAACTATTGGTCAACAGTGTGGTATTGGCCCTGGTTGTTATCTTACTGATCACGATCATGGTCTCGATTTAGCTTTACCACCTTTAGGACAACCGATGGTTTCCAAACCCACAAAAATAGGCGATCGCGTCTGGATTGGTGCTAATGTTATCATCCTGAAAGGCGTGACTATTGGCAATGATACTGTAGTTGGTGCAGGTAGCATTGTCACTAAAGATATACCAGAAAAGGCGATCGCAGTGGGCAACCCAGCGAAAGTAATTAAATATCGCAGCGAACTATGACCCTCACTCAAAACTTAGCAGAATTAGTATCAATTGGCATTACAACCAAAAATCGCTGGCAAGACTTAGAAATTACACTTACTAATATTAGCAAAGCAGGCTTAGAAACATTACCCATAGTTATTTTTGATGATGCTTCTGACGAAACTTGTCCCTTTGATATTTCCGCTTTATCACTGCCAATTCAACTGCAACGATTTCCAGAATCAAAAGGTTTAATTGTGCGTCGTAATCAGATAGCACAGTCCATGCAGACCAAATACTATCTTAGCCTAGATGATGACTCTTACCCTGTATCTGCTTCTTTAGAAGCAGCTGTAGAATTTGCTGAATCATTAGATGACCTATTATGCCTGAGCTTCCCCATTTATAACCCTGTATTAGCAGAATATCAAAACCAGTCCTTTGCTCAGGAACCATATCCAGTCAGGTGTTTTGTCGGCTGTGGTCATCTTCTCCGTCGCCAAAGATTTTTGCAATTAGGAGGCTATCGAGAAGAACTAATTCACCAAGGGGAAGAAATGGAAATTGCAGCCAGAGCTTTTCAAAAAAACTGGTATTGCTATCACTTTCCTGAATTTTTAATTCATCACACTGCTTCCAACACAGGCCGAAATTGGCATCGCATGGACTTCTACGGAGCGAGAAATAATGTATTGTGGAATGATTGGTTTGTACCAAAGCAACTGAAACTAATTAAGCAATTTCGGACTTTAGTTTCTCGGCTATCTTTGGGAATTAAAGTTAGACGCTGGGGACAGTTTCAGGGAGAGTATGCTGGGTTTAGAGACATTGAGCAATTTAAAAAATATCGACAAAATATGTCAATGGAAAATTACAAACAGTGGCAAGCGCTACCTTACACCTAAGTATGTCGAATTGGATTTGTTGTCAAATAGGAGCTAGAGAACACTACGCTATTCCTAGAGCTTTACATGAAAATGGACAGTTAGCTCACCTCATTACCGATGCTTGGGTTACTCCTCAATCTCCACTCGCAGTTTTACCTTTTTCACCTACCACAGCACTAAAAGAACGCTTTCATCCTACACTACAACAGGCATCAGTTCATGCTTTTAACCTCTCCCTAATTGGGTTTGAAATTAGCCAAAAATTACAAAAAACTTCAGCCTGGGAGCGCATGATTGCCCGTAATTATTGGTTTCAACATCAGGTAATCAAGAGGCTGACAAAATTAGCTCCGCATTATTTAAAAACTCCACCTATTTTATTCTCTTATAGCTATGCTGCTTTAGAAATATTTCGCTTTGCCAAACAACAGGGATGGTTGACTATTCTGGGACAAATCGATCCCGGTCCTTTAGAAGAAGAGATTGTTATTGCAGAATATCAAAGATACCCCCAATATCGGGGAAATTGGGAACCAGTCCCGGCTTCTTACTGGGAAACATGGCGAGAAGAATGTGCATTGGCTGATTGTATTTTGGTCAATTCCTATTGGTCGCGCCAGCTACTAGAAAAAGCGGGGATTAATTCTGAGAAAATCCAGGTGGTTCCTCTAGTTTATACTCCACCAACCGCAGCAAAAAACTTTAACCGCACCTATCCACAATCATTTTCTCCAGAGCGTCCCTTGAGGGTTTTGTTTTTAGGACAAGTGATTTTGCGGAAAGGAATTGCAGCAGTTTTGTCAGCAGTGGAAAAACTGTCAGGATATCCGATTGAATTTTGGATTGTCGGTTCTCAGCAAATTAATATTCCGCCTCACCTGAAAAACCATCCTCAAATTCGTTGGGTAGGTCATGTGAATCGTAGTGAAACAGCTAAATATTATCAACAAGCGGATGTGTTTTTATTCCCTACTCTCTCCGATGGTTTTGGGTTAACTCAATTGGAAGCTCAAGCTTGGAAGTTGCCAATTGTCGCTTCTCAACAATGTGGCGAAGTCGTTCATGATGACATCAATGGTTTGTTACTAAAGGAGGATATAGTTTCAGAAATTGTCGATTTTTTATTACTGTTAAAAAATAATCCTCAAAAAATTCGAGTTCTATCTAAAAAAATAGTTCAAAATAATAATTATTCACTCAAAAATTTAATGTTTAGATTAAATTCCATACTTTGACTTTTTTGTTATTGTAATTTACAAAAATCATTTTTGTCTACATCTATTTTAGAATTGTCAAATCAAGTTTTCTTTTGTCAGTATAAAAATATGAAAGCTTCAATTGTCCTTCCTTCCTATCGTCGTTATCAACCATTGCTAAATACAATTAGCGACTTATTGCGACAAAATAGTGACGATTTTGAAATTATTGTTGTCGATCAAAATCTAGAATGGCCATCTGAGTACGTTAAAGAACGAGATTCTTTCAAAACACACTCTAAAATTGTATGGATTACTCTTGATCGAGCTGAAGTGGTTTTAGCACGTAATATTGCAGTAAATAAAGCAAAAGGTGATGTGCTTATTTTTATTGATGATGATGTAAAAATTCCAGATCCTTTTTTTGTTGAAAAACATCTTAAAAATTATGAAGATCATACGATAAATATTGTGATTGGCCGCGAATGTCAGGCTGGTTTTAAAGAAAATGATCAAACCAATGAAACCTCTGAAGCAAACCAACTTCGTCACTTGAGTTTTTCTTCACTACAACAGGCTTTATGGTTTGATCGTAATAGCACTTTGCCAACAAAAGTATGTACGTTTTCAACGTGTAATGGATCGATGAGAAAAAGTGTATTTTTAGAGGTTTCTGGCTTTGATGAAAACTACCAAGGGAATTCCTATGGTGATGATTATGATTTGATTTTAAGATTGAATAAATTAGGGTATATCGGTGTTTATGATCCTCAGGCATGGTTGATCCACTTGCGCGTTCCAATGGGGGGACTACGGATGAGTGATGTGACCAATAAAGTTGACTATGCTCGTACTTCTACTGGCTTTTGGATCTTTTTTTTGAGACATGGTGAAAAGGGGATGTATTCCCATTTGTTCTACAACCATATTTTGAGAAAAACAGTTTTGATGAAAACAAATCTAAAAAGACCTTGGCGAGAAATTCCTGTTATCTTAGGTTTGATATTGGGATTTTTTCGGGCATATAAACTAGTGCAAAAGGGTGTTGATTCACCTTTTTTAAACCATTAATTTTTTGATCAACAAGTTACGTAAATTGAAAGCTTCGTTGCTGAAAATAAATTTGCCTTTAAAGTTTTGATTTTTATGTCTCCTCAAATTCGGACTGTCTTTTACTCAATTTTGCCATCACCCTATCAGCGAGATTTATTTGCCGCTTTAGCTAAATGTAGTGAAATTAATTTAAAGGTTAATTATTTAGAAATGTCTGTCGATGATTCTCCCTGGCCGCAAAAACCGCTGAAGGAGCATGAAACTATTCTAGTGGGAACTGATCTTCGTTGGGGTGCTTCTCGGTTTCACTTGAATTGGCATTTGCCAAATTTTCATGATACGGATATTGTCGTTTTAAATGGCTATCAAAGTTTTGTATCCCAATGGATTCTTAGAACTCAATCGAAGAAAATCCCCTGTATTTTTTGGGGTGAAAAAATGGTGGGGGCGGCGACGGGAATTAAGGGGAAATTGCAGCAAACTTTTGCCAATAGCGTAAATTATTGTCAGGCGATCGCCGCTATTGGAGAAGCAGCCGTTCAAGATTACAAATCCCGTTATCCCGATAAATTAGTTGTGCCGATTCCCTACTATTGCAATTTAGATGCGTTTCAACAGGATATTCCTCAACGTCCACGGGAGCTGATCACGATTTTATTTTGTGGGCAAATGATCGAGCGTAAAGGCTTAGATTTATTACTTACTGCTTTTGCTCGCCTGATTGAAGCGGGTTTGAAAGCAAAGTTGGTTTTGGTGGGAAGAAAAGCAGAATTACCGCAAATGATGGCAAAATTACCTGAATTTGTAAAAAAACAGATTGATTACGCTGGATTTCAAGCCCCAGAGGATTTGCCCCAGTTTTTTCGGCAAGCGGATATTTTTGTTTTACCAAGTCGTTACGATGGTTGGGGTGTGGTCGTCAATCAGGCTGTGGGGGCGGGTTTGCCGATTATTTGTTCCGATGCAGTGGGTTCCGCACCAGATTTGGTGACCATGGGTGAAAATGGCTTTATCTTTCCGGCAGGGGATGGAAAAAAACTCTATGAGGCGTTGCACTATTATGTGAGTGAGCCAGCGCGAATTACGGTGGCGAGTGTAGCTTCCCAACGGCGATCACTCCAATGGTCTTCCACAGTCGGAGCAGAACGATGGCTAGATCTATTTAAACGAGTTTTGGCGTGAAATGCAGTGATGAAAGTTTTATTTTTAGCGTCCTATTTCCCGAAACCAGATAATCCCCTCATGGGAACATGGGCGTTAAGTCAAGCTCAAGCCCTTGTTCAACAAGCAGAAATCGAATTACTGGTGGTTTCTTTTACCTCTTGGGTTCCTTCATGGTTGGCTCGTTCCGAGGGGGCAAAAGCTTATGCCAATTGCCCACCAGAATATGAATGGGAGGGGGGGTTAAGGTTTTCTATCCCCGTTGGCTTTACTATCCGATTAATCCGATTAAAAAGTGGATGTATGAAAATCCAGCGCCTTATTTGGCGATCGCCAACCGTTCCGCCCAACAAAAACTGATACAAATCATCGAAGAATTTCAGCCTGATATTTATTTTTGTCACCATAGTCTGCCCAACGGTTGGTTAATCACTCACCTCCCAAAAAAATACCAACGTCCCCTATTTATTCTCGAACATGACTTTGACGAAATCAGAGATTGTCACCACTTGCTCAAACGTCAACAAGCTTTTGCACAAGTAGCTAATCATGCCCATACTTTGATGGCAGTTTCCAAACGTATGGAAGCCGATATGCAAACGCTTTTTCCCACAGTCCATACCGCAACGCTTCACAATGGTGTTCACTTACCGCCGTCCTATCTTAGTGAAATTCCCCGACCTCCAGAAACTCAAAACAAACAAATTATTCTTGCCTGCGCCCTATTTTCCGAACGCAAAGCGATCCCTTTATTGATTGAAGCCTTTGCATGGATTGCCGATGAATTTCCCGATACTATTTTGCGAATTATTGGTTCCGGCCCAGATGAAGCCAATATTCGTCAAAAAATCGCAGACTGTAATATTGGCGATCGCATTCAACTCGTCGGTCGTAAGCCCCATGCAGAAGTTCTTCAAGAAATGATGTGGGCAAATTGTTTTGCTCTAGTGAGTTGGAACGAACCCTTTGCGACAGTTTATATCGAAGCAATGGCAGCAGGGACACCCATTATTTGTTGTAACGATGGTGGGATCAATGATGTGATCGAGAATGGTGTTCATGGTTTAACTGTTCCTCCAAGAAATATTGAAGCGACAGCAATGGCTTTGAGGAAAATGCTTAGCCAAGATTCTCAAAAACTTGAAATGGGGAAGAATGCGCGACAACTCGTTCAACAAACTTTAACATGGAATCTCAAAGCCACTCAGTTAGTCGAGCTCTTCAATAAAATTTAAGACTCCGATTTCCAAGCATCATAATATTCTCTGAGAAAACCCAATCTTTACATGACTCAGTCCCATTATCCATCGAATTTGCCAATACAACCAACCGTTGAGCCTAATGGCGTAACTAGACTATTGCTAGCGCCCCATCCCACCTTATCTGGGACTTCATGTTTGTTAGCAGGCTTGATATTAGCTTTTACCCTATACCCTTCAGCCGCGACACCCACAGGTATGGCGAGAATATCGGCGATTGCCGTAGGTATCGCATTACTAATTAATATTTTTTTTGACAGCCGAAAGGGATTTTATAATCTATTTCGCACAGATTTACTTTGTTTACTAGGACTGTATGGTTTAACTCTGCTTGAATTCCTTTTCCCCCAAGAAGAGTTCAATTTAGCTGTGGATACGATTCAAACTGCTCAGTCCTTAGATATGGTACTACTGGGAATGGCTGGTTTAGCATTAGGGCGTCATTTAGTAAAACCAAAACCCAGTGCTTCTCAAGTTAAAAACTTTGGGAATATCTCTAGTTCTACTTTATTTCGTCTCTTCGTTATTTCTGCCTCCCTGGGATTTTTATACATGCTGCTATCAGTGCAATTTAATCCAATTGCCCTCATTAATGCGATGATTGGCCCTCGCTTTGCAGAGCCCTGGGCTAGAGGAAAATATGGTGGTTGGTTTGTCTTTCTTTCTGAATTAGCTCTATTAATTCACGCGATTCCGCCTATGTTTGGAGTCATGTGGAATCGCCGAAATAACCTCTCGAATTTACAAAAATGGACAACGGTTGGCATTTTCGGTTTGGTCTTATTTCAAGGATTTACAAGCGGTACTCGTAATATTTTTGTTGTTTATGTCGCAACAGCTTTAATTGGCTATCTGATTACTCTGCCTAGACATACCCTGAGAAATACCTTATTTCCAGTTTTAATGGCTGTGGTAATGACTTCATTTTTGTCCTACCATATGCTGGAATTTAGAGGAATTGGTTTACGTAATTATATAACTAGACAGGTTTATCTCCAGCAGGGGGAGACTCGTGAAACATTTTCTGTTGATTACAATCTGATGTCTTTGGGGCCTGTCATTGAGGCATTTCCTGAACAACATAACTTTTTGGGTTCTGAGGTGATTTCCTGGGCTTTAGTCAAACCAATTCCGAGAGTACTTTGGCCCGGTAAACCAGAAGGTTTGAGCATTAGCATTGAAGAAGTGGTGGGGGCTGATGGCTGGACTGTTGCCACCACCTTCATTGGTGAAAGTTACATGATGGCAGGTGAGTTTGGTGTCTTGGCAATGGCGCTTTTCTTTGGGTCTTTAGCGGCTTGGTGGAACCGCAGAGCCATTCGAGGAAGTTCCGATTACGACTTAGTTATATATGCCCTAGGATTTTTTGGTGCTGCTATTACCATGCGAAGTATGTTCTGGTTAACAACTGCTATACTCCCCGTGATTGCTTTAGTAATCTTTCGAAAGTTTCGCCTAGTGCGATAATGCCAGCTGTGATAAAAGTTCTCCATGTTTTACCTTCTCTCAGCTTAAAACTTGGTGGCCCGACCCAAGTTGCTCTGAATCTTGTCAGTGCCTTGCGTAAAGTAGGAATTGACGCCGAAATTGCAACAACGAATGATGATCAAGATACTGTACTCGACGTTCCCCTCGGACAGCGGGTAATTTATCACAATGTACCCGTTTATTTTTTTCCTCGTTTTCCAATCCGAATGAAAGAGTTTCTGTTTTCTACGGAACTAACCCGGTGGCTTTGGCAGCATCAAAAAAACTATGATCTAGTAGAAACACACTATTTATTTTCCTATGCATCCTCTTGTAGCGCGGCGATCGCCCGTCAGTTTGGTACTCCTTATCTTGTAAATACCATTGGTCAACTTACGCCGTGGGCACTCGCTCAAGGAGAGTTGAAAAAGAAAATCTACAGCACAGTTATCGAAAGACGCAATCTCAATCGAGCCGCCACAATCCATTGCACATCCAACGGTGAAGCAGAAGACGTTAGCCAATTTGGTATCCAAACGCCGAAGATGGTTTTGCCACTGGGGGTCACCCCTCCCATTTCCATTCCTGATGCAAAACAGAAGCTTCGTCAACAATATCAAATTCCTGCGGATGTCCCAATCATTCTGTTTTTGTCACGCTTACATCCCAAAAAGCGTCCCGATCTTCTCCTGCAAACCCTAGAACAGCTCAGCCTAGACTATTCCTTTCATTTGATTATGGCGGGATCGGGAACGCCTGTTTACATCAAAACTCTCAAGGATTTAGCCGCAACCCTAAAGCTCACCAGTCATACTACTTTTACTGGTTTTGTCACAGGCCAGGATAAAGATTTACTTTTGCAAGGTTCAGATCTTTTTGTTCTCCCCACCTACTCCGAAAACTTTGGTATTGTCCTCGCCGAAGCAATGGTTGCCGGACTCCCAGTGATCACCACTGCCGGAACCCAAATTGCGCCAGATATTGCTGATGCCGAAGCCGGACTTATTGTCGATGGTGATTCAACCGCTCTGGGCGCAGCCATTAGTCAACTGCTCCAAAATCCCCACCAACGAACAATTTTGGGTCAAAATGGTCAGCGTTTTGCCCTGAATAACTATGCTTGGCCAGCCATCGCGCAAAATCTCGCCACTGCCTATGAAGCCATTGTGAAGCAGCAACCCTTACCAGATTGTGTTTTACCAACTGCTTCATCGACGAAAACCATAACCTAGCCTGATATTGATATGCAGTGCTGCGATCGCCTACGCCAATATGTACGCAAACACCCCTTCTTTTTTTTGCTTGTCAGTAGTCTGCTCATCGTTGGCGTTTTATGCAGCAGTATTGTTATCCGCCTTGCCCTGACAGCTAAGCAGGTTCCCCAACCGCAAGCGATTTTTGTGCTTGGTGGAGATCGCGGTCGTGAGGAATTTGCCGCAAGCTTTGCCCAGCAACACCCAACTCTCGATATTTGGGTTTCTAGCGGTCAATCTCGTCAAATCGCCAAGAATATCTTTCAAACCACAAACATCAATCGCGATCGCATTCATCTTGATTATCGTGCCATCGATACCGTCACCAACTTCACCACTCTCGTTAAAGACTTTGGCGATCGTCACATCCAGCACGTTTACCTGATCACCTCTGATTTTCACATGCGCCGCGCCCAGGCGATCGCCTTCTTTGTTTTCGGTAGTCGCGGCATTATTACCACCCCCATCCCCATTCCCTCCAACCAACCTAACGAAACCCTCTGGCATGTCTCCCGTGATATCGGGCGAGCAATTCTCTGGATCATCACCGGCCGTACCGGAGCCAGCCTACATCCCCAGTTGGGAGCAGCATTTCCTTCAAACAACCTGCAAATATTTTACCAAGTCAAAAAAGTTACAATGAAACCATGATAGGCTTTCTGGCGCTACTGCCCCGTGCCCTCACCACTTTTCTCTATGCCGTTGCTGCCCTCCTGAGGTTCTATGCCGACACCGATACAATCCCAATCCAATTCATCCCCTTCACCATCCTCCAGTGGAGTTTCCTGGCGTTCGTGTTGGGGACAGCGGCTCTCCTGGCTAATCTCGGCCTTGAGTGGCACGCTGGAAATCGAAGCCGATACCGAGAGACTGAAGCAAGAGAACAAGAAGCTCGACGCGATGCTCTTGCGGACGAAGAACGACGTAAAGCAAATCGAGAACGAGACCGAGCAGCTCAAGAAAGAGAACGAGCGGCTCGCCGTGCTCGAATCCAAAATCGATTCTTCCTTCTCCAAACACGGCATCAACTTGCCCCTAGCCCAGACACCAGAGCAGCCCTAACCGATTTTCTCA
>NZ_CAWLTV010000040.1:0-12363 GCF_963864045.1 Picosynechococcus sp. NKBG042902 | reverse complement strand
GGACGAAGTCTCCAAAATAGTAAGCAACAAAAAATTACATATAATTTCGGGTGTTTATTTGATGAAACACCTTACTTTCGTCTAGGTTCTAGGCAAAAAATGATAGTGAATCTAGACAAATGTGAGAAAAGTTTACCTTTCTTAATAACCTATTTTAGGGGATAAAGGCTGATTTTGCCAAATATTTTTGCCGCCCTCACTCCCCTAAGACCCTTGAAATTACCTTGATCTTGCCCCTAAATGACGCCGCTGTTCACAGCATTGGAGCGGGGCTTTGGGTCAGCATAGATTCTTCAATATCCGAGAAGTAATGAGTCTTGCCAAAAAAATGAAAAGATGCCCCCTTTTCAAAGGACATCTACAACAACTTAACTTTCCAGGATGGTCGTTATTTTTGTTACTTAGCCGGAGCGAGGCGAATATTTTTGGCCAATCCCAAGGCTTGTAGGAAACGAATTGTAATCCAAGTCATATCAATTTCCCACCAGTTGAGACCATGGCGCGCGGAATATTGATAGGCATGGTGATTGTTGTGCCAACCTTCGCCGTAGGTGACAAGGGCAACCCACCAGCAGTTCTTGGAGTGGTCGTTGGACTCATGGCTTTTATAGCCAAATTTATGGGTGGCACTATTCACAAACCAGGTACAGTGGAAAACCACGGCAAGGCGGAGAAACACGCCCCAAATCACGAAAGACCAGCCGTTACCGACCCAGGCTTCTCCCCAGGCATAAAGGGCTAAACCCAAGGCCACCTGGATGAGAACCATGTATTTTTGGCAAAAATTATAGAAAGGATCGTCTTTAATGTCTTTGATGTAGCGATCAATGTCGCCACGGGCGGGAATTTCAAACAGCATCCAACCGATGTGACTCCACCAGAAGCCTTTATTGGAGTCATGGGGATCAGGAGTATGGTCAGAGTGTTTGTGGTGGATGCGGTGTAGCCCAATCCAATCAATCGGCCCCCCCTGACAGGCAAGGGTGCCACAGAAAATCAAGAAATACTCAAGCCACTTTGGTACTTCAAAGCTACGGTGGGACACGAGGCGATGGAACCCTAGGGTAATTCCAATGCCACCGGTAATCCAGTGAAACAATAAAAAGACGCCCACGGCTTGCCAACTAAAGTTACCGGGTAAAAAGGCAAGGAGGGCGACTAGATGGATCAAGCTGAAATAGATAATCGTTGTCCAATCTAGGGGGAGTTTTTGGGAAGTGGCAACAGTCATGAAATATCCTTTCTGGAAATTGTACTGTGGGACATGGTATGCGGAGGCTCCGTATTTTTTCCACTGTCCTACATGATAAACACAAGCACGGCTCAGCAAAGGGAAGATAAGAACACTTTAGAAAGACGGTGCCTATCGTCGGAGAAGTCTTTCAAAGCGAAGCACAAAAATCTTGAAAATTCGGAACTTTGGGCTGAAATAGCGCTTGGGTGTTTTCTAAACTTTACTTTTAGATGTAACCGGGTATTTTCTTCGTTAAATCAGATTTAAATTTAACATTTATTTACGAATTTAATCAAGATTTGCTGAATTTTAGCGCGGAATTATCGGGGCGTCCATTCCCTAGGTTAGAAGTTTGGGGGCTTGGTATGATTGGCTCGCTCTTAATTTTTCGCTGTTCGTTTTTTTATGAATTCTGCTGAGATTGTTCGCCGGGCGATCGCCACCCTGACCCCCACCTTCCAAACCATTGACCAACAAACCCAAACTAATCTCCGCAAAGTTTTGGGAGCCTTTCAAAAATACCGGGTAGGCGTCCACCATTTCAGCAGTGTCAGCGGCTATGGTCACGGGGATCTGGGGCGGGATACCCTCGATCAGGTTTACGCGGAGGTGATGGGTGCAGAAGCGGCTCTGGTGCGGGTGCAGTTGGTTTCAGGCACCCATGCGATCGCCGCTGCCTTGTACGGTGTCTTGCGCCCAGGGGATGAAATGCTCGCCGTGGCGGGTGCCCCCTACGACACTCTTGAGGAAGTGATTGGTTTGCGGGAGGAAGGTCAAGGTTCCCTGGCAGAATTTGGCATTGGCTATCGGCAGTTAGAACTCACCCCCACGGGAGAAATCGATTGGGAGGCCCTCAAGATCGCAATTCGCCCAGAAACTCGTTTGGCTCTAATACAACGTTCCTGTGGTTATTCCTGGCGCAAAAGTCTGTCTACGGCTGAGATTCAGCGCATTGTTGAAATTGTCAAAGCCCAAAATCCGGACACCGTTTGCTTTGTGGACAATTGCTATGGAGAATTTATCGAAACCCAAGAACCCACCGCCGTAGGCGCGGATCTTATGGCGGGATCACTCATCAAAAATCCGGGGGGCACCATTGTCACAGGTGGCGGTTATTTAGCGGGTAAAGCAGATCTGGTTGAAAAAGCGGCCTGTCGGCTTACGGCACCGGGCATTGGGAGTCACGGGGGGGCAACCTATGATCAAAATCGGCTGTTATATCAGGGATTATTTCTTGCGCCCCAGATGGTAGCTGAGGCTGTGAAATGCACTCATTTGGTGGCCACGGTGTTTGCTGACCTGGGCTATGAGGTGCAGCCCCACCCCCTAGAAAAACGCCAGGATGTAATTCAGGCGATTCGGTTGGGTTCTCCGGAGAAATTGTTGGCCTTTTGTCGAGCTTGGCAAAAATTTTCACCCATCGGTTCTTACCTCGATCCGGTGCCAGCACCAATGCCGGGTTACGCTAGTGATTTAGTGATGGCTGGGGGGACATTTATTGATGGCAGTACCTCGGAGTTGTCGGCGGATGGGCCACTGCGGGAGCCCTATATTGTCTTTTGTCAGGGGGGTACCCATTACACTCACGCGGCGATCGCCCTCGAAGCGGTACTAGATGCCTTCAGGGATCTCTAGGGGGTACGGTTGGCGACGGACTGCACCAGACCAATGGCGATGAAATTGGTGAGGAGAGAGGATCGACCATAGCTCAGCCAGGGGAGGGGAATCCCGGTAATGGGCGCAATGCCAATGGTCATACCGACATTAATCAAGACCTGGAACAACACCATCGACAGCACCCCGACAGCGATCAGGGAACCGAAATTATCCTCGGTTTTGCAGGCAATGCGGATCAGGCGTAGGCACAACAGCCAAAATAAAAACATCACGGCGATCGCCCCCATAAAGCCTAATTCTTCGCCAACCACCGAAAAAATAAAGTCCGTGTGTTGTTCCGGGACGTAGTTAAGCTGGGTTTGGGAGCCATGGTAAAGACCCGTGCCCCACAGTTGACCAGAGCCAATGGCAATGCGCGATTGGATGAGGTGATAGCCGCCCCCAAGGGCGTCCTGTTCTGGATTGAGGAAAAGGGTGAGACGGTCTTTTTGGTAGGGTTGGAGCATATTCCAGAGGATGCCAGCCCCGACCCCGGCGATCGCATTGCCCACCATTGCCCCAACGGTGCCGAGCCAGCGCCAAGGGAGGGTTAACCAAGCTGTCAGGCCCATTAAGCCAAACCAAATCAGCCAGACGGGAAAAGCAACCCCAAACAAAATAGCCGACACAATGGGCGAGATAATCAGGAGAATCCAGCCGAAATTGGCATTGGCCCAGTAGAGCATCCCCAGGGTGATCGCCCCGAAAACCAGCGAGGTGCCAAGATCCTGGAGCAAAATTAGACTGCCAGGGATCGCCGCAATCATAAACACCTTCAGTAACATGGGCAACCGTGCCGCCGTATCTTGGTGGAGAGTCGCCGCCAGGGAGAGAATTAAACTCACCTTGGCAAATTCCGAGGGTTGCACATGGAAGCCCGCCACATTAATCCAGCTCTGGGCACCATTAGCACTCACCCCAATGAATAACACCGCAATTAGAGACAAAATACTCAGGCCATAGACTAACCAATGGCCGACAATCATCGTTTGGTAGCGGGAACGGGCGATCGCCAAACAAACCCCTAGACCCACACCACCAGTGACCCAATGTTGCCACCAGTCCGTCGAACCAATATTGAGCTGGGCACTGCGGATCGCCAGACCAGCCAAGATCGTGAGGCCAACGGTGACCGTCATGAGCCACCAATCGATCCCCCACCAGGGGGCTAAAGCATTCACCAGAGGTTCCGCAATATAAGTCTTGAACGGATGACGACGTTGGGAGCGACGAAACATAGAATCATGTCCGAAAAAATCACTCCTATCTTGCCATAGACAGATGGCAGTCAACAGTAATTTGCTAGTTGTGCTTGTTGGCCATCCCAATCGCTTCGGAAATGTGATTGAGATTGTGGGTCTCTAATTTTTCCAACAGACCCCGGAGGATATTGGGGATAATCCAGGGGCCTTTGTAAATCCAGCCCGTATAAAGCTGCAATAAGCTCGCGCCAGCCGTAATTTTTTCCCAGGCATGGTCAGCGGTAAAAATCCCTCCGACGCCAATAATCGGTAAGCTGCCTTGGGTTTGTTCGTAGATGAAGCGAATTACTTCGGTGGAACGTTGGCGCACCGGCGCGCCACTAATTCCCCCCGCTTCCTCGGTGACGGGATTGCCAGTTTTTTCAAGGATTTGAGTCTTGAGGCCGTCGCGTCTGGTGGTGGTGTTGGTGGCAATAATCCCAGCAAGTTGATAGTCCTGGGCAATTTTTACGATATTGGCGATCGCCTCCCAGTCGAGATCCGGGGAAATTTTAATAAAAATCGGCTGTTGTTTTGTATTGGCTTGCTGAAGTGCTTCAAGGATCGGTTGAATTTGTTCTCCTCCCTGTAAAGAACGCAAGCCTGGGGTATTAGGAGAACTCACATTCACCACAAAGTAATCGGCCACCGCTTGCAATGCCTCAAAGCTCCCCAGATAATCCTGGGCCGCGGTCTCAAGGGGGGTCACTTTTGACTTACAGAGATTGATGCCGATGGGAATCGTACGGGGTTCAATTTGCCAACTTTCCCCTAAGGTTTTCGCCATCACTGCGGCCCCTAGATTATTCGCGCCCAAACGGTTGAGGGCAGCTTGATCAGCGGGTAAGCGAAAAAGCCTGGGCAAAGGATTTCCCGGTTGGGCATGGAGGGTCACGGCGCCCATCTCCGCAAACCCAAAACCAAAGCGCGACCACATCCCTGCCGCCATCGCATCTTTATCACAGCCCGCCGAAAGTCCCACCGGATTCGGAAAATCGAGGCCCCAGAGGGTCTGGCTTAAGCGTGGATCCCGGACGCAAAATTCCGCCACCATCTGCTCCTTTGCCAGGCGACTCCAGAGTAAATCCGGCGATCGCTCTAACCAATGGAGGGCGTTAATGAGTTGACGGTGTCCCTGTTCTGGATTGTCCTTAAAGGCTGCCAGGACGAGGGGATAACCGGGTTTTGCAAAGTTCAAGAATGCCATGAGCTTGAGAAGAAAAGAAATGTTGGCTTGAGGAATCGCTTGTCGGGGAACGAGGCCCCAGGAAAATCCTTGAGATGTTGATTAATTAATTTTCTATCGATGATGGTCATGGGGAGGTTGCCGCCGCTGGAACTGCCGGGTCGCCCGGAGCGATCGCCAACGATATATTAGCCAGAGAGAGAGGAAATAGACCGCCACCGCCAAACCCACACCGACCACCGTACAGCCGATAAATAGGGTGCTGATAAAATTCATCCCCGCCAGACTCAAGTCAGACCAGGATTCTAGCTGGGCTTCATCAAAGGTGATCGGCTGTTGGAGTAGCACTTCTCCCACCTGGAAGTTGAAGTAAAAAATGGGCACATAGGTCAAGGGATTACTCACCCAGGTGCCCGCCGCTGCCGTCAGTTTGTTGCCATTAAAAACCGTGGCCAGAAGTAGACCAATGATTGTCTGGAGACCGAAAAGCGGAAAACTCCCGGCAAATGCCCCGCAAGCCCAACCCCTGGCGATCGCCTCTGGTGTGCCTTCTTGCCGTAACACTTTGAGGTACCAATACCGGATCCAACGACGCCAACGGGACAATACATACTTGAACTGTTTGTGAGGCAGCGGTTTCACAGTAACCATACGGATCTCAGCTAAAAAAAATGGGGAATCACTCCCCGAATTGGATGGGTTGAAGTGGAGAAAGAACTTAGGCGCTCTTACCAAATTGGCGATCGTAGACCATTTCTTCCTTATCTGATTCTAGCTTGACGTCAGAACGGGGGTAAGCAACGCAGAGCAGTGCATAGCCTTCGTCTTGTAGCTCAGGAGAAAGCCCGATCCCCTCTTCACGACTGACACTGCCTTCGGTAATCAGTGCCGCACAGGTCGTACAAACCCCAGCACCACAGGAGGTGGGGAGATCAATGTTGTTGGCATGGGCAACATCGAGGATTGTTTGATCTTCTGGAACGTCGATGGTGTAGGTGTTGCCGCGATGTTTAATCTCTACTTTATAGGAGGTGGTCATAGGGGGGATTTTAACAATTATTTTAAGGTTTCTTTCGCTACATATTTTAAAGGATCGCCGCGCTTATTAAGAAATGTCGCTAAATCTAAACCTTAATTGCGTGGTCGCTGAGGCCGCAAAGTTCGGGTGTTAATTTGAAGGGCGAAATTCCCGTTGGAAAATCCTTTTAAAACGCTTTAATTCGTCCATTTCAAGATTAATTCCTATGTATAACGGCAATACTAAAAAAGACTATATCCAAGCTGGCCTTGTGGCTGGTTTAGGGGCTGGGGTGGCCACTTCCTTTGCGGTGGGCCAGGGGCAACATCCGGCGATCGCCTTGGGGATTACCCTGATGGCGGCGGTGTTTGCGATGGTTTGTCACCGTTATGATCTGATTTAGATTGAAATCGCAGTTTAGTTTTTAAAAATCCGCAATGAAGGCGATCGCCATGACCGCAGCGGGGCGCCCCAATGTCCTCCAGCTTATTGAGGTGCCGCAGCCGCAAATCACAACCCCCCAGCAAGTCCTTGTGAAACTCCAGGCGGCGGGGGTGAATCCCATTGATACAAAAGTCCGTAGTCGAGGCACGTTTTATGATGATCCCCTCCCGGCAATTCTCGGTTGTGACGGGGCCGGGATAATTGAGGCGGCGGGCCGTGATGTCGAAAATTTTGCCGTGGGTGATGCTGTCTATTTCTGCGATGGCGGATTGGGGAAAGCAGGCACCGGAAATTACGCCGAATATGCGGTGGTCGATGCCCGATTCATTGCGAAAAAACCAGAAAATTTATCCTTTGCGGCGGCAGCAGCGGCTCCCCTCGTCTTGATCACGGCCTGGGAAGCTTTAGGCGATCGCGCCCGGTTGCAATCTGGCCAAACGGTACTGATCCATGCCGGGGCGGGTGGCGTGGGCCATGTGGCAATTCAACTGGCAAAACTGTGGGGCGCAACGGTCTTTACCACAGTGAGTACCCCCGACAAAGCGCGGTTGGCCCGGCAATATGGCGCCGATGAAGCAATTTTGTACCGCGACGTGGATGTGGCCGAAACAGTACACAAGTTAACCGATGGGGCTGGGGTCGATGTGGCCTTTGATACTGTCGGCGGTCAAGTCTTTTGGGAGACAGTGCCAGCGGTGAAAACCTACGGGGATTTAGTGACGATCCTGGAACCAGATTTTCAGCTTGGCAATCTCAAACAGGCCCGCTTTAAAAATTTACGGATTAGCTTGGAATTGATGCTAACACCGATGCTTACCGGGGATGTGGCCGGACAAATGCACCAGGCCGATATTCTGCGGCAATGTACCCAATGGTTTGAGGCCGGGAAACTCAATATTCACCTAGGCCAAACCTTTCCCCTCGCTGAAGCAGTAAAAGCCCATCAGATGATCGAGCAGGGTTCCACCACTGGAAAAATTGCCCTTACCATTTAGGCAAACTGCTGGGCATGGAATTGGGCATAGCGACCTTGGTGGGCGAGCAATTCATCGTGGGTGCCCGACTCGACAATTTCCCCTTGGTCTAAAACGATAATGCGATCGCTGCTGCGGACAGTGGCCAGCCGGTGGGCAATTACAAACACGGTACGGTCTTGCATAATCCGTTCCAAGGCTTCCTGTACCAGAGCTTCCGACTCCGCATCGAGGGCAGAGGTGGCCTCATCCAAAATTAAAATGCGGGGATTGAGTAAAACAGCCCTGGCGATCGCCACCCGTTGCCGTTGACCACCAGAGAGATTAACGCCCCGTTCCCCCACATAGGTGTGGTAACCCTGGGAGAATTCCGAGATAAATTGGTGGGCATTGGCAATTTTGGCCGCCGCCTCTACCTGTTCTAAGCTAAATTCCGTTTGACCGAAAGCAATATTTTGGGCGATCGTTCCGGAAAAAAGTACCGTTTCCTGGGGGACAATGCCGATCTGCTGACGCAAACTTTTGAGGGTGACGGTGCTAGTATCAATGCCATCGATGAAAATTCTTCCGGCCACCGGATTATAAAAACGAGGTAATAAATTGACTAAGGTCGTTTTGCCCGCCCCCGACGATCCCACCAGGGCAATCATTTCTCCCGGTTGCACTGTCAAATTGATATTTTTTAAGACGGGCTTATCTGCTTCGTAGGCAAAGGAAACATTCTGATAGTCTACTTTCCCCGTCACAGCGGGCAATACCTGGGCATCGGCTGCTTCTAAAACCGTTGGCTGCACGGCCATCAGTTCAAATACCCGATCAACGGAGGCTTCCCCTTCCTTAAACTCGTTGAAATTGCTGGTGGTGATTTGGATTGGGTCAATCAGCAAGGCCACTGCTGCCACATAACTGACGAATTCCGCCGCCGTTAAATTTTCCTGGGCAATCTGCCAGCCCCCCAGGAAAAACAGAAAAATCACCGCCATCGCTTCCAGGAAACCCACCACCACAAATTGCAAGGCTTTAATCTGGGCAGTGCGGAACTTAGCGCGACGGTTTTGTTCGGCTTCCTCGGTGAACCGTTGCAACTCGTAATCTTCAGCGGCAAAGGCTTGCACAAGACGAATCCCATTAAACACTTCCGTCAGTAGAGAAGAAAGGTTAGAGGTGCGAGTTTGGCTGCGGCGGGAAAAATCCAGAAGTTTTTCCCCAAAGGAACCAATCAAAATCGCCATTAATGGCCCAATAATCAAGGCCGCCAGGGTGAGTTGCCAGTTGACATAGAACATATAGCCCAGCACCACGATCAACTGGAGAATGCTGGGCACAAACTGATGGAAAATTTTGTTGATTACTTCCCCCACCCGGTCTACATCTTCCGTGAGGCGGTAGGAGAGATCGCCCGTTTTTGCCCCCTCAAAGTAATTCAAACTGAGACGATGGAGGTGGCCATAGACCTGGGTGCGGAGTTGGAGGGCAATTTTTAGGGCGGCCTTGGCCATTAGGGTATCTTGGCCGTATTGCACCGCCCCCCGGATCAAAAAGATGATCGCTGCCTGGCCTGCTAAGTTGACGATGCCCTGGATATTCCCTGCACCAATGTCGTTGGCCATGTCACCCGCCAGGATCGCCAAAATCGGCCAAAAGACGGTGAAGCCGACGGTACAAATGAGGGCTTGGCCAATGGTGAGCCGCTCGGCCTTGAGATAGGGCAATAACTGGAAATAGCTAGAACGGGGACGGCGTTTCAAGGGAATAGGTCTTTAAAAGGGTGAGCAGACCCATGGTAAGCGAATTCGGCGGCAATTCTTTAAGGAAAAATACATCCTGGGGACTATCGGTGCGATGATGATAGGCTATACCTTTATCTATTTTTTCCGGCTTCGATGAGTGTAGATTGGATTACGAGAGCAGATCGTCTCAGTGCTTTACCGCCCTATGTGTTTGCCCGGTTAGATGAGCTGAAAGCAAGGGCACGGGAACAGGGTATTGATTTAATTGATTTGGGGATGGGTAATCCAGATGGGTTCGCCCCACAAGAAGCCATTGATGCGGCGATCGCCGCCTTTGAGACGGCCCAATTTCACGGTTATCCGCCCTTTGAGGGGACTGCTAGCTTTCGTAAGGCGATCGCCACTTGGTACAAACGCCGCTATGCCGTTGAACTCAATCCCGATAGTGAAGCTCTGCCTCTATTGGGATCGAAAGAAGGTCTTGCTCACCTGGCCCTAGCCTACGTGAATCCGGGAGATACGGTATTGGTGCCGAGTCCCGCTTACCCGGCTCATTTTCGCGGCCCATTAATTGCTGGCGCGAAGATCCACGAAATTATCCTCAAGCCGGAACAGGATTGGGTGATTGATCTCAGCACCATCCCGGAAGAAGTGGCGAAAAAAGCCAAAATCCTCTATTTCAACTACCCCAGTAACCCCACCACTGCTACTGCGCCTCGGTCTTTCTTTGAAGAAGTGGTGGAGTGGGCGCACAAGTATCAGGTGATGCTCGTCCATGACCTGTGCTACGCCGAGCTTTCTTTTGATGGTTACAAGCCCACCAGTTTGCTCGAAATTCCTGGAGGGAACGAGATCGGCGTGGAGTTTCATACTCTCTCCAAAACCTACAACATGGCCGGTTGGCGCGTTGGTTTCGTCGTCGGCAATGCGGACATCATCCAAGGTCTACGCACCCTAAAAACCAACTTGGACTATGGCATTTTCTCGGCGATTCAAAAGGCCGCAGAAGCAGCATTGGGACTACCAGACAGTTACATCCAAGGGGTGCAGGAACGCTATCGGGAACGGCGTGATGCGCTGATCGAAGCCCTAGGGGAAATTGGCTGGAATATTAAACCTTCCAAAGCGACGATGTATCTCTGGGTGCCCTGTCCGCCGAGTATGAATTCTACAGATTTTGCGCTTTATGTGTTGCGAACTACCGGGGTTGTTGTGACTCCAGGCAGTGCTTTTGGGGCTGGTGGGGAAGGTTATGTGCGGATGAGTTTGATTGCCCCTGTTGATCGACTTCGCTATGCTATTAGCCTCTGGAAAAAAGCAGGCATTCACTTCGATATGCTTGCCCCAGAAAATCATTAAATTCATAATATTTTCAGAATGCGTCCTCAACTGTTTGAAAAAGTTGGGGATTTTTTTATGTAATAGATCACGAAAATAGCCTTTGAATCAGAGTAAATAAAAGTCTTATATAGAATATAAATAATTTTCTACATCACTCAATCGATATCGTGAGTACGTCATTGGATAAGAGAAGGTCGAAAAAAGTCAGCTTCATTGAAAGAATATTTTTCTTCATATTAGATTGTTTGTACGAATTATCAAATTTTGTATCTTAGCTCAAAAGGATTCTGAAATTTCACTTAGAGTAGGGAATTAGATAATAATCCACAATATCGTTCCCAATTTTAATTTAGAGAGTAGAAGCTTTTATGTCTAAGCTTAATGTTGATCAGAAAACTATATTTGAATTGTTATCAGATAAAAAAGCAGATTTTCTGATTCCAGATTATCAGCGTCCCTATGCCTGGGACGAAGAACAGTGTCAAACACTCTGGGATGATCTTTTTGCCTTTTCTTTCCCCAATAATAATTATGAAGAATTTGACAAAAACGACGAGTATTTTCTTGGTTCTATTGTCACTTTTAAGAATAGTAATGCACAATCAGAAGTTATAGATGGTCAACAGCGTCTTACTACAATAATGCTTATTTTGCGTGCATTTTATGACAAATTTGCTCATATGAAAGATACTAATTCACAACAAACACGTAACCGGATTGAGAAATGTATCTGGAAGACTGATGAATTTGGTAGTGCCGACAAATCAAAATTAAAAATCAATTCAGAAGTTGCTACGGATAGTGACAAAAATGAATTCCTTGACTTATTAAAAACAGGTTCGGTAAAAACTGGAAGTAAAAGTCAGTATGTTAATAATTATCAATTTTATCAGGGAAAAATAGATATCTTTTTGCATGAATTCGCTAGTTATTTTCCGTATTTTCCAGCAAGAATCTTAGGGAATTGCATCCTTCTACCAATAGAAGCTGAGTCGCAAGACACCGCACTAAGAATATTTTCAACACTCAATGATCGTGGCCTGCCCCTCGCTGATGCTGATATATTCAAAGCTCAGTTCTATAAGTATTATGGTGATATAGATAAGAAGGATGATTTTATTGCTGAGTGGAAAAATCTTGAAGAAATAACAAGCTCTGTTTTTTATCTGAATGCGGGTGCGCCAATGGACGAGCTTTTTGCACGCTATATGTATTTTCTGCGCGCTAAGGAAGGCAATAAAAGCACAACCACTGAAGCATTACGAAAATTTTATGAGCGCAATAAATACCAATATTTCAAAAAATCTGAGACAATCTTTGAATTAAAGTCTCTAGCTTTATTCTGGAAGAGCATTGCGAATCAAGATAAACAAAGATTTTCTGATTTGATTCTCAAGAAGTTATTCGTTTTGACTTACGCGCCAAATGGGATGTGGCAAAATATAGTTTCGGTATATTTTCTGCAAAATCAATCCTCCGATGGCGCATTGGAAGAATCCAAGTTTAGTCTTTTTCTAGATAGAATCACTGCCTTTATTT
>NZ_CAWLTV010000039.1:0-10893 GCF_963864045.1 Picosynechococcus sp. NKBG042902 | reverse complement strand
TAGATGGTTAGACTAAGTATTTCGATGAACTAATGAGTATTTTGTGCAGTCTTGAGGGTGTGAGACCACACCACTGCTTGGTGTTTCTAGCATAGTGGAACCACACTGATTCCATCCCGAACTCAGATGTGAAACGCTATAGCGGCGACGATACCTGTGGGGTAGCCTACCGGGAAAATAGCTCAATGCCAAGCTTCTCTCTTTTATGAAAAACTGAATATCTTATTCTTCAACTTTATATTCTAATCAAAGCTCTCAATCTACAGGTTGAGGGCTTTATTTTATTTTGCTTTCTTTATCCTTTGTTTTGTAGTGAGTGAAGTCCCATTCCGTTGCTTGGGTAGTGTTGTAGAGTATGAAGAGTAGGCCAATAAGTTGATAGGTATTTGAATGAATCGGATTTACTGGGGTTGTATATTCGGATTTTTTAGTGTGTTAGGGCTGGCAAATCAAGCGATCGCCAATGAGATGATGTATCGACCCCTTGGAATTCGCTCTGGTCAAGAGATTAACCAGCGGCTTTCGGATCAGGATATCCCCACGGGGGAAGGGGGATTTGCCAGGGATTATGCGATTACTCTCCAAGAGGGCGATCAAGTCGCCATTGACTTGCTTTCGGACGATTTTGATACGATTGTGTTGCTGCTGGCGGCGGATGGGTCGACGATTGCGGAAAATGACGATGCCGCCGACGGTTCAACGAATTCATTACTATTTGTGCGCATTAACGAAACGGGACGCTATATTGTGCGGGTACGGGCCTTTGGGGAAACGGGAAATGGTGATTTTTCGCTCAAAGTAACGCGCCTACAGCCTATTCGCGAGTAAAACGATGCTGACGAGACAAGCGACTTCAGTCCATTCCACAGTGGCACCGTAGGTATCGCCTGTATGACCTTGGAATTTATGACCAAACCAAGTACTGACAGCGATCGCCACTGCCATAAACCAAAGATTACTGAACATAACACTCAACCATTGGCTAATCGGCAAGAAAAAGTAGCTCAAAAATACGAATAAGAGCATGGGGCAGATACTCCAGCACAAATCTGGATATAACTGGAACTGCTGCTTGTGGAATGCCCCTTTGCCTTCAGCTTTCAGGTAGGGATAAAAGGCGATCGCCACCACCTGAGACCATCGTCCCCAAGCCGGTATCAACACAAAAAAATACCAAGACTCTAATCCTAAACCTTCGAGGGCAGCGACCTTGAGCAACAGGATTAAGCTCCCTGTCATCACCCCAAATGCACCAGAAACACTATCAGCCATCACCGCTAAACGGCGTTTCGGTTCCGTCACTGCTAAGCCATCGGCCGCATCCATCGCCCCATCTAAATGCAAGCCTCCCGTCAAACCCAACCAAAAGGCAACTAAAATCGCACTTCTGAGTAAAGTGGGAACCTTTAAACTCTCTAAACCCCAAAAACTCCCCAGCAATATGCCCCCAATAATCAAGCCCACCCAAGGACACCAACGGGCAATGCGAATAAAACTAGGCTGTACTCCCTTGGGCAGTGGTAGCAGCGTGTAAAAAAGAATGGCCCCCAATAGCGATCGCCAAAGCTGTAGCAAGCCTGATAAAAAACGAACCATAAATTGATTGAGATGCTCAGAATTGGATAGATTGTGGGTTTTCAGATGTCAAAATTCAAACCTTAAGTTAAGATTATGGCGAGGCATTGGAAACCGTTAATAAACATCCTCCGCCATAACACCAAGACAATACTGTAAAACCACAGCCTTTGTCCTTGGGTGCTAGCTTTTGTACAAGTAAAATGACAATCGCATAGGCTCATCCTGATGTGGTGGCGCTCATTTGCTTGCCATGTCTAGGCAGTGTTATGGATGATTTACCTTCAGTCTGTCATATTTTTTTGTTTACCCTTAGTCAATTCCCATGAGTCATCAATGTCATCCCACTTCCTTACCCGCTCCTTGTGTGGTCTCTACTGGTATTCTTGTCAATAAAAGTGACATGAAACGTCTACTCCAAGATCTCGCATGGGTCCGCTATTCCCATTACCTCGATGGCGAAGTGCAAAAACAGGGCGAAGGTTGGATTGTAGAAGTCTTTGATGATGAACAACAGGCTACTTTGGTGGTCAATCAGTCCTTATATCTAAATTTACATAGCTTCGATTACCTTGCCCTGAAACAGGCTGAAACCGATAAGACTTATTTTGAACTCGTGCAGGATAATCGTGTCTTACGTTTGGAGGTGGCAGAAAATCCCCAAGCCAATCCTTTCAATACCAAAGCAGTTCCCGAAAGTACCTTAGAAGAGATGGTGACTCAGGTTTTATCGGCCCGCTGGGATGTCCACATGGATGACGATGAAAATTTCAATTTCTAGGTTCTGTTTCCTGAACTCGGTAGAATAAGCGGTGGCTTTTGCTGCCGTTTTTATTTTTTATTGATCTTCGGAACATCATCTGTGAGCCATTTTCATTTTTCGCTACATAAGGAATGTCGTCATACAAATGCCCGGGTCGGCGTGTTTCATACGCCCCACGGAATTGTGGAAACACCCCGATTTATGCCTGTGGGTACCCTTGCGAATGTGAAAGGCATCACGCCGGATCATTTAGTCCAGGCCCAGGCCCAGATGGTTTTATCAAATACTTACCACCTCCACTTACAACCGGGAGAGGAGATTGTCCAGAAAGCCGGAGGACTGCATCGGTTTATGGCTTGGGAGGGGCCGATCCTCACGGATTCCGGGGGATTCCAGGTTTTTAGTCTCAGTGAAATGCGTAAGATTCGTGAGGAAGGGGTGGTGTTCCGTTCGCCGAAGGATGGACGTTTGATTGATATGACCCCGGAGCGATCAATCCAGATTCAAAATGCCCTGGGTGCTGATGTGATCATGGCCTTTGATGAATGTCCACCAGGAGATGCGGGCCGGGAGGCGGTGGCGGCGGCAACAGCACGAACCTATCGTTGGCTAGAGCGATGTATTGAAGCCCATGAACGGGACGATCAAGCGTTGTTTGGGATTGTCCAGGGGGGCATTTTCTTAGATTTACGCTCCCAAGCGGTGACAGATTTAACGAAATTAGACCTACCGGGCTATGCCATCGGGGGCGTTAGTGTGGGGGAATCGCCGGAAAATATTCGTAAAGTGGTACAGCATACAGCGCCGCTCCTGCCGAAAAACAAGATTCGTTATTTGATGGGGGTGGGCACCTATCGGGAAATGGCCCAGGCGATCGCCGCGGGGATTGATGTGTTTGATTGTGTAATTCCGACTCGGTTGGGGCGCCATGGTGCGGCTCTAGTCAAAGGCGATCGCTGGAATTTAAAAAATGCCCAGTTTAAAGAAGATTTTCGCCCCTTGGATGAAACTTGTCCTTGTTATACCTGCCAGAATTTCACGCGGGCCTATTTGCACCATTTAATCAAAGCGAAAGAAATGTTAGCCTACATGCTACTTTCTTTACATAACGTTACAGAATTGATTCAATTTACCGTGAGAATTCGTGAATCAATCCTTAGCGATCGCTTCGTGGAAGAATTCGGCGAATGGCTAGAACCCGAACCAACTCATGCTAGGATTGACTGCAAACCATAAGAAAAATCAGTTCAACAAGGAAATATATGGAAGCGGCATTATTACTTGCGAAATTACCTGAGGCCTACTCAATTTTCGATCCCCTCGTGGATGTTTTGCCTCTAATTCCTTTGTTCTTCTTGCTGTTGGCATTTGTATGGCAAGCGGCAGTGGGCTTCAAATAAACACCATTTTTGAATTATTTAAAAAAGAAATTGATTAAGCATCCCCGCAAGGATGCTTTTTGTTTTTTGCGACTAATTTGTAACTAAATGTAACGAGAATTAACTGCGATTCATAATTGCTTTTTGGAAAGCGGGGCGATCGCCTAATCGTTTTAAGTAAGCCTGTAGAGCTGGGTAAGCACTGAGATCCACATCTTGGAACATTAAAGGAATGTAGGCGAGGATCGAACCGACGGCCACATCCGCCACCGTAAATGCTTCTCCTAAAAGAAAAGATGTGTTTTGCAAAATATCGTTTAGGGGCTGCAAATAACGGGCCATAACTTCATTGCGATTTTCAGCCGGGGTGAGTCCCATAGAAAAAGTCGAGTTGGCAAATAACACCCATTGGTAGGCGATCGCCTTATCTGCCGGGGAAGGGCCGAGGTGACCAAATTTTTCTGCGAGGTAGAGCAAAATGGCACCGGATTCAAACAAAGTAACCTCGTCATCGGTTAGGACGGGCACTTTCCCAAAGGGATTTAAGGCAAGGAAATCCGGTTGTTTATGTTCGCCCGCCTGCATATCGAGAAGGACAAATTCATAGTCAGCACCGAGCTCTTCGAGGTACCAACGCACAATTGAGGCACGGCTACGCGCCCCACCGTAGAGTTTTAGCATAGTGTGAGTTTTGTTAGGCCAAAAATGTGTCTACAAATTCATTTAGAGAACTTTGTGGGTATGGGCATGTTGCTTCACATTGTCCTCTGTGTTGACGATATTAACCTGATTGAGGACGCGCTTTTTCGCAGTGGAATGGTTGAACTCCTGGTGGAGTGTCCCTAGGGGGATATGGCCCTGGGCTTCGGGGCGGCGTTTGTAGGTGCGGGCGGCAGCGGCGGTGCGTTCTAAAAAGTCATCGGGAATTTGCAGGCGATCGCCTAGGGCTGTGGGTAAGGTGATTTGATCCGCTTGGATAACATCCCCAAGGGGCAGGGCTTGGGCAACCCGATAAGATGTGGGAATTCCTTTTAACAGTGCTTCGAGAGCCGCTGAGGGAATTGGTTCTAGGATAGAAACCGCCTGGGTTTCGCCCTCCTCCCGGACAAAACAACTGGCGACGCCAAAAACACAATAATCGTCACTCGCTAAATGATGGGTCTGAAAAAAATCTTGTAATGTAGGCATAAGAATTTTTACTTACTGAAACTAAATATAAGGATTGAATTTTCCGTTTTGATCCTAACGAGCTTTTGGGGCGTACGAGACAGAAAGAAAGGATTCTTTAATTGCAGCGAATGATCTCTAATACCCAACCCTTACCTCTGACCATATCCAAGCCTGGGCCAGTATTCTAAGGTGAAACACAAAAAAGTAGTGTCTTGATAGTAATGAATCTAAAATTAAACTTTTTTTGGGGATTTTGGCTGCTTTATGTGGGGGCTTTGCTCCTTGCCCCCAGTCATTTCCCCTTCGGCGGAGAACCCCTATGGCAACTGCAACCTGAGACTTTGACAGAGGTGAAACAAGCATCGCTTAATTTCTTTTTTGTGCTGCCGATTTTAAATTATTTGGGTTGGCGATCGCCTTTAGCCCCAGTGCTCAATCCTGTAGATGAGGCCCTCTTTAATTTTGCTGTCGCCTGGATGTGGCTTTTTCTGCCAGTAATGGCGAGCGATCGTAAGGGTCAACATCTGCCATACCTCGCCTTCTGGGGTTGCGGGATGTTTCTTACTAATGTTTTTTTGCTGCCCTACATGGCGCTCCGGCGAGCCATTGCCCCTCAGCCTTTTTTACCTAAACCGTGGTTTACGCGCCTTTTCGCGTGGGTCGGAATCTGCGTCGGCATTATTGCCATTGGTTGGTTTGGTCTAGCTCGTCCTGAATTTGGTCTCCTCGGCGATCGCCTTGATTACTTTCTCTTGCGTCTGGGAGATAGCCGCCTCACCGTCGCCTTCATGGTGGATCTCCTTTGTTTTTGGTTTATCCAAATTTTCCTCATGGGTGATCTCACCGCCAAAGATAGCTTCTGGCAAACCCTACGTTTTGTGCCATTTTTTGGTGTGGCCTGTTGGTTGCTCTTTGACCACCGTTCTTCCTAAAACCTCTTTACTCAGCCCCAATTTGAACGCTTAAGTTGGGGTTGAGACCGCTAATCAATGCTTTTAAAACAAGCTATCGAAAACTTAGATTATCGTAAGCTAAACCGCTAGAATGTAGAGAAAATAAAGATTTGCGCGATCGCCGATTATGGAAACATCCCTGGCTAGCCTTGGCCCTTTTTCCGTCCCTGCGGACAATCCTGACATTCTGAGTCAACTCCTTGAGAACCAAAAATCCCCCCACACCTGGCGGGCCTACAAAAAAGATATTCGTGATTTTTTCGGTTTGTGGCCGATGCCAACGAACCCACACCGCTCCTGGTCGAAGCCTTTCTGAATCTGGAGCAACCCCAGGCCCTCGCCCTCGTCCTGCGCTACAAAAATCATCTACGGGATGTCCGCTGTCTAAAAGAAGCCACCATTAACCGTCGTCTTGCCGCCCTCAAAGCATTGGTTCGTTTGGCGAATCAGTTGGGGCAATGTCGCTATACCCTCGGTGGCATCAAAGGAGAAAAGGTCAGTCGCTATCGGGATACCACTGGGATTTCACAAACTGTTTATCGACAAATTTTAAAAATTCCTAACCAGAAGACCATCAAGGGAAAGCGTGATTACGCTATTTTGAGATTGCTCTGGGATAATGCGCTGCGGCGTAATGAAATTGTCCAAACCAACTTAGAAGATTTAGACCTCGAACGGCGATCGCTCGCAATTTTAGGTAAGGGAAAAGGCCGCCAAAAACAATGGGTGACACTCTCTGCCGCAACAGTGACAGCCCTTAAAGCTTGGTTAGCCGTCCGTCCCGGATCTAAAAATAAAATTCAGCCATTATTTGTTGCCCTTGATCGCGCTCACCTGGGCCACCGTCTCACGGGGACGGCTATTTACCAGTTAGTCCGGAACACAGCCAAGGCCGCAGGCGTCACAAAATTATTATCACCCCACCGCATTCGTCACTCTGGGATTACGGCGGCCCTTGATGCGACCAATGGAGACGTGCGTAAGGTGCAAAAATTTTCTCGTCATGCCGACCTCAATACCTTGATGATTTATGATGACAACCGCAGGGATGTCCAAGGGGAAATTACAGATCTCTTGTCAAATCTAATTTAGCAATCTCCCTAAACCTTTAGTTGGCTAAATCGGGAAAGACTTCGCGTACCGAAGGGTGGACTAAACGCCGCTCGGCAATATTTAATCCTTGGGCGATCGCCGGATTTTGTTTAATCGCTCCCAGACCTTGATTAGCCAGTTGGAGAACGTAAGGCAAAGTGCTGTTATTGAGGGCTTGGGTTGCTGTCCAGGGTACGGCCCCCGGCATATTGGGCACCCCAAAATGGACAATCCCTTCTTCGAGATAGGTGGGGGCACTGTGACTGGTGGGCCGCAGGGTTTCGATGCAGCCCCCTTGGTCTACAGCCACGTCAATAATGACAGAACCCCGTTTCATCTGTTTGACTGCGGCACGGGACACTAAAATTGGTGCACGTTTGCCCGGTAAAAGCACGGCCCCAATCACCAGATCGGCGAGGGGTAACCAGCGTTGAATTTGGGTCGGTGTGCTGTAGAGTAGCTCCACCCGGGAGCCGAATAGCGCTTCTAAATCACTGAGGCGATCGACGTTAATGTCGAGGATCTGTACCTGGGCCCCAAGACCCACGGCCATTTTTGCCGCTTCGGTGCCGACGGTTCCCCCACCAAGAATCATCACACGACCCGGCCCAACGCCAGGGACACCTCCGAGTAAAACGCCTCTGCCGCCCTGCTGTTTTTCGAGATAGCGTGCCCCAAACTGCACGGCCAAGCGCCCAGCGATAACACTCATCGGCGCAAGGAGTGGTAAATGACCTTTGCCGTCGGTGACCGTTTCGTAGGCGATCGCCGTCACGCCCGATTGCATTAAATTTTCTGTGAGCTGGCGATCAGCCGCTAAATGGAGATAGGTAAATAGGATTTGGCCAGGGCGCAACGAGCCATATTCTGAGGGGAGCGGTTCTTTGACTTTGACGACCATGTCTTGTTCCCAGGCGATCGCCGCCGTAGAAACAATTTCGGCTCCGGCCTGTTGGTATTCTGCATCCGTAAATCCAGAACCAAGGCCCGCCCCCGTTTCAATAAAAATATGATGACCCGCACTGGCGAGGACTTGCACACTGCTCGGTGACAAACCAACCCGAAATTCTTGGTCTTTGATTTCCTTGGGGACACCGATTTTCATCCTCAACGCCTCTATGTTTTGTCTTGGGATCTGTGCTTTTCATTTAAGGACTTTTTTGAAGCCCTGTCAGCACCTACTCCCCAAACGACACAAATTCAACTTTAACCAAGCATTGCTTCATAAAAAGACTAAATTAACTTAGACAAAGTAGTATTGATTCAGACTCTAGGCAAAGGGAACCAGAGCAAGATGGCACAATAAACCTCAATATCTTCTACGGTGAAATTTTTTAGATGTCCCATTCGATCTCGGCCTTGATTGAAGCGCTACAACAGCCAGCGATATATCCCCACCCGACCCAGGAGGCGATCGCCTTAGTGCAAACCCATGTGTCCTACGTGTTTTTAACTGGGGACTATGCCTACAAACTAAAAAAAGCGGTTAATTTTGGCTTCTTGGATTTTTCGACCCTAGACAAACGTCAACATTTTTGTGGGGTGGAGCTGGAGCTAAATCGTGCCCTGGCTGCTGACCTGTACCTAGAAATGCTGCCCATTACCTATGACGGCCAAACCTACGCCTTTGACGGGGCGGGAGAAGTGGTGGAATATGCCGTGAAAATGCGTCAATTCCCCCAGGAAAATCTGTTGAGTGAGATGTTTACAGCAGGCACTCTTACCGAAGATCACATGGTGCAACTGGGAAAAGCCGTCGCTGATTTCCATCAACAGGCAACCACCAACGACTACATCCTGAACTTTGGGGAAATTGCCAAAATCCGCCAAGCCATCGATGAAAACTACGCCCAAACGGCCAAATATATCGGTACTGTCCAGACCCAAGAGCGCTTCGAGCAAACCAAACAATTTACAGATAATTTCTTTGCTAGCCGGGAGGAAATTTTTGCCAAACGCCGCCGCGAAGCAAAAATCAAAGAATGCCATGGCGATCTGCACCTGCGCAATATTTGTTTTTGGCGAGATCAGATTCAACTATTTGACCGCATCGAATTTAATGAGCCTTTCCGGTTCGTAGATACCATGTATGACGTGGCTTTTACGGTGATGGATTTAGATGCGCGGGGGGCCAGGGAGCTGGGGAATGCTTTTCTTAATACCTATGTCGAACGTACCGGAGATTGGGAAGGGCTCCAGGTTTTGCCCCTCTACCTGAGTCGCCAGGCCTATGTGCGGGCGAAAGTGACTTCATTTCTTTTGGATGATCCGGCGATCGTCCCTGAAGCAAAAATCCAGGCTGCGGCGATCGCTTCAGATTACTACGATCTAGCTTGGCGCTATACCCAACGCCCCCAGGGAAAAGTGATTGTGATGTGTGGTTTATCTGGTGCTGGCAAGTCAACGGTGGCCCGGGCGGCAGCTCGCCAATGGAATGGAATTCAACTGCGCTCCGATGCTGTGCGTAAACATTTAGCAGGCTTATCTTTAGAAGCAAAAGGCGATGACAGCCTCTACAGTGAAGCGATGAATGAACAAACCTATGCTCGCCTACAAGAGCTTGGTTTACTGTTGGCAAAACAGGGTTTTACGGTCATCCTCGATGCCAAATATGACAAACTTGTCTATCGTAAAAATGTGATTAAAGTCTGTGCTGACCAGGACATTCCCCTGGAAATTTTCCACTGCCAGGCACCGTTGCCAATTTTGGCCCAGCGGTTAACGACCCGCACCAACGATATTTCTGATGCGACAGCCGATCTGCTCACGAGCCAACAGGAACATTTTGAATCCTTTATCCCAGAGGAACATCCCCTGGTTAAAACCCTGGATACCACCCAGACTCCCGCCGCAATTATGGCCCAACTGACGGAGGAACCTGTTTAAGCCAAAGCAACTGCTGAGAGAAAGGAAAAAGGCGATCGCCAGCTTGGGTTGAAATATTACGAAAAGTTAACACTTCCGCATATTTCTCTCTCACCCCGTAACAAATCCCACGGAAACCCTGGGTTATTTCCCCAAAATAATAGTTATAAATACTCATTGACTATTTCGAGTAAGGAGTAAAAACCATGCAAACAGCAGGACAAATGACCTGGAGCCCCAATGGTGGCGCATCGGAAGGGGTACTACACCTTAGGTTAAAAGCCTTTGATCCCTGGCGTCCCTACACGGAGTTCCCGGAATTTTACAAACCCGATTTTCCGTCCACCTCTGCGGGGTACGCCACCTTTCTTTCCCTCATTCGCAATCAGTGGCAGTACGTGAAGTAGGGCCGCACCTGGGTGAGGCGATCGCCCTTGCCTTGCCCAGGATCACAAGAAAATGTAACAATATATAAACTAAGCATTGACATTTGCCGCAGCTCTCGAAGCTCTTCGCCCATGAATTTACTTGCGACTTCGCCCAGTGCCAGCACCGCCTTTTTTCAGCGCTCTGCCGGTCGGTGGCATTCCCAGCGCCGCTACTACACCCTCAACAGTGACCAGGAACCCCTGGAGGCCATTTCAGCAATCGAAGTCGTCTTTTTGCCCGCCGAGCATCCCCACCTCAAACCTTTGGCGATCGCCCACCACCTTTCCCCTGATCAGGCCTTTCAATGTGGGGCGAAAGTTACTTGGGAAAGCACCTATACCAATGTGCAGCGCAAACCCCTAAAGGGAGAGACGATTTTTGGGATTCGGGATCAGTTGATGTACCGCGACCGTGGTTTTTCGACAACAGCCCCGATTGTGGCCGAATTTGAATTGATTCAACCCCATGTGATGCGACTCCAGACTGCCTACGACGGCGCCAGTTTTGAAGAAGAAATTAAATTTGTTGGGGATAAACACCGCACACGCCAAACTATTACTTCCCGTGCGGGACAAGAACTGATGATCGCGCAATATTTAGAAACGCGTCTTTAGGAATCCTAAATTTGCCGTTTTAAAAAATCTCCCTTGCTTGACACCCCCCTGGC
>NZ_CAWLTV010000038.1:0-10682 GCF_963864045.1 Picosynechococcus sp. NKBG042902 | reverse complement strand
GAACGCTTAGGGAGCCAGATGCAGGCCGTGAAAACGGAAATCGCCAGCTCTCCAAGAATTTAAAGAACATTGGGGGAAGAATCAGAGCCACCCAGATGAAAACAGACAAATGGTTTTACGAATTATTTTTATCCCAGCCAGGGATGTTGGCAGAATTAATCCCTGGTATTGATCCTGACTGGGAATTTGCCTACAGCGCCCCCGTCGTTAAGGAAAAGGAATTTCGCCTGGATGGTCTGTTTTTGCCTGTCACTGAAAAGCGCGGGATTCCAGTCGTGTTTGCAGAGACGCAAATGCAAGCCGATGAGCGGTTTTATGGTCGCTATTTTGCGCAATTATTCGTTTATTTGTACCAGTATAATGTTGACTGTGACTGGCGAGGACTACTGATTTTACGGAGTAGAGGACAAGGATTAGGTTCGGAATTACCCTATCAAGGTTTATTAGAGCAGCGGGTAACGCGACTGTACTTGAGTGACCTGAAAGACAGGTCAGACTTGAGTCCTAATTTGATGCTGTTGCAGTTGTTGACGACAGAGAAGCAGCGAAGTATGCAGCTCGGCCAAACCCTGTTGAAGACGGCAGAAACGGAGGCGGCATTTGACCGTCGATTGAGTTTGATTGAGACTATACTGACAAATAAATACCCAGATTTGACCCAGGAAATGATTATGGAAATTCTCGATCTGAAACAGACAGATATTACTCGTTCTCGCTTTTACCAAGAGATCATTGCTAAGGGTCTTCAAGAAGGTCGTCAGGAGGAGGCAGCAAATTTGGTGATGCGTCAGTTGAAACGGCGCTTTGGGGAATTATCTGCATCACAGAGCGAAAAAATTCGATGTTTATCTGTGGGGCAATTGGAGGAACTGGGCGAAGCGCTATTGGATTTTGCGGTGGTGGCTGATTTGGATGAATTTTTGGCGCAGGTGGATTAGGGGATTAGGAGCATGGATAAAATTGATATTTCTCCCAAGACGCTTTATTTAAAGGGTACAGTGCTTCAAGAATGTGTTACTGCTGATACTGTAGTCTAATTTTTTCAAAATGAAGAAAAACAGGACATTTTCTCACCGAGTTGTATATACGTCAGAAAGTCGCATTCGCCACCCATGGCAGTTGTTTCGAGAGATGGGGCGGGATTTACTGGCTTCTAGGGAGCTCGCATGGCGCTTATTGGTGAGAGATATTAGTGCTCAATATCGACAGTCTTTGTTTGGGGTGTTGTGGGCATTTTTACCCCCGATGATTACGGCGGCGGGGTTGCTGGTCGCGCGCAATGCTGGGGCGGTAAATATCGGAGAGACTGAAATTCCCTATCCGGCCTATGTAATGTTTAGTATGGCCCTCTGGCAGACTTTTGTGGAATCATTAAATGGTCCAATTGGGGCTGTGGGGGCGGCTAAACCAATGCTGGCAAAAATTAACTTTCCGAGGGAGGCGATTATTTTAGCTAAATTGGGGGAAGTATTTTTTAATTTTGGTATTAAGTTAATTTTGATCTTGGGTTTGTTTGTTTGGTTCCAGATTCCCGTGCCTTGGAGTATCTTGCTTGCACCAGTGGCTTTGATTCATTTAGTCATGTTGGGTACGGCCATCGGGTTGTTCCTGGCTCCTCTTGGGGCTTTGTATGGAGATGTGTCCAAGGCTATACCTCTGATTGTGTCTCCTTGGTTATTGTTGACACCGGTGATTTATCCGACTCCTAAGGAGGGATTGTTTGCTACGGTTGTTAATCTGAATCCGGTAACGCCTTTGTTGGTAACGACACGGGATTTAGCGACGAGTGGTATGGTTACTAACCCGGCTGGTTTTTGGGTTGTTAGTGGTTTGACGTTTGGGTTGTTACTAATAGCTTGGGTACTATATCGCCTAGCAATTCCGTTTGTTGTGGAGCGCATGAGTTCATAATTTATCCCCTGATTGTCTTTGTAGTTAATTTTATATCTATTACTAGCTATGACTTTGCTGACATCTCATCAAGACACTTTTGAACAATCACAAGATGACGAAGTTGTTTTATCGGTGAAGAATGTATCAAAACGGTTTTGTCGAGATCTGAAGAAGTCGCTCTTTTATGGGATACAAGATATAGCTGGCGAGATGTTTGGTGCCCGCCGAACAGATGTAGAGTTACGCAAGGGTGAGTTTTGGGCGCTGAATGATGTCAGTTTTGAACTGCGTCGGGGTGAGGCGTTGGGTTTGGTGGGGGCGAATGGAGCGGGGAAAACAACGCTGCTCAGGATTATTAGTGGCTTGATTAAGCCGGATCATGGTTCGGTAGAGGTTAAGGGGCGGGTTGCACCGTTAATTGCTTTGGGGGCTGGATTTAACCCAATTTTGACGGGGCGGGAAAATATTTATGTGAATATGTCGATTTTGGGGCTTTCCAAAGAAGAGATTGATGAGCGGTTTGATCAGGTTGTAGAGTTTGCCGAGATTGGGGAAGCCATTGATGCACCAGTGCAGAGTTATAGTTCGGGCATGGCGGCGAGGTTAGGGTTTGCTAGTGCGATTCATACAAAACCAGATATTTTATTGATTGATGAAGTCTTGGCGGTTGGCGATATGAAATTTCGAGCTAAGTGTTATCGACATTTAGCAATGTTAAGAAAAACTTGTTCATTCATTCTGGTTTCACACGACTCTAATGCGATTCTTGCAGTATCATCTTCTGCAATATATTTATCTAAAGGTAAGCTAATAACATCAGGAAAACCCAAAGAAGTTGTCAGTTTTTATGAAAATCAACTTTTATCAGAAAAAAAAGATAGTTTAAAGCAGTCCAGAGATGATAATCGTGAAACATCTAATCGTTTTCATGCGGACATTGCAAAAATTTTATCTATCGATTTCTGTGATCTAGAAGGAAATGCAATCAACAATAATATACGTTCTGGCTTACCCACAATTTTAAAAATTAAAATTCAGGCGAATAAGTTTTTGGAAGGGCTGAGAGTAGAGATTTTGATTCATGACAGAGCAAATATGAATCAGAAAGTTTTGCGACTTAGTTCTTATACTGACGAAAATGTTTTTACGCTTGATGAAGGCATTCATGAAATCAATTTATTTTTCCCATTTCTTTGCTTGAAAGAAGGATTTTACGATGCGAAAATCTATATCAGTCTCGAAGGACACTTCATATTAGATGTACTTGAATCGCACCAGTTTGAACTAAGAGAAAATACATCCCAGAATACGATTGATTCTTTATATTTTCAGCCAAGAGAATGGATTATACCTAAGTGATCATAAACTAAATATTTATAATGGAACTTAAATTATATTTAAAGAGATATCTATGGCTTAAAAAATTGAAACGAGCAGGAGTGAAAATTTCAAGTAAATGTAAGATTTTAGCACATAGTGGAATTTCAATTGGCTTTGCTACTGAAGTTCACTCTAACGTTACATTAGCTTGTTCTTACTTGAATTTTGATGATAACTTTTTGAATAATCCAAATGGTTCTATATCAATAGGTAGTAAATGTCTGATTCATAGTGGGTGCATAATTGCGACATATGGCGGTGACATAATATTATCAGATCAAGTTAGTCTCAATCCTGGAACTATTGTTTACGGTCATGGCGGTATCAGCATAGGTCAGATGACTAGAATAGCAGCCCACTGTACATTAATATCTGCCAATCATAATTTTGAAACAATAGATGTCCCCATTATGAATCAGGGCTTGTCTACAAAGGGAATTATTATTGAAGATGATGTTTGGATTGGAACTCGTTGTGTAATTTTGGATGGTGTTCGAATTGGTAAAGGCTCAGTAATTGCTGCTGGCGCCGTAGTCACGAAAGATGTAGCTCCGTATTCCATAGTGGCAGGAGTTCCAGCAAGATTGCTAAGGTTTCGGGATAAAAAAGGAGATTATCAATGTTAATCAGTACATTTAAAAAAGTTACTATTTTAGCAACTCCTCCTATACTGCTAAATATTTTTAGAAAATCAAAATTTATCTTTACTACTAGAGAAGCAGACACAGATATAGAGATTAATCAAGAAATCAAAAGGCTTCGTTCTATTCCAAGAAAAATTAAATGTGAGACTAATTTGCTTGGCAAAAAAATCATTAGTGTTGATGCAGCATCTGTTTTGCAAGTATATAATTGTTTTTTTAAACAAGAATATTGTAAATTTACCACAGATCTACAGACCCCAAGGATTATTGACTGTGGAGCAAATATTGGAGCTACTATATACTATTGGAAAAAGATTTTTCCTGATGCAGAAATTATTGCATTCGAGCCAGATCCAGAGATTTTTGACTTACTAAGTATCAACTGTAAGGAATTTTCTTCTACAACTCTTATTCAGGCAGGACTTTGGACTTTTGAAGGTGAACTAGAATTTCTAGCAAATGGTACTGATGGTGGGCATATTGCTGAGTTGGCAGAAGAAGTAACAGAAGACAAGGAGAAAATAACTATCCCTGTCAAGCGTCTTCGTGATTACCTTCAACAACCATGCAGTATGTTAAAAGTTGATATCGAAGGGGCTGAACTAGAAGTTTTACTTGATTGTAAAGACCTACTGCATAATGTAGAAAATATGTTTGTTGAGTATCACTCATTTATAGATAAACCTCAAAACCTTGGTAAATTCTTCTCTTTGCTAGAAGATGCAGGATTTAGAATTCATGTTCTTGACGAGAGTACTGCGCAACAACCTTTTATCTCTCGACCTGTGTATAATGCTAAAGACTTGAGATTAGATGTTTTTGCATTTCGTGAATGAATAATGTAGGTTTGTTTATTTCTAGGCTTATAAAAAATTATGTGAATTTATTAGATAGTGAACATCTCAGATAAATTGCGATCGCCTTCTATACCTAATTTGATACCCAGCCCCATTGACATTTCGTAGTTCATCGCAAGCCTAAAAATCGATAACCAATGTTGATGTCGGCAAATAGGCGATCGCCCTAATTTCAATCCTCTAATACTCCTTGATCTAGAAAAATCACGGAGTCCTTTAGTCAATATTCGAAAGCGTCACTACTGAAGTAACTGAATATGTATCCCTTAGATAAATTGCGATCGCTCTCAAAGCCAATAGCATTTGGACATTATAGTGCTAAAAACGATGTCGGTGGCGTTACATCTTGGTTAGAGAGGATGTTGCTACGTCTTCATAGTGATGGTGTTCCCGTTACCCTTTTGCTTCATCACTTCGGGAAAGATATAGAGGAGTCCAGCATATTGTCTCGCCTGCGTGATGCTGGAATTTCTGTTGAAATTGAAACGCGCTCATTATTTACTGAAGACGACGTTCGTGGCATACTCGCATTTCTCAACCGTCATCAACCGCAAATCTTCTTACCCCAATGTCTAGAATCAATGTATTACGCCGGATCTATTGCTGGTCGATTTGGTTTACCTTGGGCTTTGTCAATGAGGTCTGATGATCCTCTGTATTGGGCAATTGCTGAAATGGTTACCCCAGAAACCAGTGGAGGAATGCTGGTTGGTGTCTCAGAGTATATATGCAATTTAGCAAAAGAGAAACACTTAGCAAAATACACTTACACTGTTCCTTCTGGCACACCACTATCTCCTCATACAGCTTCTTTCTCTGACTCACCTTTTCGCGTCGCCTTTAGCGGTCGAGTGGTGGAAGAGCAAAAGCGCATTTCCTTAGTTTTAGCAGCTATGGTGCAAGCCTGCCGCCTTGACTCCCGCATTGAATGCTTAATACTAGGAGATGGGGCAGCGCGAACCACTTCCGAGGAATGGGTAAAAGCCCAAGGATTAGGCGATCGCATTCATTTTTTAGGTCGCTTAGAACCATCCGCAGTTCAAGCCCAACTTGCTCAATGTCAAGCCTTATTATTGATGTCCGATTATGAAGGCTTACCAGTGGCTTTACTAGAAGGGATGGCCAGTGGTGTTGTTCCTGTGGTGCGATCAATTCCCAGTGGTATTCCAGAAATCGTGAAGCATACCCAAACAGGGTTGTTAGTTGACGATACCCCGGAACAAGCCGCTACAGCGATTATTAATTTAGCCAATAACCCCGATTTATGGTTACGATGTTCTCTAGCATCAAAATTATTAATTACTCAAAACTATAGTGAAGAAGTTTGTTATCAACGCTGGTTGAATGTGATTGCTGAATTGAGCGATCGCTCTACCGTTCGTTATCCCATACCTATACCTAGAAAGATACCTCTGCCTCCACCCCATCCAGTTTTAGCTAGACGCGATCGCCGTAAACCTACCATAAGCGATCGTGTTTTTAGTAAAGTAAAGCGGCTGAAATCCAAAGTTCAGCATTTTATAATTGGCTAAAACTAACCCCAACTATTAATATTGTGACTGTTTCTACTGACCTCAAGATGTCCAAGTAATATGACCTTCAAAATTGCTTTTGTCTCAACAATGGCAGGTTTCCCCTGGGGTGGTTCGGAAGAACTCTGGTCACAAACCGCTATCTGGCTAGCTAGTCAAGGTCATACGATCAGTGCATCTGTCAGGGACTATCCTCAGCCCAGACCACAACTCACACAACTTCAACGCCTTGGTGTAGCAGTTAAAGTCCGTCGGTATATAGCACCCTCCCTATTAAGGCGAGTTTTTCAACGGTTGAAGCTGCTACAGCCGATTGACATGACCCACAGGTTATTTCAAAATTGGTTACTACAGATAAAACCCGATCTTGTCTGTCTATCCTCTGGTGCTATTACTGATATTGAATTTGAATATTTTGCATCAGTCTGTCTCGAACAAAGCATTCCTTTCGTTACAGTTGGGCAGGCAAATGCTGAAATATTTTGGACTGACTCTGAAACAGCACAAAGAAGCCGAAAAATATTTCAGTCGGCAATGCGGTGCTTTTTTGTCTCTCAAGGGAATCAACATTTATTTGAGAAACAAATTGCTACATCCTTAACTAATGCAGAAATAGTCTGTAATCCTTTTCAAGTCAACTATGATGCAGCCCCTCCCTGGACTGAACCAACAGAATCATCTCCCTGGCGACTAGCCTGTGTTGCTCGACTTGATCCCCGTGCCAAAGGTCAAGATTTGCTCGTCGATGTGCTATCACAGCAAAAGTGGCGCGATCGCCCGCTTCAAATCAGCTTATTTGGTTCCGGTCCGATGGCAACAACCCTAAAACAACTTGTATCTCAATATCAACTGGAATCAAAAATCAAATTTGCTGGCCATGTGAGTAACGTAGAAGATATTTGGCAGTCTCACCATGCTTTAATATTACCCTCTCGCTACGAAGGTTTACCGTTAGCACTGGTAGAATGTATGCTTTGTGGTCGTCCGGCAATTGTCACTGATGTAGCTGGTAACAAAGAGGTTTTAGATGATGGAGAAACAGGCTTTATTGCTGAAGCCCCAACAGTAAAACATCTCGATGAAGCCATAGAGCGTGCTTGGGAGCAAAGACACAATTGGCAAGCTATGGGGCAGTTAGCAGGCGAACGTATTCGCCAGAAAGTACCTCGCAACCCTGCGGTTGATTTTGGTCAACGTTTGCTGAAAATTGTTCTACACACGAAAAATCATAAATAAATAATACTATGTATTTTTATTTGAGTATAATTATTTGCACTCACAACCCCCGACAAGATTATCTTGCAAGAGTATTAGAGGCATTAAAAAAGCAAAGTTTATCTTTGGATAAGTGGGAACTGCTGCTAATAGATAATGCGAGTGATAAATTGCTTGCTTCAGAAATTGATCTGAGTTGGCATCCGCATGCACGTCATATTCGTGAAGATGAAATTGGGCTGACCCCGGCACGCTTGCGGGGTATTGAAGAAGCAAAAGGTAAAATACTTGTTTTTGTTGATGATGATAATTTATTACTACCAAATTATCTGGATGAAGCTTTAAATATTCTGACAAAGATGTCATGGCTAGGAGCCATTGGAGGGCAAATTATACCTGAATATGAAGTATCACCTCCTGAATGGTTGCTTCCTTATGAGCGTGTACTTGCTATTAGACGAGTAGATAAACAGAGATGGTCAAATAGTATTGACGATTGGCAATCTCAACCTTGGGGAGCAGGGTTAGTAGTGTATAAAGAAGTGTGCGATCGCTATCTCCAAAATCTTTTGCATAACCCTAACAGACGAAATTTAGATCGTAAAGGTGATTTATTGATTAGTGGTGGAGATACCGATATTGTTCTGACATCACTGGAACTAGGAATGGGATTTGGTGTGTTTCCAGAGTTAGAGGTAATACACTTGATTCCTGAACGTCGGATGACTGAAAAATATATTTTGCAACTTTTTAGAGGGCTTAGTACTTCTCGCTTACTTTTGCCCTATTTAAGGGGAGAACCTTTACCTCCCAGAAGGGAACGGCAATCGTTTTATGCTGAGTTGCGTCGCTTTTATCATTTTCTCAAAACACCCAGAATAGTAAGGCGCATTGAGGAGTCTGCAATTGCTGGAGAAGGTGATTTTGAACGGATTATTAGTGATTTAGAAGTCGGCTTATAAAATTTCTCATGGAAAAAGGTTTCTATAAAAGTTTATTTGAAGACATACCACCGCCGCCACCTTCAGCCCTTGGGTTTAAACCATCTAATTTGTCAGCACGACAAGCTGAGGCACATAGGCTATCGCAACTGATGAGTGAAAAAAAGCCATTTTGCTTTTTACGAATGGGGGACATGGATCTGGCCTATCTTCTCGCAGCTCAAGAAGGTAAACTGAGTGAATATCAAGAGGATGAAAATCGAGTTAGTGGAACATTACACTATGGAAGCCCAGGAATTGGACTAAATTATGCTACTCGATTGCAAAATGCTTTCACATACGGAGATTATGTCGATTTTCATGAACGGCTTTACCCGATGGAACATTGGCTACCTCGCCTGAATTTACTTCGGCCAGAGCATCTCTACCGAAATCCAAATTGGGAAACCTCTTATCTATCTCTCACTTGGTTAGAGTATGAATTTAAACAGTATTGTGAAGGTTGTCGGGTGGGGATTGCTGGTGCAGAAGCTCGCTTGTTAGAGTTGTTAACCAAAGAACCAAGCTGGCAAGAAGCAGCTAAACCTTTTTGGCCTTCTCAGGCTGAAGTTTATTTTCATCAAATTCGAGAAGATGGACGTAATTTAGACCGCAATTTAGACTTAATTAAAGAGGATCTTGTCCAATTCATTCAACACAATCAACTAGATACACTTTTTCTTTCCCTTGGAGTGGGGCAAAAATTCTTTGCTATGAACTCTCAAGAGAACAGAATATTTGTGCTTTTGACTTTGGCTCAATGCTGCGGGCATTAACATATAGTGCTTGTGATGGTAATCGAGCCACCAGATCTACTCATTCACCTTTTCTTTTTCGTGTTTCTTTTGATGTTTTGATGACGGCTTTGGAAGAAGCTTTTCCGTCTTTAACTTCAGAAGAATTATTGGCAAAAGCTCACGCTCAATTAATTTTAGAAGTGCAATGTAAAGAAATAGGATGGACTCATACTGCGTGGGAATATGATTTATCAAAAGATAACAAATATTGGTTTCATCAAGGTTATAAAAATTATGTCCGTCGATATAATGATTTGAGATATCAATCCTGTATTTGTCAGAAAGAAACAAAGAATTTTCTTCACTTTTGTGGTATTAATGATTTGACTCTGGAGGGACGTATTTATTACTTTTTATTTCGTATTCAATCTCGTACTCGTAATTTTTTCAAGCAAACTACTAAAATGAAAAAATACTTTTAAAAACATTGAACTGCATTAGTTGCAAATAACATTAAACATTTATTTAGAGATGACAATGATAAATATGATTACTCCTGGTGCTTTAATTTATAAATTAAAAACAAAGTTTGGGCATGGACTTGATACAGCTTACTATAGAGATTTGTTTAGAAAAAAAATTCTGGATACTGCTCCCATTACTAGAACCGATTCTAAACTTGCTGAGGTTCATACTTTAACTTCCAGCAAAGATTGTCTCAATACGATATGGTCTTTAAAAAGTTTTTATGTTTTCTCTGAGGAAAATTATGCCTTGTGTATTCATGATGACGGAACTTTAAATGATCAGGATAAATTAGAAATTTTAAAACATTTTCCTAATGCAAGATTGATAGAGCGCACTATGGCTGACAGAGAAATATATCAAAAGCTTCAATCATATCCCTCAGCATTAAAAATGAGAGAAAATAATCCTTTTTCTCTCAAAGTGTTTGATTTTACATACTTCTCCAATACAGATAAAATTTTATTCATTGATAGTGATATCCTCTTTTTTGCTAAACCAACTGATTTAATTGAACGCATTAATAATTCCAATTATAAGTTAAACACTTTTAACAAGGATTGGAATTATGGTTATAGTCCAGATATTGAGAAAATTGCGAAATATATAAATTTTGAATTAATACCTTACATTAATACTGGCTTGGGATTAATCCATAAAATTTCCATGAGCTTTGAAAAATTAGAACATTTTTTGAGTATTCCTGGTATTCAAGATCATCCTTATGGTGGTCGTGCAGAACAAACGCTGATTGCACTTTGTTCTAGTGAATATGGATTTGAGTTTCTTTCTAGTGATTATGATGTTAACATAGAAAAAATAACTCCTACAGATAGCCCTTGTCGCCATTATGTCAGTCCCATCAGGTACTTAATGTACAAAGAAGGATTAAAAAGACTTGAGCAAAGAAAATTTTTAA
>NZ_CAWLTV010000037.1:0-10337 GCF_963864045.1 Picosynechococcus sp. NKBG042902 | reverse complement strand
CTAACGATAGCTTAAGTGATTATTTGGTAAGCTAATCATCTTGGCAAAGTTGCTGATAACGAAACTTACTGTCAATTTGATGAAGATATGGCTGTACCCAGGCGCAACCATAGCCCACAATCTGTTGCATGTCGATTAAATGATCCATCTCCCAAAGAATCACCACATCATCTAAACCACCAGAAACCAGCAAAGGACGATGGTTCTCATCCACAGCACGAAAGGCGATATCCAGAACCCGGTCTTCATGACCCTCCAGGGTGAGACGGAGAGTGCCATCTAGACTCCATAATTTAACCGAATTATCCCAACTTCCTGTCACGATAACGGTACCCCACTCCGTTGGTAAGCCAGTATTGGCGGGAATAAAAGTTACCGTATTCACCCGTTTTTCATGACCCTTAAGGGTTGTGAGTAAAGTACCATCCATGGCCCAGAGCTTCACTGTTCCATCTTCACTCGCCGTTGCAATCCTCTGACTGTCGGGGCTGAAGGCTACATCCAGGATGGTATCGCTATGACCTTGCAGTGCAAATTGGGGCTGAAGTGAAAAATGATCTGTTTCACTCCGTCGCCATAGCCAGAGAACTTTTTCTTCCCCCGCAGTTGCAATCCATTGATTGTCAGGGCTAAAGGCGACTGTATATAGTCGGTCATGATCTTTAGTTAAGGCTTGTATCAATGTGCCTTCTTTCTGCCATAACTTGACGGAGCCGTCCCAACTGGCTGTTGATAGTTCCTCGCCGTTAGGACTAAAGGCCACATCAAATACCACATCCTGATGGGCGTTGACCGTTTTTTGTAATTGGCCATCTATGTTCCACAAACTTAATTGACCATTGTTATGGGCGGCGGCGATCGCCTGACCATTTGGACTGACAGCCACCGACCATATTTCACCACTGGCACCGGCACCAAAGGCTAAGGTTTGCAGGAGTTGTCCGGCTCGATTCCATTGTTTAATTGTGTTGTCAGCACTGGCTGAAAAGATTGTGCCGTCAGGGGCAATGGCAACCCCCCATATCGAGGATTGATGGCCTCGCAGAATTGTTAAATTATGCGGCTGCGGTTGCCAGGTGCGGAGCATAGCGTCCCCTCCCCCCGAAACAATTTGTTGACTATCCGGGGTGAAATTTGCTTCCCAGGTGCCAGTAACATGACCCATCAAACTTTTAATCTGGTGGCTAGCTTGATCCCAGAGCAGCACCCGATTATCCCAACTGGAAGAGGCGAGGGTTTTTCCATCAGGACTAAAATTTAGATCCACAACGGCACTAGTGTGGGCGGCAATGCTTTGCTGTACCGTCCCATTTAAATTCCACCAAACCAGATTGCCATACCAGTCCCCGGTCACCAAGGTTTGCCCATCCCGGCTAAAGGCAACGCTGACGAGACGATTTTCGCCACGGTTACTTTCGGTGGGATTAGACCATGTTTGCAATGTATCACCCTGCAAATTCCAGAGAATCAGCGTATTGTCCCAACTCGCAGAAGCGAGGGTTTGGCTATCCGGACTAAAGGCCACATCCCAAACAAAGTTCTGATGTCCTCTAAATGTGTTGACCAATTCTCCCTCTATCGTCCAGAGCTTGACGGTGTTATCTTCGCTGGCCGTCGCGATCCATCGTCCATCGGGACTGATATCAAGGGCCATCCCTCTGCCCCGGTGTCCATCGATGGTTTTGAGCAGAGTGCCATCTTTCCCTGTAGAGGCCAGGACCTGACCGTCCGATGAGAACGCAATGTCATGCACTTCCCCTTGATGGCCGGCAAGAATTTTTATCTGGGTCCCCTCTGCATTCCAGAGGACGATTTCCCCCTGGTGATGGGCCGAGGCCATGTGTCCATTGATCGGATTTAAGGCAAGGCCGAGGATGATTCCCTGATTTGTATTAATCCGGTTACGTTCCACGGCTTGAAATGTTGCTTTGCGTAGGTTTTGTTCAACCTGGTGCACCAATGGACTGGGGGGCCACCAGAGTTTTTGGATACGGTTTTCGGCCTGGAGGGCAGTGACTAGAGCATCAAGGCGATTCCCAGAAGCGAATTGGGCTTCCGATTGATTGGCGATCGCCGCAATTTCTTGCAGAGCAAACTGATGCTTTTGGTGCCATGCAAAGACAGCCAATGTACTGGAAATTAAAAAAGCGGCACTGACTGAGCCGAGTAACCAGCGTTGCAGGCGCTGCCGTTTTTCCTGTTCAACGAGGCGGGCTTCTACTTCCCGTAGCCGTTTTGCTTCCTCCTTACGTTTGACTTCATCGAGGTCGGTACTTGTCCCAAACCATTTGATCACTTCTCCGTTATGGTCACAAATGGGCACCGCTCGATTTAAAAACCACCGATATTGTCCCTGGGCGTCCTGCATCCTCAGCTGTACTTCATAGGCTTGCTTGGTGGCAAAAGCCCGGTCCCAAGCCGCTAAGCTGGCATGAAGATCGTCGGGATGGATCAGACTATGCCGCTGGGTGCCAGCCAGATCTTGGAGGGACAGACCCGAAAAATCATGGCCCTGTTGGTTGGCATAGGAGAGATTACCATCCGGTTCAACAATCCACACAATCTGAGGAACCGCCTCCGCCAACTGCCGAAAAAAGCGTTCACTCTCTTGTTGAGCATTAAGTGCTGCCTGAATCCGTTGCCGTTCAATATCCTGACTGGCCGCTAAAAACTGATAATCTACATCACTCAGGCTTTTGTCTCTGGCCCACTGTTCAGCATCTCGCAGGGATTGCCCCTGTAATAGATAGGATTTATCTTGACGACCCGAGGCCAGCCATTGCTCCAGGATATTAGCGTATGGGCGCAGCTGATGGAGTTGACGGTCAACCCAGTTGAGGCTAAAAACCTGCTGGTAAATGCGGTTCTTGATGGTGAGTTGATTTCCCTGACGAACGACTAATCCCGAGAGTACTAAATCGGTTTGTTCACGGCTGTCATCGGTATAGACAGGTTCCTCCTGCAGCAGTTGTCGATAAATACCGAGTAAACGACCTGTGCGATTTTCACGCCAAAGTAGATGATCGCAGATAGTACGTAAATGAATAGGCTCATCCTGAGATTCCCAGTTTTCGATGAGGTGCGATCGCACAATGCCTTCAACCCAAACTTCGACCATCCCTGCTGATAACGCTAACGGCACCTGATCAGCCTGTTGCGCAGTCTGTAGCACAAGATCACACAGCTTTTGGGTCAAAAACGGTTGCCCGCCTGTCCAATCGAGAATGCACTTCAAAACCTGTTCTGGATCGCTAACCCAAGGCTCTAAGCCTGGTTGGAGGGGTTTACTTTCAGCTAAGGTGAAACCTGTGAGGGGAATAGCACGGCCCAAATTAAAAGGAGTACGTTGCTTATCAGCGATCAGATCGGAAGGGGTTGTCACCCCAAATAGCCCAAAGGTTAGACGACAGTAGCGTGGATCATGGGAGCGCTGGTTATAGCAGGAACGCATCCAGGCAAAAAAATCGTCGGTAGAAAAATCTAGGCTAAGCAGACTGTCAAGCTCATCGATGAAGATATACAGAGGTGGCCCCTCAAGGTCAGGAAGTAACAGTTCTTCTACAAGCTGATTTAGGCGTTGTACTAGAGTTAAGGCTTGATTTGCCTGCCACCATTGACAAAAATCCTTCTGGTACCCTAACCCCAGACTCTCAAGTATACTCATGCTCACCCCGGCATACCATTGGGTTTGAATCAGACCGATACTGCCCAACCGTGTCATATCCACATAGGCACAGCGGGCTCCGGTTTGTTGCAATTGTTGTTGCACTCGCACGAGGAGAGATGATTTACCCATCTGGCGGGCACTGAAAACATAGCTAAACTCTCGCGCTTTTAATGCTTCATAAAGCTTGCTATCCGCCTGTCGCACGACATAATCTGGAGAATCTGCTTGTAAACAGCCACCAACGTTATAGTGCAGGTTAGTCATGCGGCTACATCCATCTAAGACCCTACTTAAGGGCTGAATTTATAAATCAATTTTGCCTTATGTTTGGGAGAGAGCATGGGTTAGGTAGTCTCGATATAGATTTAACTTAATGAACCACCCTCCGGTAGTACGTTTAATGAGTCCTGCTGCCTCTAATTGATAAGCCAAAATTGTGTCTAGGGAAACGGGGTCATTGCCCATGACTAAAGTTTTGAGTTGAGCAGTTTGTTCTGGGCCATCTTGTACGTTGACCAAGAGCCGTCGCAGATAGGGGTAAAAGATACTGTTGGGCGTTGCTGCTGTATTAATCAATTCGTCGAAACTGAGGTCGGCCTGGCTGAGATGGTAAAAGGCGAGATTCAGGAGATATGGGTGACCACCCAATAGAGCGAAGAGGCGATCTAAATTGAAACTTTCCAGCGATAAGCCATAGTTCTGCGCTAGGGTCTGTACCTGGGCCGGGGTAAACTCTGACAACAAAAGCGGCAAACCAATATTAAAAGGTGATTGGTTGATATCTAGTGGTAGGTAGTGATCCGTCGCATAGGTTACCACCTGTCGTAATCTGCCCCAGATCCCATTGCGGCGGGATTCTTCATGCCAAGATCGCAACATGGGCAAAAAAGCTTGGGCACTTGCTGGGTAGACAAAGAGCCGATGTAACTCTTGGATACTGAGTAGTAATGGGGTGGAGTGGGGTTCTAGCAGTTGTTCTCGTACATAGGTCGTCGCGCTGAGGGTATTGCCTAAAATATCGCTCCAATGATCTTCTAGGTTTGACGATCGCCCAAGACTAAGGGCAAAAACACTGCAAAACCAGCGCAAGAAATTGCCACTATCGGCCAGGATATCAGGATCTGCCTGTTTCAAATCAACAAAGGCAATCCCGTAATTTAGTTGTTCCCCATGGGCCAAAATCCGTAGCAGTAATGAACGCTTGCCAAACCCAGATGGTGCTTTCAACCGGACAACACAGCCTGGTTGTTCAATTTCATGGCAGGCCCTGGTCTCAAGGGGAGGACGGGGAATGTAAAAGGGGGAATCTAAGGGGAGAGGCCCGCTGGGATAGGTTAATCCTTGGGATGGCTTAGCTGCCGCAGCAGACGCGGTGACTGTTGTTATCCCTTGTGCTGCGTAATGATCCTCAGAAAATTGATAATCAACAATATCTAATTCAAGGTCAAATGCTCTAAACAAAGCAACCAACGACCGTCTATCAACGCTAGAGTCATTGGACCAGATCCGACTAATAGTTGCTGCCGAAATCCCTGCCCGCTGACTAATCTCTTTGAACAGGAGTGGCTTGCTCTGATTCTCTGTTTCTTCCACTTGCCGGATGGCTTGTTGTAAACGCTGGCGACCATAGGCACTTAAGACAACCCCTCGTTTTCGCTGGCTAGAAAGATGATCACTCACTTTTTGATATTGAAAGACACTAAATATATAAACAAATGTAAAAGACCAGAGATATTAGGATTGTAAGCGAAATCTGTTTTATTTCCATAGTTTTTTGTTGATTTAGGTAGCAACCTCTTCTCTATCTTTTTTGTGACACAATTCTTTATGCTTATTTCATTTATTTCATTTAAGGTTGTCCCTATCTGGAATTGATTGGTAGTCCCAAATGTGAATGTTAATAAAAATTGATTTGCGAAAAGTTTTTTATCTTCTTTTTATATTTGTAAGGCGGCTATCGTCATGTTTATGGAATAGTATTAAGGGACTAAGTAATCCTATTGAATTATGTCGGTAACCCTAAAGAAAATTTCAACCCTCAGCATTGCCAGTATGCTCATGGCTAGTCAGGGACTGGTGTGGAATTTCGCTGCTTCTGCCGAAGTGCTCAATCGCTACCATGGACGTTGTAAGTTAAGTATCAATAACTCAACTTCCTATGATGGCTACTGCACAACTAGACACATGCAAAATAGCCAATATGACCAGTCAGTTGTCATTCAATTGGATAATGGAACCCAATATGATTTTCGTGGTAGCAGTCTAGACTATCTAGAAGTTCAGGATTGGGATGGTATTCACTCAGTTACCCACCAATATGACCGAGACCGTGAAATTTTCATCTGGAATACGGCAGGTAGTCAAAACAGCCTTTCCGTAAAAATGGACACTCAGCATGAGTCCCAAACTTCCCATGACGATGATAGCGGCAATGGGGGTACTGTCGGAGCAATTATTGGCGCTGGTTTGGGGTTGCTGATCGGTAGCTTGTTTAGTGGTGGTAGTGATAATAAGTCCCCTAGTACTTCTTTACCGGATAATCCCTATGCAAACAATATGGACTATTACAATGCCACTGCTTATTTTAAGTGTTCCGTAGGAGATGCGGATAAAGATCAGCAATGTCCTGGTGGCATTAAGCGCTATGGTGGCGGCAGAGCTTCCATTACTGTACTTTTCCCCAATCGCAATGAAGTTACCTATGATTTTAATGGTAGCAATGTGACCAGTTCCTTTAGTAATGATCTGACATGGGGTAAGTCAAATGATGTTTGGTCTATTGGTATTGACCGGAATTTGTTTATCGATATTCCTGAAGCGGCTGTCTACGGCGGCTAACGCTTTTTTAAGGCACTGATTGCACTTTTCAAAATCAACTTTGAACAACAGACTTTCAAGAAAATTATCCTGCAAAAATAATTTATTTTGTTAAGATATTCAAATAATTTTTTTGTTGTTTCTTGTTCCCATAAAAATATCCTAGGGGATAAAAGTATACATATACTTGTCATGAAAATTAATCAGTAATTATCTGTATATTTTTCCAAGACAACTACAATAAAGTAAAAGTATGAGCTTTGTAAGTAATGCCATTTGTTTAAAATAAGCTCTTCTACCATGGTGAAGTTATGGAAAAAATCTTCAAAAAACTAGGTTGGGCAGCATCTATTCTATTAATTCCTAGTGCTGTTGCCTTTAGCCCCGCCGCCCAGGCAGAACTATGTCACCATCGCGATATCCGTTATGACTGTGGTGATGAACATGTAGACGGTCGATTGTCTAAATACAACTTCATCAGTGCTCCCTTCCTCAGAAGTAAAGACTATCCAACGATTGTTAAAGATCTCCAGGTTCTACTACATGAGTTAGGGTATTACGAAGGAAAAATCACTGGTGAATATGACTCCGCCACAATGCTAGCTGTCAGAGCATTTCAAGATGCCTATCAGCTCGAAGTAACAGGCGAAGTGAACGACATCACTTGGATGGCGCTCAAAAGCCATGAGGAAGATGTTGTCTTTGAGGCAGGCGATCGCCTTGACATCGCCACCGGCACCTACATCAACGTTCAGAGCAGTTCTGCCGCTGCTGTCGAGTCTACAACAGCTAGTTCTTCGGCATCCGTCAGACAAACAGAAGTGGTCGAACAAAGAACTACTGTTCGTCAAACCGTGACCCAAACGAGTGGTAGTGCGACACAAATTAGTGAAACAACCCAAGCCAAGCCTGTCCGTGGACTTTGGTAATTCGACTTTTCTCAATCCTGCTCTTTTCTTGAGTTGCTTTCAGTAAAACTGTTAATTAATACAGTTTTCATCCTTACCTAAAACATCATGTCGTGAGGAATTTCCCATGGGACTAAATCCTAAATTATTTACCCTGTTTGTTTCTTGGTTTATCACCAGCATTTTGACAGTTTCTTTCGGCCCAGAAGCTGCTCAGGCGAGAAGTTTGAAGCCAGTGGCCCCTGAAAGCCCTGCTGCTTCTCTGGTTGCTCAGGGACCCAACCAAGCTGAGTATCTAGATGCTTTCTTCAACTCCGGAAAGTACACTTACTGTGATGCCCAAGTTCTGGGGAACTACTGGGGAGAATCTGCCGGTAACGCGAAAGTTCGTATTGGGATGATCTTATTAGGCGAGATCAGTAGTCCCAATCAACTCAGTGCAGATCAAAGACAGGCTCGTCAGGTTGCCGTTGATCGCCTTTGGTCTAGTCAGCAGCTCTGCTTTTTTGATCAAAAGGGTCTTACCTATGATGATGCTGTTGATCTAGCGAACTATTGGGGTAGTCAAGATCCGTTCCACGCTAAATTGTACGTCGAAAAACTCTTAATTCGGGGCGACTATCAAGAATTTGGTCGTTCGATGGACGCCGCTCGTCGTCAATATGATGGCGTCTAAGGCAACTTGATAATATTTTTGAACTAGACAGGGTAGTTTGCCCTGTCTTAATTTTTTCTACTCAATAATGACGACCCTAAATTGGAAAATTGGCTTCGAGCTTGAACTGCTTGCCCCCAAAGGCTTCAGTCGACAAGATTTAGCAGAAGCGATCGCCGAGAAATATCAAGGCTCCGTCCAGCGTTTCTTTTCTCTCCAGTCAGAACCCAGTAAAGTCCCCGGTAAACCAGTCTTTCAGAACTTAACTCATGGTTTCGAGGTTCTGGATGCAAAGGGAAATTTTATCGCTCGCTGTGTGGATGATCTCACTATCCAAGCAGATCTAGATAAAAGTTGTCCTAGCCTACCGGATTGGTATCGCATTGTGAGTGATGACGCTAGGCTTTTACATCTCATCAAACGTCAGGTCAATCCAGAGGATGCGATCGCCGATATTTTGCAACCCATTGCCGAATTATTTGGCACACCAATGACAGAGAGTGAGGGAATGTTTCGTGTCAGTGATGAGGTTGGTGCCTCTGTGGTGATCGCCGTGCCCTTACCAGGGGAGCGGGAACGTCCCTGTGAATTAGTGACAGCCCCCATTGAAACGGATCATTTTGCTGTCTTAGATAGTCTCTTAGCCATTGCTCGGGAACTGGGATTTACAATTCCCACAGAGGCGGCTACCCATTTCCACTTTGATGCCACTCGTCTCTGCTCTACCCCTATTTTTTATAATCTCGTCAATACCCTATGGGAAGAAGGGGAGCATTTACGTCAAAAAGTAAGGACAAATCCCCATTGTCAACGCTTAGGAAAATGGCCCGAAGAACTCCTTTTCTTGGTTAATACTCCAGGTTTTACGGCTCTTAGTTGGGATGAAGCGGTGACACATCTCAAACAACTGGAATTGACGAAATATTGTGATTTTAATATTAAAAATTTTATTTACCGACTTCCCAATAAAAATACCTTTGAGGCGAGAATTTTTCCCGGTTGGCTAGAGACAACGCCGGTTATCGAAGCCGCTAAACTCATGGAAGATATTTTATGGTCAGCCGTCGGTTGATCTCTGCTTTTAGGTTGCAAGTTTATAAAAAATACATTACCGACAATCCTACTGATTATGCTGCACACTCAATTTCACCAATCTACCTTATCGCTCTTTATCGGCTTTATCGCTGTGGGTAATGTTTTGAGTCTGCCCCAGTTGGCGATCGCCCAAGATGTTCAACCTTCCGAGGTCTCCCTCAATGATCTATTGCTGTCTTCAGTCAAAACGCCGCTACCTCCTTTAGGCAGTCCGACCACTTATCTTCCAAGCATTAATCAGCCAGTGCGTCTTCATCTGCGGCTTGGAGAACGAAAAGTTTATGTTTACCAGGGTGACCAATTGAAAGCGAGCTTTCCTGTGGCCATTGGCAAAGCAGGTTGGGAAACCCCCACCGGTGAATTTTCTGTGATGCAAATGATCAAAAATCCCGCCTGGGAACATCCCTGGAATGGGAGTATTATCCCCCCAGGAAAAGATAATCCCCTCGGGGAACGTTGGATTGGTTTTTGGACAGACGGCACAAACTTCATTGGTTTTCATGGCACACCAGACGAAAGCGTGATGGGTCAAGCGGTTTCCCATGGTTGTGTGCGAATGCGCAATGCAGACATCAAGCAACTTTTTGAACTGGTCAGTTTAGAGACGGCAGTCGTCGTTCAACCTTAGGCTCTGATTAATCGAGAGGAAGGAGCAAAGACGTTGCCACATCCTTTTTAGACATCCTCTAAGCTTCTTTGTGGAAGGACGCTTACCCCAGTTATTCTCAACTCTGGCTGAATCATTGAGAGAAAATTATTTCTATCTTCGATTATTTGATGGAGATTCGGAAAGTCATTTATGCCACTAACACCATTGACTCTTTAAATCGCTCTCTGTATAAAGTAATTAAAATAAAAGCTGTATTTCTTGATTAAGATTCCGTATTTAGGCTAATGTATTTAGCAATGAGGAATATTGCTCATAAATGGAAACGTTTCATGCGAGATCGAAAAGCTACTCTATCCGATTTCTCCATCTTTTTCCGGAATGTTTTCTTCTTCAACTCTCTCTACATAAAACTTAGATCACTCTCATGCAGGTCTACACAAGCTTTGTATTTCAGGATATTTTTCTTGATTTAATAATCTCAACCTGTTTCATGAGCTCTTTCCACTCAAAATTCTTCAAGTTATCGAAACTCTAGAGATTTATCTTGTATATTTAATTGAGGAATTTTATTTTGAAATGAGAACT
>NZ_CAWLTV010000036.1:0-9879 GCF_963864045.1 Picosynechococcus sp. NKBG042902 | reverse complement strand
TATTCCTATACACCTGTGGCGGCTTTATTCTCCACTGCTGGTTTGATTGCTGCGGCGACATCGATCGGTGTTTCTGGTTTTATGGGTGTTTCTTTATCGATGTTGGCTTCCTTGAAGTTGATGGATATTAATTCCTTTTCGGAAAGCTTTGCGAAATACGATCTCGTGACTCAAAAGTTTAAACCCTATGGCAAGGTCTATCCTTTTGCGGAATTGTTGATCGGTCTGGGCTTTCTTTCGGGAATCGCTCCTTTAGCAACCGGTATCAGCTCTTTGGCAATTGGTATGAGTGGTGCGGTATCGGTTTTCAAGGCAGTTTATATTGATAAAATTGCGTTGAATTGTGCTTGCATTGGTGGGAATTCTAAAGCACCCCTAGGAATTGTGAGCTTTGCGGAGAATGCCATCATGGCGCTCATGGGAGCGACTCTCATTTTCTCGACCGTAAGTACTCGTCCAGTGGAAACACAATCGACTCTCTTCTTTCGAGAAGCGGCGATCGCCCAGGTTGAAGCGATGAAAAATAAGTAGACTGCCTCACAATAGTGCACGAGTCGCTTCTATTTTGATGAAATCCTTCTTCCAGAAGCGACTTTCTCCCGACGAGAAACCTTTTAATCATGAAGATTTAAGTATCTCAGGAGTATAGGGATATAAATCTAGTTTTTGTAGTGTTTTTAGCGCAGTAAAAATCATAAATTAAAGGCATCAACCCACTCAGAGCCAGCATAATTGTCGAACCACAGAGCAATTTTCCTGATGGTTTTGACGTTGTAGGCACGAATTAAACCCTCGATGACAGTTCTTGACCCATGGCAAAGCTCAATGGGTGCTTTTTGAGTTCTTTCTATGAGTGGAGGTAGTGGATCTGGCTCAGGTTCAAGATTACTACAACCAATATCCTGTAGTGAATTTAACGGCTGCACACACCCCCGATTATTATTATTTTCAAAAGGTGTGTGCAGACTATAAATCTCCTGTATCCACGGGGTTTCAGAGTTCATCTGTAACTCACCATACCGCTCAATATTTCGGGGTAATCGAGCGACTAAATCCGCTTTGGTGAGAGCTAAGTTATCTCCATCAAGACAATAGACTCGTATCCGGCGATTGTTCATCGTAATTTGCTTTGACTCAGTCCGTAAGCCAAAAATTCTGAGGAGTGCTCCAAAGTAGGCTGATGGGGTGGCATTTTTCCCGCAGGTCAGCCTAACTCCCATCAAAGCTAGTTCATCACGCTGACTCGCCAGAATCTGCGCGGCTTCTCTAACGATGGGGTGATTGGCATGCCACTCCTGGCCTGATAAAACGTGGTCAAGGATTTTGCCAATGCCGATATTTTCGAGGGTTTGAACCCTGAGGCTATGGTGGGAAATATCTTGCTGACAGACTCCACCCTTTTGTTTGTGGATGCTGGCTTGGTCGAGGGCCTGGGCAATTTGAGGGAAAGCTTGCATTTCTAGCTTTTCTAATTCCTTTCGCCGCCGCCCCTTCCGGTCTTTAAGGACATCATCAGCAGTGACTGTTTCGGGTTCAGATACACGCCAATCAGCCAGGTCAAATTTATAGAGCGATCGCCGTTCCACTTCTGTCAGTTCATCTTCCCTGTCTCGGTATTGTTTAGCCTGTTCTAGGGTGAGGTTATTGGCTTGGGCTGTGAGGGTTGCATCATGCTTTTTAAACTCGCTACGGATAGCAGCGACCCCGGCTATGATGTCTTTGACCTCATCCGCTGGAAGCTGACACAGTTCATAGTTGACGGTCTTTGTATCCCGTTCTAGTCGAGCCAGCAGGTCTGCCCGAAGGTGAGCCAGTGACCAATTCTTTTCCGCCTGGTAGTGGAAGTAGGGATCACCTGGATCAATCCAGCGCCACTCATCATCAAGACGACTTGCTTTTGCTTTAGCCAGTCGAGCTTTAAAACAAGCGTCTGGGGTGAGCTGATTATATTGATGGTTGGTTTCCTCTACCCAAATATAGCGAGGAACATTAAGGCGATAGCGGTCGAGAAACTGCATCAAATCAGCCGCAGTGAGGTTATCAGCCCAGCCATAGAGCAGTACCGCATCAAAAGCATCGGCAGTGATAGAAAAACCAGTACCAAGGATCGGGGAAACGGCGAATAGTCCCGGACGGTTTTGTCGTAACCATTGGTTAGGATTACTCAGAAAATCTTTGTACCCATGGGCATTGTCAGCATGGATAGCCATGGCACCGCAGGCATGGGCGAGAAGTTTTGCATCAGATTTACGGCTACAGAGAACCAAGACTCGCTGGCCTTCATCCTGTAACTGGTAGAACTTCTGCCACCATTGGGCTTCATGTTCAAAGACTGTATCAATTCGTTGTTTTTTGACATGTTCGACCTTAACGACAAAAGGCTTGCGGCCTGTATGTTTCTCAAAGAGTTTCACCTCAAAATCAGTGAGGTCAGCACTGACGCCGAGGGTCTCCTTAGCGCGGATAGTATCTTGCCAAAAATTTTGGATATTGGTTTGCCGTTGACCATCCCTGCCATGGGTGGCGGACATCAACAGGTTTTTAAGCTGTTGGTCAAACTCATCAATAAAGCAACCCGCACCCCGGTCTAGAAGATTATTGATCGGGCGGGTTAGGCTAAGGCGAGATTCAGAACAGTAGGCGAGGTGGTCGGTGAACTGGCCATGGCCATCAAACAATTGACCATTGTGAATAGTCAGATCAGTCCGGTAGGTAAAGCCCAATTTACCACCGCCATCAATAGCCAGAGCTTTTCGGTGGAATGGAGCAATGCCTCGGAGCCAAGCGTTAACATAGCGTCCCGCAAATTCCGTTTTGCCAAGACCTCGTGCTGCTTGGAGGAATACATCCCGAGACTGGTTGGTTAAGTCTCGCAGGGAAATATCACCCCGCTTGAGGGCTTCAAATTGTTCCTGGGAAAGTACCAAGTCAGCGGTGAGCTGGTCACTGGTTGCTAGTCTTTCCTTGGCTTTTCTTCGAGTTTCATCAAAGGCAAAGGGTTTAAGCCAATCCCAGGGCGATCTCCTCCTGTAGCGGCCAAAGTATTCATCACAGTCTTTTTTAGCCTTATCCCGCCACTGTCCCCAATCGGCGAACTTGATGACGGGGATGGCTTTCACCAGTTTGCCGTAGCCTGTATAGAGGTTTTTCTTCTTCAGATTCTGGCTATCAGCATCAGGAAGGAGGGTAAAACGCCAAACCTTGTCATAGACTCCTAACAATCGCTGGACAGATTGCTCCCCAAAAATACCCCCAGCCGCACCAATGAGGATGACTTGGGGACTATGCCGCCATTCGAGAAAGGCCCGGATTAGGGATTTGAGTGCTCCCTCACAGAATTTGATTTCGTAGGGTTGGCTTGGGTCAAACTGGGGCGATCGCCAAACGAATAAGGGATTTTCACCTGTTTCCTTGAGGTGGTTACGTCCGGCAAAAATGGCCCAGTCATATTTCCGTTGAGTACGGTCGTCTAAAGCTCGCTGGGCACCGCAGAACATTCTGGTGATGGAATCTAGCGCTGTGATGCCATAACCACCCTGACAGGCAAAGAGCCAGTGCTTAGAAAGGGCAAAGTCAATCTCAGCTTGGGTTAGTCCCCGCTGTAATAAATCAGCATTCTGAGTCGGGGTGAGTTGGGCCTTATAACCCAGAATTTTCTGATGGCGTTTTGGGATGGTAGGAAGACTAGCTAGTCGTTGTGCTTCTTTCGCCTGATGTTCTACCCTTAGACGTTGGAGTTCTGCTCTATGCTTATCTGCGTTAAAGCCTGGGCCTTGGTCGGGGGAGTAAAGACCCCAGAGGCCCTGGGAGGAATCGAGACCGTGGTAATGCCAGCCGGGAACATTCCCATCGGGCCAGACCATACAGAGGACAAGGTCTGAATTTTCTTTGGTGCGACACTTGCCGGAGGTGTCATGACAGACGGGACAGGGGTGATGACGCTTCGTCGGAATGAATTTTCCGGCAAAATTTAAGGAATTTCTATCGTCAAAAGTTCGCTGAGGGGTTAACATACAAGTACCCCCCGCTGATTCAGTTTTAATAATTGAGCGGTAAGTCCCCAGAGATGGGGCAAATGGATAACAGTCAAAAAGCCCTTCTTATCATTCCAATGTTTGGCGACGGCGGATGATTGAGGGGTTTTTTGCTGCCTCGGCAGCTTAGGCATGGTTTTTGATTCCCTTTTGGAGATATTCACCCGTAATTTCTACGAGTTTTAGTGTTAATAATAAAATTACTATAAATTTCTCGCCTTGGCACATCGATTTTTACTATATCCAGGGGGAATTGCCTACTCAGTTGTACGAAAAGGGATATGTTAATTTTTTCAGTCTTCAGTGGCAAAATGCTGATCAAGTTGATCCAACAGAGCTAGGCCGACTTGAGGGTCCCCCATAACCGCCATGGTTTTGAAGCGAGTATAGGCATCAAACTCCGCGAGGGCAATATTAGAAAATTCCTCCATGAGCTTGTTCAGACTGATCCCTCGGCTTTTTGCAAGTTGCTTGAGGCGTAAGTGTTTATCATCGGGTAAGCGAATTGTCAGGGTTGCCATTTAGAGTAGCTCCATGGGTCTGAGGATGGATAAATGGGGAAAGATTAATTCTGCACCTTGAAAGTCTTTGGTATTGTTCGTCACAATTATTGCTGCGTCTCCGGCGATCGCCAATTCAATCAAGTGATTATCTCCTTCGTCCTTTAGATTGGGTCGCCAGAGATAATAAACAGATATCCACTCGCATATTCTGATAAAGGCTGCCAGCAATGCCTGAATCTCTTGCTGATTTAAGGGAGATTTATCCATGATGTCTGCCCGATTGAGGAGAGACTCATATTCAGTGAAAAGTGTATTGCCCATTAAAGGCTGATATTTTCCCTGGAGACAAAGCCGGAGAGCCCTTCGACTATCTCCAGATGCACTGATTAGAGCACTGACAAAGACATTAGTATCGACAACAATACGGGTAGCCATACTTAAAAGGTAGCATATATGCCATCATTTTTGTAAGCCAAAATTTAAGCCACTCCACTGCTCTACTTCATGGACAGTGGTTTTACCCAGGCGAAAGTCAGTGCCGGATGGAGTGTCCTGGGGAAAGAGATAGGCTTCGAGTTTCCTGTCATATTGAATAATCCGCCAGAAATAATCAGGAATATCGTTCGGTTCGTCGGCATTGATTAGGCTGAGGGGCTGATTATCATAGGCGGTTCCCACGATCACATAAACCTCACCGTATTGCTTGACGAGATCTCGTTCATATTCTTCGAGTTCTTTCCAAGCGCCCCGGTTCAGGCTGGCTTTCTGGGGGGTAATGTTGCTGAGATAGTTAACCTGTTGCCAATTCTTACCCCGGAATGAGGCGAGGGGAGCTAGATGGCCCCGGTCATAGTTACCCCATTTGTAGGCTCCGCGAAAGTCTTCGGGTTCGAGGGTTTCATTACGGTGAATCTTAGGATCAGCCTCCCATTCCCGGTCTTGGTCAGAACTACCTGTCATAGTTTCCTGATCTAGTCTGTAGGCCACCCAGTCGGCGAACTTGGTATCGTCATTGGAACTGAGACAGTAGATATCCCGCACGATTAAATCGTTGGTGGCTGGGGTTCCTGTGGGTAGGCCATTGGGCAGATGTAAAGGGCAAGGGTCTGTGGTGTTAGTTGGTTTTGTGGCGCTCCCTACGGGAACAGCAGAGCTGAGCGCCTCATTGGGTTCGGTGGGGGGTTTGTAGTTTTGTGCGCCAAAAAAGATTAGGCCGATGCCGATTAGGATTGGAATTGCTCGGACGGGATGTTTAATGATGGTTGTGGTAAGGGCAAGTAACCGCTGAACTTCCTTCATAGCATACAAGTGAACTAAGGCTGTCTGATTAGACTATCACCCCACAAAAAAAGGGGGGAAGCCCCCCAGAGAAACTAACGGGCCACAGGCACCGAAACAACCCAGACCGGGCCAGAGACAGAGCAGACCCCAGGACGCACCCAGACCGGAACACCCACCAAGCGGGAAGCCCGGAACCCGAACCGAGCCGCCACCCCAGGAGAAGCGAACTCAGCCCAGACCACCGAACCAGAAAACGCCCGAGACGAAGCCCGCACCGACCAACCGACACAACCGCAGGACAGGGCAAGACCAGCAACCCGACGGAAGGGGACAAGAACACGAGAGCCAGAACGACCGACAGCAAAAGAACGACGAATCACGCCAAAAACCTCAGTAACGAAAGGACAAAAAAGAAAAGGGGGCGAACCCCCAGAACGACGGCTCGACTGAGCTCGCCGAAGTCAACTAGACAAGAACACCGGAGCGACGGAGCCGACCGACCCGGGCAGCAAGGGCACCACCGGAGAGAGGGCGACCAGACCGGGAGAGGAGCAGGCAACAAGACGACGGAACGACAGCAGCCCGCACCGCCAGGGAACAAGCAGGGCCAGAAACGACAGAGGGCGCAACAGCAGGACGAGACACCGCTGGGGGAACCGGAGCCGAGCCAGCAGAACCGGAACGACCAAAGACAACGAGAAACAAGACAGAAACGAGAAACCAACAGAACAAAAACACGGGCAAAACCCCCAAAAAACAACAACGCGGCCACACCGCAAGGGGTTTTCCTCCCCCGCTCAGTAACCTGTGGCTATTCAGTAACGACCAGCGGAAAGCCCGGAGTGCGCGAGGAAAATGCACTCTGGCCGCGCGGAAAGTAACCTTGCCAAATTACAAATAACGGTGCCTCTGGAAGTCGCGCATGAGGCCAGACCGAAATCAATATCAGCGTCGCAGCTCGGTATAGGCTTTGTAGCGGGTATTGAGCGGGGAAAATAGAAAACCTGTGTGGCCTCAATCACCTGTGGCGAGGGAGCGAACCTTTTGAGAATATTCAAGTTCGCCAGCATAAAGCCCCCTTGGGGGCACGTGCCTTCGCGACGTAGAGCGGTACGTTTATAAACCGCGCTTTGCGCACCATATTTTAGGGACTAGGGAAAAAATGAAAAATCCTTGGCCATGGACTAGAGCTGGAGGCCTGGGTCAAGGGCAAAGTAAAAATTATTGAGGTTTTCTGGACTGTGATACAGGCTAAACTGGATAGCATCCTCCCATTACTTCCGTATCATGCAAGCTATTGAGTTCAAAACGACTATCCACAATGGGATTGTGAATCTTCCTGCTGAATACACGCCACAACTTGAAGGGAAAACAATTCGGATTATTGTGCTGGAGGATTCTGAGGAGCCAACGCCCCCTCAGCGTCAATTTCAGGCGATCGCCCTCAATACTCAAGGTTTTAAGTTTGATCGGTTAGAGGCGAATGAGCGATAGGGTTTTTCTGGATACAAATATCCTGATTTATATCTACTCGCAGGATGAACCCCACAAACAACAACGGGCGATCGCCTGCACCCAAGCGCCACTCATTTGGATTAGTACCCAAGTTTTAAATGAAACGATTAATGTGCTGCGTCGCAAATTTAAGCTGGACTATAACCAAATTACTGATGTAGTCACTGAACTGACTCAGCAATTTCAAGTGGCGACAGTTTCGACTGAAACGATTAACCAAGCTTTGGGGATTGCCCAACGGTATCAATTTAGTTATTTCGATAGTCTGATTGTTGCGAGTGCCCTAGAATCTCGGTGTAGTCAGTTATTTAGTGAAGACTTACACAATAATCAGCGGATTTATGATCAGCTCACCATTGTTAATCCTTTTGTCTAACCCGGGGAATTTAGCATCATTGTCTTAAATCTGTGTTGTTGCAGATGTCGTTAATCGTCGCGGTTAATTTCTCTTTTTCTGCGGTTAGCTGGGTCAAACGATTTTGGAAGTTGAGATATTCGGCAGGGCTGCCCTGACCCCGCTGGAAGTAAATTTCAAAAAGTTGAAGGCGTTTTTGCTCGGCCATTAGTTCTGCTTCTAAGTCGGCTAGTTGATCAAGGCTGGCTTGGATTTGGTCGGCGATCGCCTGTTTTCTCATCTCAGTCCTGATATCAGCTTCGACTAGATTGAGGCGACTAGCATCGGCCTGGGCTTCGGTAGTGCGGATTTGTAGCTCGGCCCGTTGGCGATCGCCACCCCCAAAAAGATTTTGAATAATACCAATGGGATTAGGGTTTAACCAAGTAGTCCAGCGGCGATCTCGTTGGTAGTCGGCTGAGGCTTCAAGGTTTTCAAGGCGAGCTACTTCCACATTTTTAGTTTGGGCAATCAGTTGTAGGTCGGGGTCATTCTGGATCTGGCACTGGGTCAGGGTCGCCAAGTCGTAGGGTAATTTCGGCATTGATTGTGCCTTCGCTCTGCTCCAGCCACCTGATGCGGCGCACAGTGCCAGGGTAAGGGCTACGGACGGTAGAGACTTGGGCAAGGCGACTTTCCACATCGGCGAGTTTGGTATTGAGGTCACTGAGTTGGTAGGCACGGCTGCGCTGTTGGTTCTCGAACTCCAGGAGTTGTTGCTGGTAGGCGAGGGCGTTGGCATTGGCTCGTTCGATACGTTCGGCGATCGCCAGGGAGGAGAGATATTCTTGATGCTGCCGCTGGGCCTGGGCATCCTTGAGGTTGGCGATCACCTTATTGAGTTCTAGTTCAGCAGTCTGTTGGTCAATCTTAAGGGTTTTGAGTTTGGCTTTCTCGTGGGTGACAAGCAAAGGCTCATTGAGTTGGGCAATTTCTTCAATGAGGGATTTCTGGTCGGCAACTGCTAATTTGGCTAATTCTAATTTGGTGGTGGCCTGGGCGATGTTAGCTTTATAGGTTTCGTAACTGACAGGAGGCAGCCCTGGGGTTATGGGAACAGCACGGGGGGCCAAAGGTGGTGTGACTTTAAGGGTTTCGAGGCGGGCGATCGCCAATTCTAATCGCTGTTTTTCTACCAGAAGGCGATCTCGATCCTGGGGGCGATTGGCAATGACTTGATTGATGCTGATTTCATCCCCTTCCTTTACCTTGAGGTCATCGAGTTCAGTGAGTTTGACTTTGAAGGTATAGCGACTGGGGCTGTTGGCGATTTCTTCAGTTATCTTCAGCTCGTCATCCTCTTGCTGTTGGGCGATGGAACCCAGGGGTAACAGGAACGTCCCAAAACTCATAAAAATCACCATTACCGAAAACAGGTAGCGGACAGGTTCACTGGGCTTGAGTTTTTGTGCGGCAAAATTCAGCATTATTTTCTGGTGTAAGACAAAAATTCTTGGCAGCAATTATTTTCTAAATTCATGATCTCGTCTGTAGCATCTTCAATTTTTTGTGAGTTATACTGTTAATGCCATATAGTTTTTATTATCATATAATTTTTTATAATTTTTCTAAAGCTAAAAATAAAAAATGACAAAAGATTTCCTTCTCAGAATTGAAGCAACTTCTAAAGAAAAATTTATATCTCAAAATAGAGAATTGATTAATTTTTTAGAAAGCAAACAAGTATATTATGAAATAATTGAAGATGAAATTTCATTTGGCATAAATCAAGAAGATTTTTTTCTGATTTCATTTAGCTTTGTTGCCAACACTGTATTGTCTGGAATTGCTTGGGATTTAATAAAAGATTTTGTCATATATATTTTAAAAAAAGTCTCTTTATATCATTTAAAAGAAGGTAATATAACAATGTTATACAGACATGAGAATGACATAAAAGAAATTAAAATCAATTGTTTAAAAAGTGATATAAGTGTCACCTTTCCTGATGGTACAGAAATTAAAATTAAAAGATAATTATCCTGAATTATTATTACTATTAATCATTAAATTTAGTCTTTTTCTAAAATCAATAAAATGCAAAATTTAAAACTTAGCAAGAAAGAATATGAGCTTCCCGATCTACTAACTTTAGAATTAGTAAATAATAGCGAAAAATTTTATATCAAACTAATCGAAAAATATCCAGAAT
>NZ_CAWLTV010000035.1:0-8713 GCF_963864045.1 Picosynechococcus sp. NKBG042902 | reverse complement strand
GAAAGGTCCGCCACAACACATCCGCATCTGCCGGCGAGTGGGGTTTCCGTCCCCTTGCGGGGAGTTGGGTTGGAAAGGGCCCTTCCGGGCGAAACCTCGGGAGAGGTGGAGATTCGCTACCAAGTTTCCGTCCCCTTGCGGGGAGTTGGGTTGGAAAGTAAAGAAGGAGTGTGGCCTATGGCTCGCGTCTTCTTGAAGTTTCCGTCCCCTTGCGGGGAGTTGGGTTGGAAAGGCATGAAGCTCGGTGGCTGGCATTTCTTCCTCGTCCCAGCCAGTTTCCGTCCCCTTGCGGGGAGTTGGGTTGGAAAGAGCAATTTGTCCAAACGCACCGGTAGGAACTATAGTTGGCATAAGCAAGTTTCCGTCCCCTTGCGGGGAGTTGGGTTGGAAAGAAAACCCGCCGCCCAGGCGGAGTGGGAACGATGGGAAACTTGTTTCCGTCCCCTTGCGGGGAGTTGGGTTGGAAAGAGACCCATTTTGAAACCTTTGCTCTGACTGCCTTTGAACCCTGCGGATCTCCATAGGGGTCAAAACAGCCGAAAAATCAGACCAAAACCCATGGAAGTTACTCTTTTTCGATGCCTGAAACCCTGACTGGGCAAGGCATCTCCATAGGTCAACGTAATAATGCGGCTTTCAAGGTTCGGGCGACCTGTGGAGATCGCAGTTCCTAAACTTGCTTTTTAGTCTATACATCCCCTGGAAATTAGGCCAGCTTTGGGGCCATAACTTTAGATTTCGTAACGATTGACTGCTTTTAGGGACAGGATATTGTCAGCCCTGGGGTAAAATGTGGGCAATTTAAAATCTTTAAACCAACATTAAACCCCAGTCGCGGGTTACTTACTGTTTCATATACCGACGATAAGCATTCGCAACCCTGGAATGGACAGTTACCTTGGCCGTGTCATAAACCGCATCATTGCCGATATCTAACATTTTCAGGATGGCCCTTTGGGTACCAAAAATTTCAAACTCTCGCACTGTCTTAAACCCAAATTTTTCATACAACATCAGACTCTTGTTCATCCTTGCCAAGGTCCAAACAAAGATATGAGAAATTTTATGTTCTATTAAATAGTCATAGGCAGCCGTCATTATATATAGTGCAATGGGTTTAGAGCGATACTCCTTAGTAACAACTAACTTTGCCATTTCGGCGGCTCGCTTGTCGGATAGCTCTTGAAGCTTAGTATGTTTTTCACATGGTAAAGGCAAGCTTTCTTGTCGTATATGTAAGCTCACCGTGGCGATTAAGCAGTCATTTTTAAAGGCGACAAAATGGACGGCACTTGGATCATATTCATTTTTTACGTTTTCAACCGGATATCCCTGTTCATCAACGAATACTTGATGGCGCAGTTGAAGCATATAGTCATAAAAGTCATGATCTGTTCCTACAAGTTTCTTGATGGTTAGCATCGTAATATCCCCCTTAACTTCTTCTCTGAGCCAGTCAATTCTATAAACCAGCATGAAGGGGGGTCTTCTAGGCACTTGTATTCTTGTTGATGGCAGGGCGATCGCCAAGCGAGAGAATAATCTCAGCTTGATCTGGCATGACTCCCAGGAGCAGGGCCAGGAAACGACAGTCACCGCTGATCCGGTCTGGTTACGCGGGTCGGCTAGGGGCGAGCTCATCCCTAGAACTTTACTATCCGAAAATATAGCGATTAAAAAAATGAAGCAAATTTTTTCTGTATATATGTCAGTACTTTACAGCTCTCCATTTGTAGCTTAAAAAATGTTCCCTATTGTCTAAAATGCAGTAAGCTAATAAAAGCCGCTATCTAGATGAAAAAAATGATATCAAAAATCATTAATCATCGTAGTCAAATTTGGCAAAAATATGATGATTGCGTAGAGCTACAAAAAGAGCTTAGTTCCTATTCTGGGCAGTTTAGTGCCGCTAATATTTCTCAAAATATACCGCTATTAACGGGTACCGAAACTCCTCCTGACGAATTAGCAGCATCGGTCTGGCAATTAAAACAAGAGTCAGAAAGAATTAGACAAGCTAAAAGTCAGATCGAACAATATCAAGCTGAGATTGAAGACACAAGAAGACAGTTTTTTATTCTAGTTGGAATTGTTGTTTTTATTGTAATTATTTTTTTCTTGGTACTGTTGGGTAACTAGAGCACTCTTAAAGATGTCATGAAAGTTTAAGGTTTAAGGTATGTTTGGGATCTGGAAAGATCGGGTTACTGAACTCGAAAAAAAAATTAGTGCGACCGAAAAAGAGATTGAGGCAGCACAAGCCAGGGGCAAATTATTGTTTCACCATGGATCAAAGTTTGCCAAACAAATTGACGCATTTTTTGGCCCTCAGTTAGCAGAAAACGAGTCAGAGCTAGAAAAATATTTTGCTGACTGTAACGTGACTGATGTAAGGGGCTGGGAAACGGAGCACTGGCAAGCCTGGAAACCCTCAGAAGCGTATCTCAATGACTACATTCGGATCGGAGAACAGGTCGAATCAAGGGGGAACCGTGACTTTGCTGTCCCCCATTTTGCGCCCTTTATCGGTGAGAACAAGACATTGATCATTGTGAGTGATGATCACTCAGTCGATGCGGCGATCGCCCTACTCCAATCTTTAGCAGTACGGATCGCGCTCACTTTGCCCCACCAATCGCGCTTTACCCTAGTCGATCCCGTTGGTGCTGGTGCAGCCTTTCCGATGCAGCGGTCTTTGCCATTTGTGCGGGAAACTAGCGATGATATTCGTCGGGATCTAGATCAAGTTAGTGCAGACATCAGAAGAATTAACGCAACCTATCTTGATGCCAGTGCCGATTCCTTTGAACGCTTACCAGAAGATATTCGTATCAATGAGCGTTTAGAATTTATTTTGGCCGCTAATTTTCCACGCGAATATGACCGCAGAGCCATCGAAGCTCTATACAGTATTGGCAGAACTGGGCCCAAGGCTGGCAAGTATTTAATCCTGCATTACAACCAATCCCAGACTATGCCCCGCGATATGTCGATCAGTGGGTTTGAGAATTCGGCCTATATCAGGCTAAATGAAGGTTACAGCGGATCTGATGCGACGGCCTGTCAGCTAAAGTTTGTGCCAGATCGTGCCCCATCAGCCCATTTACAAACTGAACTCTTTGAAAAACTCAGCCAAGCTAAACCGCCCCAAAGGGATCTCGCCTGGGACAAAACAGCAGCTCTGCCCAGTGAAGATTGGTGGCAAGAAAAAGCGCAAGTCTTGATTGAAACGCCCATTGGCGGCTTTGGTAGTAACGAACTTCTTAAAGTCTGGTTTGGCGAGAAAGGAGAATCGCCTTGTGCCCACGGTATTCTTGGGGGAACCACTGGTTCAGGGAAATCGACCCTCTACCATGTGATGATTATGGGGTTAGCAGTTCGCTATGCCCCTGACGACTTAAAAATGTATTTAGTCGATGGCAAATCGGGTGTGACATTCCAGCCCTATCGAGATTTGCCCCACGCGGAAGTGGTCTCTCTGCGTACCATGCCAGAACTCTCACGGAGTGTTTTAGCAGAACTCGTCGCTGAAATGGATTATCGCTATGAGATCTTTGGTTCAGTTGGCGTAGAAAAATTAGCTGATTATTATAATCAGGGCCAGCCCCAAGGCAAACTACCCAGAATTTTGCTGCTCGTTGATGAATACCAAGAACTCTTTGAAGGGGATCAAGACGGCATTGCGTCGAGTCATTTACTAAAGCTAGCTCAGCAGGGGCGGGCTGCGGGGATCCATATGCTGCTGGGATCCCAAGGATTTAGCGCCGTGGGAATGCTCCATCGTGATGATATTTTCCGAAATATTCATTTGATGATGGCGATGCGTATGCGATTTGATGATGTGCAAGCTCTCACGAATTTTGGCCGACGCGGTAAACAGTTAATTATGACTTGCGATTTACCCGGCAAGATTGTTTTAAATGACCAACTGGGAGACGATGGTGCTAATACGCTAGGCAAAGTAGCACTGTTGGAATCCGATGAACGCGATCGCCTAGTGCAGCAACTCTACCAAAAAGCCCATGCTCAGTTTTCCGCCGATGATTTGCCATTGCGAGTTGTCCTAGACGGCAAAGAGCAACCTAATTTGATTGAGAACCCCCAACTGCGTAATTTACTGGAGCACGCTACCTGGCTAACCCCCAAGGAATGGCAAGCTAAAGCCCGCCAAGCGCGCCAACACAATGGGTTAGACATTGCAGATTGGTTTTCGGCCGAGCGTCCGAATGCAATGTGGTTAGGACAAGAATTTAGCGTACATGGCCAGGCAATGATGGTTACACGGCGACGCATTACCGAAAATGCTGTACTAGTCGGCAGTGAAAATACGGCGACCTATGGCATGCTCGTCGGTATGCTCGTCAGCCTCGCAGTGAACCTAAATCCCCAAGCAGTCAAATTCTATATTTTGGATCGCAGTATGCCAGAAACCCAGTGGTGTGAAGCGTTGCGAGCTGTGCATCAAGCTGTTTTTCTCCCAGCCGGATTTTCGAGTACCTTTACCCGGAGTGTCAAAAATATTAGCGGCTATATTGAGACGTTACTTGATGAATTAGAAAGACGTCTTGCCCTAGAAGAAGATGAACGCATCGCTCAACCCTCGATTTTTGTGGTTATGACCGAACTGGATAAGGTGGATGAAATTCGTCGTCAAATGGATGAGTATGGGACGACCGTTTACTCTGAACTGGGCGAAAAGCTCCGCCGTTTGTGTAGCGAAGGGTCTCGCCTAGGGATTCATATTATTTTGAGTTTTTCGGGATTACAGGCGATGCTAAATGTCATAGATGATCGCCGTGATTTAGTTCTTTTTCGTCATCGAGTCGCTTTGCAAATGTCAGAAGATGATTCCTTTACCTTTGTCCGTAATCGTGCTGCTTCCCGCCTACAATTGGATGGTAATAAGCCCATCTCTGCTCTGTACCTCGATGTCGAAAGCGATCGCTCAGTACGTTTCAAGCCCTACAGTACCGAAGCAAAAATTCCCCTAGTAGAGCAGCTCGAACAGGTTGCCAAAATTCTCACCCAATGGAGTCAAAATCTATGAGCCTTAATGATACGTTTCGTGAGATGAAAAATTTCCATCAAGAACTGGTGAGATTTAATAAGAACCTCCACGCTTCCATGAACAATCTCCAAAAAAATCATGATCAAGTGTCTCCCCTTTGGCAAGACGATATGCGCAAGAACTACGACGCCCAATGGGGAGAATTCGACGATCTCATGAAAAATTATCTAAAACGGGAAGCCCCCGCCTATAGTCAGTTTCTCAAAAAAAAGTTGCAAGACCTGAATCGTTATCTGCGGGGTTAGTCATTCAGGCCCATGATGCCTAACCATCAACTAAAACTCCATATTCATACCTAAAGGAGATAAAAAAACAATGGCCTACAGTGGTGCGACAGATACTCGACGCTTACTTGCGGGTTTAGAAGCATATCGCAAGAGTCTAGAACGGCACATTGCTCAACTGACCACAGAATATACCCAATTAGAAAAGCGATGGCGGGCATTTAATGCGGTCTCAGAAGGAGACTATGCAAAGCAATTTCGCGCAGGGTGGCTACAAACAGATGCTCGGTTTAAAGCCTATATTAATCAGTCACAAAAGATTAAAGTTCTACTCAATGAGCGTATTGCCGCGTTACAAGAATTGAACAAACAGGAGCGTGGTCTATGAGTCGCTATGATCCCCGTATTTTAATTCAAAATTTTGACAGTCTTCAAAAAGACTTTGCTTGCTTTAATATAGCCTCTGACGAGATCCTCGGAGAAGCTGAATCTACCCAAAATCATGCCCAAGAACGCATTAATCATGCCACGCGCGCAACGGCAATTGCACTGAATCAAGTGCAATCGGATAGGGAAGATGTCAACAAATTTGATACAGATATTCAGGCCCTATTGTCAAAGTCCCATAATGCGATAAACATCGCCCAGCAGACTTTAGGCCAGGTAACCCAAGCCAGTCAACGGGCAGAGACCACACTCACAGTTTGGGAAAATGAACTAGAAGCAGCTCTGGTGTGGCAAGCCAGGGCAGAAGAACGATTAGCAAGGGCAATCCAAATGTACGAAGAGGCCCAAAGATATCTGGAGACGGCAAAAAGAGATTTTGAGTCTGCTGAAGTGCGGCTACGTCGTTGTAGGAATGATCCGGAGCGGAACAACTGTAGGGGCGAAGAACGGGCCTACAATAATGCCCAAGCAGAGCTTGAATCGGCCAGAGAAGATGTCCAATTAGCCAAAATCGAAGTCCGTGATGCAAAAGCAGAGCTAGAAAGTGCCAAGGCTAGGGTGCGTTGCTGTCAGCAAGCTGTGGGCTATGCTGAGCGGGCAGTACAACATGCGGCGATCGCCATGGAACAGGCAGACCAGGCGCTCAATGAAGCAGAGCGGAGTAATGAGAGTGCGACCTCTGCGGATCGGGCGATCGCCAAAGCAAAGAGTAATGCGACGGCAGAAACGGAACTGGTTCAGCAAGCGATCAATCAAGTTAAAGAGACTGATAGTATTGTCGCCCAATCCCGCCAGAGTTTGATAGTTGCCAGAACAAAAGCGAACTCAGCCCGTAATTTAGCGGTTGATGGTAATAACGAGTTAACTGACCGTAGGGATCAGTTGGTGCGGTTTAATCAGACTACTGCTGATTTGTGGGCCACCGGAGCGAGTGCCACGAATCCTAAAAATACAAAGACATCCCCCAAAAAATCAAAGGCGATCGCATCCCATAATTGGGAGATTGATGACCAAGAGATGGAAGAAATTATTCAATACTATGAAAATAATCCTGTTGAGGACAAAAGAGATCTCTCGGCATATATCGGTGAAGCATACGGCGACCAAATGGTGCAAAATATTTTAGGTTATGAACCGATACTGTCACCAGACGAAAAGTATGTTTCGTTTCCGCAAGGGTTTGATGGGGTATATTTTGATCCCAATACTGGTAAAGTTGTGGTCGCTGAGTTTAAAGGTCAAAACAGTCAGTTGTCGGAGCGTCAAAAAAAGAGAGACTACGTAGTTGATATCTGTACTAAAATTCTCGAAGGGAAGAAGGCTCCTTATATTAATGCGCCGGAGAAGGAAGCACAAATAGCACGGGATATTCTGGACAAAATCGAACAAAATAACGGGGCTGATGTCGGATATGAGGTGTTTCGCACGAAATTTAACCCCAAATCAAAAACACTCTCTACGAGTTTATTAAAAAGATTTTCCCTTGAAGATTTTATTTTGTCGCCCACTGCCTCTAAACCGCAAAAAAACAAACCTCAGGAAAAACACCCTGGTCTTTTGAATAAGTTAGGGCAAGAACAATATAAACAAGATCGAGAGCAGTTCCTGGAACTGATTAGCATCGTCGGCAATAATGATAAACAGCCCTATGAGCGAAAAGAGGCGAAGCAAGAATTATCGAATCTACTAGAGCGTTTCGCTCAAAAGGTGTATCCAGATTTGCCTAAGCCTCAGCAAAAAGCAAAGTTAACCAGGGCTTTAAATGAAGTACGGTCATCGATGACGGAATAAAGTGATCAAAGCAGCAGTAAACGTTAAGGCTTATGGAAGAATCTACTTGGTATATTAATCAGCGCTCCGAGCTAGAAGAATCACTTTGGAAGCTGAAACAGAGATCGAGGGAATTGCAGGATTATCGCCGGAGGATACAAAAAATTTGGCAAGATGATGCGGCGACACAACTCAATCAACGTTATTTTTCGCCCCACGAAAAAGATAGTCAGGAATTTTTGGCCGCTCTATCACGGCAGTTATTCATGTTGAATACAACTGATGAGAAGTTGCAGTCGGCTAAGCAATGGATTCAAGAGGCGAATCAATTATCGGCACAAATTGAGGTCTTAATTGATGCGGCGAAGCAGGATATCGCAAGGTTCTATAGTGAATATGGTGTTTTTCAGGAACAGAATGCGGCGGCAAAATCGGAGCTTTCGCTCATTGATCAGTTGATTGCTCAGGCGAACAGTTGTTGTGATTAGTGGCGATCGCCTAACAACTTCGCCTAATAAATTTCATTATCGCTAAGGAGTTTTCATCCCCCTAGGGGGACTAAAAGAATGAAATAAATACGGCAAAACAACATTCCCCCCTTACAAAAAGGGGGCTAGGGGGGATCTACTCCCATCGGGGTAAAAGAGTGCTGTTAATTATGGCTGTTTTTTGAAAGGTGGGCTCCCCAACTTTCCTGTCGTAAAGGAGAGAGCTATCAGTTTCCGTCCCCCTAAGTGAATTTTATTTTTAAGCTCAAAACGACAAGGCAAATATTCCCCCCTTCGTAAGGGGGGCCAGGGGGGATCTACCCTCAGCGAGGTAAAAGAGTGCCGTTAATTGCGGCTGTTTTTTGGAAAGGGTGGGATCTCCCCAATCCCTACTGCTGTAAAGGAGAGGGCGTAAGGAAGTCAAGTTCTAGTTGTTAGTAGCTAAGGGGTGGGATCCCCCCCAACCCCCTTAGTAAAGGGGGGGAGCCATGGGTTTCCGTCCCCTTGCGGGGAGTTGGGTTGGAAAGCTTGTATTTCTTCCCGTCGGGCGACAGGAAGAAAGCGAAAACGTTTCCGTCCCCTTGCGGGGAGTTGGGTTGGAAAGCATCATCTCTCAAAATCAAGCCAGCCGTGCGCAGAAATGTGCGCCCGTTTCCGTCCCCCTTGCGGGGAGTTGGGTTGGAAAGGAGGGAGCAATTGGCATAGGAGTCTATAAG
>NZ_CAWLTV010000034.1:0-8246 GCF_963864045.1 Picosynechococcus sp. NKBG042902 | reverse complement strand
GATGTACCTTTTGTTTGACTATTAGCAACGAGTCCTAAGATTGGAATATTGGCTTGCTTAAAGGTGGCGATCGCCTGGGAAACGGCTGAACGCGTGGTTTTATTCAAAGTGACCACTAAAATTACACCATCAGTATGGGAGGCCAACAGACTGGCATCCGCAAGTCCAAGCACTGGTGGCGTATCGTAGACAACGAGGTCGAAGGTACGCTCAAAGTCCTTAACCAAATGCTGCATCTTTTGAGAGGCGAGTAATTTTGCTGGATCAGGAGGCAGATCCCCCGCTGGCAGCACCGAAAAATCCACCAAAGGCATTGGTTTCTGTAAATAGTTATCGATTTCAGTCTCGTTGCTATTGTTTGTAATTACAGTGCTGAGACCCTGCTTTTGATTTAAATTGAGACGTTGAGCAACCTGGGGACGCCGCATATCAGAATCAACGAGCAATACTTTCTGACCGAGAATCGCTGCCGTTGGTGCCAAATTCAGGGCAATTGTTGATTTGCCATCCCCCGGTAGAGCCGAAGCAATAATCACCGAACGTAAAGGGCGATCGGCACTCAGTAATTTTAGATTGGTATGTAGCACCCGTAGGGATTCAGAAAAGGCAGACGCACCATAATAGCCATAGCCATAGGGCTGATCTCCACCGGTCATTTTTTGCCATGTCCGAGTCGTTGAAGCCGGAATCAAAGAAGCTAGCCAACGTTGGACACGCAGCATTGGTGGCAAAGACGATGCCGTTGTCCCGGCCATTCCATGTTGTTCTTCGTAGGGAATATTGGCTAAGAGTGGTAGCTTTGTCCGATTCTTCAGATCATCTGGAGAGTAATAAACATCAGTGAGCTTGTCGAGCAGCAAAGCAGCGCCGACACCCAAGACCGAACTAGCAATAAAGCCCAGCATCAAGCTCCGTTGAATATTGGGGGAGATCGGTAAGTTGGGACGGGTGGCATCTTCAATGACTTCCCATGGAATCTCCGTTTGTGCCGCTTGCACTTGTAGAGCTTGGCGTCTTGCTAGAAGCTCTGTCAATGCTTCCGTTGAAATTCCGAGTCGCCGCTGGAGATCGGTATATAGCCGATTTAAGACAGCGAGATTCTGAAAAGATTGCTCGACTTCGGCTTGAGCTTGATTAAGGGATGGAATCCGAGCTTGTAAGATGCGGAGTTGATTGGCGGCATCTGTCACTTGGGTTGCCCCCACCCGTTCCGCCTCCTGTTGCAGAATCGGCAATAAATTCTGGCGTTCTTCCCTCAACACTTGAATATTTAAGCTCCCCTCTTGGAAACGTGTCGATTCTTTGGCAATGTTCGCCTCGACCGACCGCAGTTGACCAAGAACCTGCTGATAGGTTTCTGAATTTTCGAGGGCTGCTAAGGCTCCACTGTCCCCTTGGAGGGATTGGAGGCGGGTTTGGGCCTGGGCCATCTCTTGTTGCAACTGGAAGCGCTGCTGCTCTAAGGTTGCTGCTTTCTGGGCAAGCTGATTGAAATGAATTTCTGGCTCGGTGAAATTGTAGTTTTGACGAAACTGTTGAAGCTCTGCCTGCAGAGTATCCACTTCCTGTTGGAGGTCGGGTAATTGTTCATCGATGAACTGCAGACCTTGTCTAACGTTGGTTTGGCGATCGGCCAAGCTGTACTCCAGGTACACCGAGCTAAGCTGTTCTAACACCGCTTCAATTTGATCAGGGTCTGGATTTTGATAGCTGACTTCGAGAATTTTTGTCTCTCCCGGTCGGGTAATACTGAGATTACTGAGTAGAGTATTGTAGTTAAGGTTAGGATATTGTTGCTGCAGTGGTTGAATCACTTTTTGCAGTAATTCGGGACTGCGTAAAACCTGAATTTGAGTAGCGTAGTCTAATTCACCGGATCCGCTACCAAAGTTTCCGGGCAGGCTCCGGGCTAGGTCAGAAACACTATTGTCGGAATTGACGGGTTCAACTAACAAACGAAACTTCGATAAGTAGATTTTTTCTTGGGAAAATGTGTTGAAGGTAACTGCCCCCATGCCAACGGTTATCACCCCCAGAATTAACCAAGCTCGACGCCGCATCACGGATAAAAATTGGCGGAAATCGAAGTCATCGCCGTAGTCTACTGGTTGTAATAGAGGAGAGACAGGATACGGTATTGGGGCGACTGCGCCATTTTTTTTATGGCCGTTATTTTGATATTCGAGAACAGCGTTATTGGTATCTTGTTTATCCATGGTAGTTTCGCGCTTAATTTATAAATTTAATTCTTAAAAATTCATCCTTAAAATAAGAAACCGAAAGGCAAAAGATTGCGCAGTGGACTTAAAATGCGTGAGAGTCCATCTGTAAAGCTAGCCGTTGCATTACGATCCACGATGATGACATCGTTATTCCAAAGAATTGGGTTGGATTCGGCATTGACGTTTTGAGAAAAATCAATTTCAAACTGCTGCTGGACAATGGTGCCATTGGGATTGAGACGGATTAATTCCACATCGTTGCGGGCGCGATCTGTCAGTCCTCCAGCGGCCAGCACGGCTTGGTTTAATGTTGTATTTGCAGGAACGCGAACAGCACCAGGACTCTCGATTTCACCGACCACATTGACGAGAATCTGATCGGGGGACAAGTTAGTGGCCACAATTTGGGCCGCCTCGGCATCGGATGGGGCCGCAGCGGTGGCGATAGAAATGGTATCCCCTTGTTGGAGGGCTAAGTCTTGGGTCAAATCCCCCGATTGAAACAGTTCCCAAAAATCAATGTCAATGGTTTGGGATGTTCCACTGCGGGTCAGACGTCGTACTTGAATTTGACGAATATCGGCAGAGGGCTTGATCCCACCCGCTTCCCGAATGGCTTGGGAGACGGTGGGGTTGGTTTGGGATTCGCCGCCCGTTAATCGATAGATACCTGGACGAAATACTTCGCCAACAACACCAATGTCTAAGGTTTCAGGGGTGCCAATTAGATTTGAGGCTGCTAGTTGAGCCGACTCGGTTAAGTTCACCGTTTCTACTGCGGGTACAAAAACTGCATCCCCATCTCGCAGGGCGATGTTTTGGCTTGCATCGCCGTTTTGTAACAGTTCCCAGAGGTCAACGGCGACGGTCTGCCTTGTGCCAGATGGGTTGAGGCGACGAATTTGCACTTGTCGTAAATTGGCGGCATAGGTGAGCCCACCCGAAGCCTGAATGGCTTGCACCAGGGTGGGAAACTGACCTCCGTCTAGGGTATAGGCACCGGGACTATTGACTTCTCCGGAGAGGGTCACTTGGAAAGAACGGGGTTGCTGTAGGACAAGGGTAATTCTGGGATAGCGTAATTCTGACTGGTAGCGGGTGGCGATCGCCGTTTCTGCTGCTTCGATGGTTAAGCCCGCAACCGGCACTTTACCAATGGCCGGGAGGTTAAGGGAGCCATCGGCCAGCACCCGTTGACTACCGCTATATTCAGGCACATTAAAGACTTCAACTTCTAACTGATCACCCACACCGAGAATGTAGTTTCGATCAACGCCCATTGCCGGCAAAGCACTCGACGATAGGTGGATCCGTTGTGGAGTTTGCGCTTGCATCGCCCCATCTTCTGAAAAATCAGACCTGTCGGCAGCAGCGGCAGCGCTGAAACTACCAGGAATTAGGATGAAGACTGACGTACAAAACAGGATAAAAAATTGCATTGAGCAAGGCTCCTGGAATTTATATTCTGACCCAAGGATTCAGAATCTGCTAACAACACAGCTATCTACAGACGACCCCAAATTAGGGGCAGGCTAATGCTGATCGATTCAAACGGGAGAAAATTTATTTAAATCCTATTGTAAAGTTACTGTAAAGTGTCACTACCATAGGGCACAGGTTTAAAAGTGAGCAACCGATGACAAAAAGAAAGCAAATTCAATCCAGACGCCAGACATTATAGGTGCTTATTCTAAAATTGTCAGTATAACGATTAGATGAGCCAGGCTAATGTTAATGGTTGAGACTGATACCAATCTCTAAATTAGACACTTAGGAATAGTGTCGATGAGTAGTATGTGTTAAGTGGCAAGCAATCACTATCCTGTTAGCGTTTTGTTTACCAATCAAGTTGTCTCGGCAATTGGGTCTACATTCATTCTGCGTCATGAAACCAATCAACCGGAATTCTCATCCTGTCTCCCTAGACAATAGAAGTTTAGGCAAACAATCATCGACCAAGCGCCGCGATCGCCACCGTAAGCGTTCCAAGCGCCGTGCTATCTTTTGCCCGATTCACCAGTGCTACTTAGATAGTGTGAGTCAGAAACACCGAATTTACGCCGACCAACCGGATCATCTCCAAAGCCGGGGGCTCAGTCGGCGCAAGGCACTTTTACTCGTTGCAACAAAAACGACTGTGCCCTTAGATGGGGAGTGGCTAGAAGCCTTTTGGTGTAAGTGTTGTCAAGAAACGAAATGGTATCATGTCCGCAAATGTGATCGCGAATATCAATTATCGTTGGCCTCTCCTGAACTATGGCAACAGGCAACTGGCGTAATTTCTGTTCAAGGTAATCCTTCTGTCAGCGAGTTTACACGCCGTCAATCGCAATGTCAGGGTTCTACCACAATCAAAGATTTCCGCTTCGTAAATTGACCTCGACCAATTAGCGTAGATAGGATACAGTGTGAAGAAATGATGAAGAAAGCGTGAGGGAGCGATGAAGGCTTCCCACCGTAGAGTGAGCTTCGATGGTCTATTTGATCTCAGTTTCTCTACCCTGCTTCTACTACTAGCAATGCCATCAGTTCGGCGTCTAGGGTAGAACAGTCCCAGGATTCGTCTGTCTATTTTTTTCACAACCCAAGCTTGCTGCATGGCCGCGCAACGATCTCTCAGCTACAAGGGGATCACTAAAAACGTGGCTTAGAAAGCTTTGCGTGTAGGGCGATCGCCTTTTTGGTTAATGGTTCAGCGATCGCCTAATGGTGAAGATGAAGCAAAAGTGCATGGGTTCATTGCTTCGCTGATCCAAATCTTTCGCTTTATCTCCCCTTTAAAAAAGTTTATCTATGTTGTTTGTTCATTACCTCAAGCGCTTGGTTTCTAGCCGTTCCCAGCCAACTATTGATCAACCTTCTGGGCCTAAGAATGAACCACAACTCCGCTTAATGGTGCTCACCCAGTTTTTCCCCCCTGATTTTGCCCCGACAGGTCAGCTCATCGAGGAATTGACGCGGCACCTGAGCCAGCAAGGCTTAGATGTTGATATCTTTACGGGGCAACCCGGATACGCCTTTCAAGCGACAGATGCTCCACGCCTTGAGCAAGTAGATAGTCTGAAAGTCAGGCGATCGCGGACAGCCCAGCTCTGGCCCCAGCGGATTCGCGGCAAAGCGATCAATGGCATTTTGTTCCTATTGCGGACAGTGCTCCATCTCGTCGGATGTGGGCGCAAAACAGAACTGCTTTTGATTACGACGGCCCCTCCCTTTTTGCCCATCGTGGGTTACTTTGCGAACCTGATTTTCCGAGTGCCCTATGTTTGTCTGCTCTATGATCTCTACCCCGATATTGCCGTTAAGCTTGGCGTGATCCCAGAACAGCACTGGTTAGCGCGATTTTGGCAAAATATGAACCTCAGGGTGTGGCGACGGGCGACGGGCATTGTGGTGTTAAGCCCAGCGAAAAAGCAACATATTACCCAACTCTGCCCGGAGATCGAGTCAAAGGTCAGCGTGATCCACAGTTGGGCAAATCCGGACTTAATCGTGCCGATCCCCAAACAAAAAATTGGTTTGCCCTGCGGTACGGACTGATTCAGCCATTTACGGTGCTCTATTCTGGCAATCTGGGCCGTTGCCACGATGTTGAAACCTTCCTCGAAGCGGCCATTTTACTCAAGGATGAACCGATTAAGTTTGTCTGTATTGGCAATGGTGCTAAGCGGCAGATGTTAATGGAAAAGCGTGAACAGTTGGGATTATCGAACCTGCTGCTGCTGCCCTACCAGGATAAAGAAGTACTGCCCTACTCTTTGACGGCCTGTGATTTGTCGTTAGTGAGTTTGAGTCCGGGGATGGAACGCCTGTTAGCACCGAGTAAGCTCTACTCAGCCTTGGCAGCAGGTCGGCCCATTGCCGTGGTCTGTCCGCCCAAGAGCTATTTAAAAGATCTAGTGCAGAAAACAAATTGTGGCCGGGCGATCGCCAATGGGGATGGCCAAGGGCTAGCGGATTTTATTCGGCAGTTGGCAGGCGATCGCCCCCTAGCAGAGGGCATGGGCCAAGCAGGACGCCGATATTTAGAAGAAAACTTCACACCGCAGCGAATTGCGGCGCAATATTTAGAGGTGTTGCAAAATTCCGTCAAACGGTAGAGGGCGATCGCTTTTTATTTCCATTCTTGGCTTTTAAATGAGTCGTTAAAATAGGGGCATCTCTTCTGTCCTTTGATGAATGCAGCATTGGTACTCCCATGGAACAACTGTACGAAAAAGACTTTAGTCAATGGGCAGAAACGATGGCCGATCTTCTTGCCGCTGGGGATTTTATGGCCCTTGATATTGAAAACTTGGTAGAAGAGGTGCGGGATTTGTCCAAGCGAGAACGCGATCGCCTTCTTAGCAGTATCCGGCTGATTTTACACTACCTATTAAAGTGGGATCATCAGCCCCAAAAACGGTCTCGCAGTTGGCGAAATACGATTGATCGAGAAAGAAGTAATATTGAACTATATCTTGAGGACATTCCGAGTCTGCGGCGCTATCTTAATGATGAGGTATCCCTAGCAAAAATGTATCGGCTTGCCCGTGCTGACGCGATCCGGGAAACGGATTTAGATTTTCCTAAAGATTGCCCCTACGATATCGAAGATGTGTTAAGTCGCGTTATTTCCCTTGGTGAGTGATCCTCTAGAGGGCGATCGCCTCAATGAGAACAAGTTGTTAAAATTAGCTTACTCCTCTAATCTGCATCATTATGGCTACCGTTTTAGACCTTCAGCCAATTGTTTCGTTAAATCGAGGGCAATTTTATCAGCTCTGCCAAAACAATCCTGACCTCAACTTAGAAAGAGACCCCCAAGGAAAGCTCATTATTATGTCTCCAGTTGGGGGGGAAAGCGGTGCCCAAGAAGCGAATCTTATTTTCAAAGTTTCTCTCTGGAATGATCAGAGTCAACTCGGAATTGTTTTTAGTTCTTCAACAATATTTAGCTTGCCCCAGGGCGGCGATCGCTCCCCTGATGTGGCTTGGGTCTCCCGATGCAACTGGGAAAAACTAACCCACGCAGAACGAGAAGGATTTCCGCCAGTTTACCCGGATTTTATCATTGAGCTGAGGTCAAAAAGTGATCGCTTAAAACCCTTACAGAATAAAATGCAGGAATACCTAGGCTCTGGTTTAAGGCTAGGTTGGTTGATTAATCCACAACAAAAACAGGTGGAAATCTATCGCCCAAATCAAACCATACAAATCGTCAATTTACCGGCGACCTTATCTGGAGAAGAGGTTTTACCTGGACTAAGCATCAGCCTAGACTGAACAAGTTCAAGATATCAATTATTGGCTTTAGACAATTTTCTAACTCATTGGGAGTACTAGTTTTCAGGGCAGTTATATCAAGGGCAATCGCCTCAAGTCACTTAATCCAAACAATTGGGGAATTGGCACCATGGATTCTTCACTATATGACACTGATTTTTATACATGGACAGCACAACAATGTGAATTGCTACGCCACAAAAAATTTCATGAATTAGACTTAAGCCATCTAATCGAGGAGCTCGATGATTTGGGGAAACGACATTATGATCAACTAGAATCAAGATTAGTACAATTGATTGCCCATCTCCTCAAATGGCAAATACAGCACTGGCGACGTTCTAATAGTTGGCGCGCCACCATTCGGGTTCAGCGCACTTCCATTGAAAAGTTGTTACGGCGTAATCCAGGTCCCAAGTCTCGTTTAGAGGAAGCAATGACGGAAAGTTGGTCGGAAGCGCGGGATCTAGCGATCGCCAAAACGGATTTGCCAGATGAACAATTTCCAGAAATTTGTCCGTTTAGCCTCGCTGAAGTCTCATCGCCTGAGTTTTGGCCAGATCTCGCCTAAGAATTGTAGGAGCCATGGAATAAGTTATTGCTTGCTTAAATTGTCTGGCCTTATTCTCATCAGCCCCTTTAGTGGATGCTTCGTTTCTCGCTTAAAGTGGAGCGGACGGGAGAATGTCTGTATGAGAGCAATCACACCAGCGGCGATCGCCGAGATTATCATTGACTTAGAAAACGAATTGCATCGTC
>NZ_CAWLTV010000033.1:0-7001 GCF_963864045.1 Picosynechococcus sp. NKBG042902 | reverse complement strand
CAGATTGTTGAACCATTTCGACTTGATGGGATCGACGAGGGGTTTGCCGTCCCGCTTCCCGGTATTGAGGTTAAAGGAAATGAAACTGGTGCCGTAGGCTTCACCGCCATTGTAGATGGTAAATTTACCCCGGTCTTCTTCCCGTTTCAGGAGCGAAAAATAATCTGGGCTGACCCCTGTAACATCCAAGTCACCAGACCGAAATTGCAGCAAAGTGGTGTCGGTGTTGGGGACGATTTGCCAAACGATTTGATCCACGTAGGGTTTGGGGGTTTGCCAGTAGTAGGGGTTGGGCTGGAAGATTAAGCGCTGACCCACGGCATAGTTAATTAACTGGTAGGGGCCACTGGAAACTAAATCTTGTGGTGGCGTGCTGACGCCCCAGGTGCCCAAAAAGAGGGGATTACCTTCGCTGTCGGTCTGCTCAACGCTTTCGCGGAGGACGTGTTCTGGCAGAATTTCCAGGGCCGTATTGTTGAGGAAAGGCGCAAAGGGCTCGGTGATGGTGAATTTCACCTGGCGATCGCCTACTTTTTCCACCGTCGGCAAGGTTCCGGCAACGCCCACCCGGAGGCCATCACGGGAATTGGTGGGGATTTTTTCGTTGAGATAAATCTGGTTGTAGCTAAAGACCACATCATCAACGGTGAGCGGTTCCCCATCAGACCATTGCAAATTGTCCCGCAGGGTAAAGGTCAAGCTGAGTTGGTCTTCGGAAAATTCCCAGGATTCGGCAAGCCGTGGCTCCGTTTCCCCCGTGACGGGGTTTTCTGAAACTAAGCCTTCATAGGTAAGGCCAAAAATACTGGGAGACTCTGCCGAGAGGGCCGGGTTAAAGGTTTTCGGGTCGCTGAGGACGCTGATCACAATTTGGTTGTCCCCTGCCCCGGTGGCGTTACTGGCTTGGGGATTACAGGCGGTGAGGACAGAGGGCAAAGTCAAGGTAAAGGCGATCGCCGCCACAAATGCCCAAAACCGCTGTAACCGAAATAATTTAGAAAATTTCAAGACTTTATTCTTCTTCATTGCGCTGCGCCCCATCTAAACGCCCTAGTTCATACACCCCACAGCCAGCACAGGCCATCACCCCCAAACTGATTGCCCAACTGTGGCCGAGGCTCCACTCCACCCCAAAATTACACCCTGCGCCAAATAATAAAAAAGGCACAATGCTCAGGAGCGAGGCCGAAAAAGCACTCTTGGATTCACGAATTTCTTTGTCCTTCTCAAATTCTTCTTCGGAAAAATAGAGCGATCGCTCGGCCCAGTTCATCCAACGTTCCAGACCATTCAAGATCCCTTCCCGCAACGGAGCAATGCCAATGTAAAGGGCAAAGGCCCAGAGGCAAGCGCCGGCGATCGTGCTGGCTTCGATGGGAATAATAAAGGGGAAAAATTCACGCAACATAGGGGGAGTAAGGGCGACAACTGTGTTTAAAGATTGTATCGATTGTGGTGGCCTTCGGCATCCTCCCCCCATCATCTGTTGCGGCAATGGCGATCGCCCTGGAACTTTAAACCATCTCCAAAGGGGGAATTTCCGAGCGCTGCATCGTCGCCTCTAACTGCACCTCTGCCATATCCGCTTCCACCGCTGCCATCAGTTGCTCCCGGAGGTCAGGCATCACCGCCAAGGCCCTTGTCCAGTCTGGAATGCGGTACACAGCCGGCTCGTGCATATATTTATCAAAGGCTAAGGGAATGATCTGCTCAAAGCTTTCGACAGTCATTTCCTCCCGGTGGCGATCGTAGGGAATACCGTTACAGGTCGCATCGACAAAATATTGACGGATCATATCCTGGGCGACGCGGCGGAACTTCACCTGGAGCGCGATTTGGTGCCCTTCAGAGAAAACAATTGACTCTGTTTCTGTCAGGGTGCGTAGGATCGAAGACAAAATTTCGGTACACATTTTCTGTAGCCCTTCCTGGGGATTGTTGCCCACGGCTTTGTGTTTGTGGTCAAAGAACCCCAGATCCACCTGGGCCACTCGTTTCGGCGCTACATTGCGATAAACCTCTGCCAATAGTCCTACTTCAATGCCCCAGTCACAGGGAACGCGCAGATTTAAGGCCAAATCAGCGGTCATGGCAAATTCACCAGCGAGGGGATAGCGGTAGGACTTGAGGTAGTGGAGGTAAGCATTGCGCCCCAGGACGTCTTCAAGGGTTGCCAACAGAGGCGCAACGAAGAGGCGCACAACCCGGCCATTCATCGCTCGGTTTTCGAGGCCGAGACGGGTATAATAGGCTTTGTTGTAGGCAATGCCAAATTCTGGCTCCACGATGGGATAGAACAGCTTGGCCACCAGGGAACGGTCAAAGGTGACAATGTCAGCATCATGGAGGGCGATCGCCCGGGCATCTAGGGACGCCAGACCAAGGCCTAGCCACACCGCCCAACCCTTGCCCATGTAGTCAAGGAGATTGAGATTTTGGTGGGCGAGCTTTTCTAAGATGCCACGAATTCGGGCTCCATTCGTCCAAATGACGTTGACCTTTTGGGGCAATTCACGAAAAAACGTCACAGCATGGTGATACTGTTCGACGGTTTCGGCGTGGAGACAAACATTGATGGTCTGGATGTAGGCACAGCCTTTTAAATACTCTTTGATCCGAGTGAGGGCAGGCCGTTGAAGTTCTTCATAAAGTGAGGGAATGAGTAACGCCATGGGGCAAATTTCACGAAGATTCATCAGGCGTTTTTCGAGGTAGTCCAGATCGGCATCAAGATCATGGATGGTGGTGATGAATTCTTGGCAAAAGTCCATTGCTGGTCACCTAAATAAAAAGAAAATCTTAAAATTTGTCTTTAAAGTAACCCAATTTTTGGGGGTTGGCCGTATCTAAAGCGACGTAAAAATCACTACAATGTCATCCGCATTTGTTGATAGGCTGAGATTTAACTTGAATAAAAGATGAGTCGGCCGTTTTTTCGCCCCTAAGAAAATACTGAAAAAATAGATCAAGCGAGTTTTTAAAAATGATGTCTGTTGATCCTGTAATCACGAGACTCTGGGGTTTAAAAAAGCGACGTGGACTTGTCCCCGATGAGTGAAATTAGCGTGTTTGTCCTGTTACTCCTATGACCATTCCCCAGATTGCAGGTCTTGGCGATCGCCTTGATGAATTTTTTGCGACCCTATATCCTGATCGTCCGCCTGCAGCATTAGTTGCGCGTTTGGAGCAGGTGCTTGCGCCCCATGTGACGGCGACGACGAAAAATGAAGAGTTATGGGATCAAAGCACGGCCCTGATGATTACCTACGGGGATAGCCTGTACCAAGCCAATGCTGACAATGGCCCCAACCCCCTCCAGGTACTTTTGGCTTTTCTGCGGGAACGGCTCCAGGGGGTAATTAGCGGTGTGCATATTCTGCCGTTTTTTCCCTACAGTTCCGATGATGGTTTTGCCGTAATCGATTACCGCCAGGTCAATCCACAGTTGGGCAGTTGGCAAGATATCGAGGCGATCGCCAAAGAATTTGAAGTGATGGCCGATTTGGTGATCAACCATGTCTCCAGCGAATCAGCCTGGTTTCGGCAATTCCTCGCCCAGGAAAAACCCGGTTGTGACTATTTCATTGAGGTGCCCCCAGATACCGATACCCAGTTAGTGGTGCGCCCCCGCAGTAGCCCGCTCCTGAGTCAATTTGCTACGACAAAAGGCGATCGCCACGTCTGGACCACCTTTAGCCGCGACCAAGTAGATGTCAACTTTGCTAACCCCGACGTCCTCTTTGAATTTATCGATATCCTCTTGGGCTACTGTCAGCACGGCATCCGCTTTATTCGACTCGATGCGGTGGGCTTTCTCTGGAAAAAATTACAAACCGCCTGCATTCACCTGCGGGAAACCCATCTGGTAATCCAATTGATTCGGGAAATCCTTGCTGTCACCTACCCACGCACCGTGGTAATTACCGAAACCAACGTCCCTAACCGGGAAAACCTCAGCTATTTCGGCAAGGGCAACGAGGCCCACATGATCTACAATTTCAGCCTGCCGCCCCTACTCCTCAATGCGCTGATTCGGGGCGAAGCCCGGCACCTCAAAACCTGGATGAAAAGTATGCCCCCGGCCCAGGATGGTTGCGCCTACTTTAATTTCACCGCCTCCCATGATGGCATTGGCCTCCGCCCCGCTGAAGGTCTGCTAGAAGGCAAAGAATTCGATCAATTGATCCAAACCATGGCCGATTTTGGAGCCAGAATTAGCTACCGTAGTTTGCCCAATGGCACCGAAAAACCCTATGAACTGAATATTTCTTTGTTCGATGCCCTCAAAGGCACCATCACAGGCCCCGATCCTTGGCAACGGCAACGATTCCTCTGTTCCCAGGCGATCATGATGTCCTTAGAGGGAGTGCCCGCTTTCTATATCCATAGTTTTTTGGCGACCCCCAATGATGATGCCAAGGTGGCGATGACAAACCATAACCGCAGCATTAACCGTCACCAATGGGACTATGACCGACTCCAGCAAAAGCTCGCTGACCCTGATTCTGACCAAGCCTGGGTGTTGCAAGAACTGACAAAACTCATCCGGATCCGTCGCCGGCAGCCGGCATTTCATCCCAACGCAACCCAATACACCCTTGATTTCCAGAGTCCAGCAGTCTTTGGGTTTTGGCGTCAGAGCCGCGATCGCCGCCAGAGTATTTTCTGCTTGTTTAACCTAGGCGATCGCCCGACAACTATCCCGGTGGCCAGCCTAAACCTGATTTGCACCGATGACTGGCAGGATTTATTAGATGAAGTTGTGTTAGAAGAAGGCACAACGGACATTTCCCTAGCCCCCTATCAAACTGCGTGGATTACCAATGTTCCTCTGCTTCACTGACCTCGACGGCACCCTCCTCAACCATGATGACTATCGTTACGATGCGGCGATACCGACGATCCAGACCTTAAAAAAATTAGGAATTCCGGTTATTCCCACCACCAGCAAAACAAAAGCTGAAGTGCTGGAACTGCGGGAAGCCCTTGGGTTAAAAGATCCATTCATTGTGGAGAATGGCAGCGGCATTTTCCTAGAATCTGACGATCCACGCTTTGATTTTTCGGCATTGGATCTGGAGATGGCAACCGAGGCAACCCTAACCACTATTACCCTCGGCATTGCTTACGCCCAAGCGCGACAATCCCTCCAGCATTTGGCCCAACAGATTGGGGAACCGTTAACGGGGTTTGGGGATTTGAGTCTGGCAGCCTTGCAGGATCTTACGCAACTACCCTTAGCGGCGTTAAAACAGGCGGGCGATCGCCAATTTAGTGAACCGTTTTTGCGACCCCAAACAAATTTAACAGAGCTAGAATCCTTGGCGAAAAAAGCTGGCCTACAAATCTTGGTGGGCAATCGTTTCTGTCATCTTCTAGGCGCAGGTGCTGGCAAAGGGCGGGCTGTGCAACTCCTCAAGCAGGCGTGGCAACAAGCCCATCTCGATCAACCACCGATCAAAACCCTTGGCCTGGGGGATAGTCCCAATGATTTGTCTCTACTAGAAGTTGTGGATGTGGCGATCGCCGTGCCGGGGCCTCAAGGGGTTAATCCCAAACTCGTGTCCCAGATTGAAACAAAGGGCTGGCTCGTCGCTCCAGAACCCGGTGCAAAAGGATGGGCCAGGGCCGTAACCGCTCAACTTGATATTTTGTTCAACTAGCGCAACTTGGGTTCTTCAACAATTCAGCAAAAAATCATCATTTTTTCTGATTAGGCGATCGCCAACCATTTGTTAGGCTATTCCCGGACATCGCCCAAGCACCGCCTATGTTTTTCTTTTTGAAGCAACTGACCAGTTGGGACCGCTGGAATCAATTCCTGGTGAGTCTCTCGATTTTGGCCTTTTTACCCCTCCAGTTTCCCCAGGTGATCAGCAATGCCGCCGTCATTAGTACGGGAAATCCAGCGGCGATCGCCACCCTGGGGGTGATTCCCGTGGGCGGTTATGCGGCCGGGATTTTAGGTAATTTGTTGTTGATGAATTTCCTTGCCGGGCAGCGGGAATTTTGGGGCACTACCGTCCAGGCCGTAGGCATCGTCACCGCCGACATTGTGATCTTTCAACTGTTCCAAGTGGGCTTCATTCCAGGGTGGTTATTTTGGCCGGCGACCCTGTTTTTGCTGATGGGGATGGTGTTGAACTATGGTCATTTTCTCGTTGGCGATCGCCCCAGTTGGCAGGCGCAATTTTGGCCCCAATGGCGACGCATTTTACAGTGGCTCGGCATTGCTCTACTCCCCGCATTGGTTGTGCTCCAACTCCACGATGCTTTTTTCCCAAATCTCCCAGAATGGCCAGGGGGCCTTGGAGCGGCATTCCTCTTGAGTGGCTTGATGGTGCAACTAATTCAACGGCAAACCGTAAGCCTACCCAATTTTTTTCAATACCAAAACCGCTGGCGACGGGGGGTAATGGCCCAGAGCACTTGGCTGAAAAGCTGGCTAAGACGGGGCTGGCGTGGTTTAGCGGGCTGGACGGCAAACCTCCTGTTTATGTTTAACTCCCTGGCCCAATTTGTGAACTGCTTAATTTACCCCGATGATCTGGCGGCCCTCTCCCTCACAACCCAAGTGCTGTTTGTGGTGGGGAATTTGTTAATGTTGTCCCGCTCCGGCACCCTCCTCATCGCCGGGAAAGACCGGATTTGGTGTGCCAGCACCCTCTGGGATCTGTTGATGCGAGTCGGGATTTTTGCCTGCTTACTCCAGGCTGGCCTCCTCAGCTTGCCGTTATTTTGCGTATTTTGTGGGGCGATCGCCATTTATTTAAGCTTCATTTTTTTGATGACCAAGCGAGTTTACCCAAGCTCCTCTCTCGCCGATACCGCCATTTTTCTCCTATTCGGTCGTTCCCCCCAGTGGCAGCCCATTGAAAGTTAAGCCATTGATGATGACGCGTGGGCGATCGCCTATTGTGCCCTGCCATAGAGCTACATAGTAATACAATCAAAATTCAAACAAAATATTCCCGAAATAGAAGAACAGAATCAACTCTCTT
>NZ_CAWLTV010000032.1:0-6048 GCF_963864045.1 Picosynechococcus sp. NKBG042902 | reverse complement strand
TCCAAGTTCCTATAACAGTTTTTCCTAAGCCGGTTGAAGCAACTAACATTGAACCACCATATTCTTTGATTTGTTTAAGCGCAAGAGAAATCATATCTTTTTGGTAAATTAATGGCTCTTTATCATAAGTTGTTGAAACTTCTTTAGTCTGATCCAATGCAAGAATTGTCTTTAAATAAATATCCCAGGGTCGACACAGCTCTAGCCATTTTTTTAAATGTGTTAATAACTCTTGAGTAATATCAATGGCATTTGAAAAATAATCATTAAATTTTTTGATTAATTCAGCTACTTGTTGTGTAATATAAGAATTCAACTCTGTTTTGATCTCTTGAGAAGCGTTATTTGTTTGTTGAATATATTGGTCAACAAGCAATGATGAATATATACATCCAGACTCTATTTGTTCAACTAAGCCTTTACCCGTCGTATTAGAAGATGTAACAATTGCTGTATCTGAATCAACAATGTAAAGTTTTGCATGATGATCTGTTGCTCTTGCATCAACAATATGGAAATTATTAGATTCAATTTTTGCAATTAAATCAAGTACTGTTTGTCGACGTTCTCGGTCTAGTCCTGTACGAAGATCTAGAAGAATAGCATCGATCAATAATTTTCTTGCTCTTTCTTCACCTGGCTCATCGATACCGACCAACAAATAAACTTTCTTATTTTTTGTAGAGGATCGAATGAATCCCCATCCCCGGAGTGTAAAAAATCCACTTGCGATGCGAATTTCACTTTTACCTTGTGAAAAGTAATGCTTGATTTGCTTGATGGTTGCTCCACTTTCAAACCATGTAACAGGAAAACTTTGCATTTGGGAGAGAAAAATAAATACAAAAATATTATAACCGCCTCTTCTTAATTCGAGAAATGATTTTAAAATTTTGATGGTCAATTAGGATGTAGAGTACGACACAAAGGGGCGTTCTCGGCAAAAGAGCGGCAATTCCAGCAGTCATACGGAGCATAAGCAATCCGTTGCCATCATTGACCCCAGTGAAATTCTGCAACTCTCCCAGGGGAAAGCGATTATCTGGAATCGCGGCATTGGCGATCGCCAGGGTTCCCGCATTCCTCTGATCCAAACCATCATTATTCCAGAGCATGATGTCAAGGCGTTTAAGGAATCCACTGCCGATTGGGAAACCCTCAAGCAGCAGTTTTTAAAGACGGCATTGCCCCACTTCACCCAGCGAGATTTCCAACGACGAGATTTGGCCCTAATTTCTGCCTATCAAGAAATCTGTTCAGATCTTCCCCAAGCGAAAACGCCTACCAGTAAAGAAATTGACCTCGATCAACTGCGTCAAGATGCCCAAGCTTTTCGGGCAATTGATGCCCCAGAAACCGCCGACTTACTCGCCGCTGTTTTCTGATCCTGAAATTTATTTTGCAACTTTATCCGAATTTTCGCCCCTTTTTTCTCTTACTCCATAGAAGGCAGTTTTTGCCTTTATACCAATACTTTGAGGTACTCTCCCATGCTTATGGATTCTGACCAAAAACTCATTGACGACCTCCCAGAAGTAATCCGCGCCAAGGTCGATTTTTCTGAATCCCTCGGTTTACTCACAGGTCAAGGTTGGGACGCTGAACCTCTGCCTGACAATTATCTGCCTGAATATGTCGAGATCTATGCCAATGGTGCGGACGACACCTGTTTCGTTGTCCATCAAGGTTGCTTGATCTACGTTGACCAAGATTTTCTCGGCGATCGCACTACTGCCACTTTTGTCCTCGTCATCGACGAAATCCCCCGCTATGTCCAAGTCCATGGCGAACTTGTTCTTGATACTTTAGGTGGCTGTTTATTGCCCGATATTTTATTATCTCCGACTGCCCAAATGTCTTTCCTACTCCGTGCTTTAAAACGGTAAATCTTTGCACTTTTCTTCTTTTTTTGAGATCATTCCATGGATATTCAACAATCTAGTGATCAGCAATCTGCCCGTGAGATCACCAACAATTCAATTGATACGGCATATCTAACCCTCTCCGCCATCGAAGAATTCCTCCATAAGCTCGTTCAACTGGGCATGAAGGATGATCAAGAGATTACGATTCGCGTCAGCTCTAGAAAAATTTACGATGGCACTGTTAGCGGTGAAGGCAAACAAGTCAAACTCACTCCCAAGGAAACAAAAACCCTCAATGAAGCCTTTGCTCCCCAAGAAAATTCTGGTTCTGTGCGCATTCTTGATAAAAACAATCAGCTTTTATTCAAAAGCAAGGATGGCATTATTTCGACGAATCAACTGAGCACGACTCAGACAGAGACCCCAACTGAAAAAACAGCGCCAGTAGCCGATTCTCCGCCGCCAGCATCCCCCGAAGTTGTCGATACTTCTGCGCCTGGAGTAGAGTCTTCTCCCTCCTTTGTCACGCAAAAGTTTGAGGTACTGCAAGAAAAGCTTAATCTTGCCAATGACAGACTTAATGAGATGCAGGCGCGTTTAGACGCCCTTGTGCAAAGTCAAACCCTCAATCCCAAGCAGGTGACCACGCTGAATCAGCCGGTAGGAGATTGGTTTAATCAGCAGCGCAATATGGTTGCCGATAAACTGCGTGGTTTAGCAAATCAGTTTTCTGTCACTGCCTCCCAGAAGTTTAAGCAAACCCATAACCAGGTCAAGCAACATGTCCATCAAACTCTTAGCCATACTGGACAACAGGCAGCCACGGTTTTTATGCAAAATTTTGTCGAACCTGCGGTTAAGGTCGTCGTTAGTCAGATGGAGAAAATTGGGGAGGTGGACATTGCTCAAGATGGAACAAAAACCTTCCAAACCAACGCTATTTCCTGGCAAGTCACTCCGGACGGGGGCGTTAATTTAACGCGCAAGGCTGACAATCAAAAGATTACACCGACCTCTGCCACCTCCAAGGATATGAATATTCTCCAGAGTTTTGTCCAACAAACCCATGAACGCTACGGACAAACCCAGAAGCTGCTTCCTCAATCGGCTTCAGTGGAAAATCACCCACCTAGCTACCGTTCGCAGATTCAGAAGGCATAGATCATGGAAGCATTTGCCCTTATCTATTTCGCCCACCAACTGATCTCCTTTATGGGATTTATTCTCTATCGAGGTCGCTGGCTCTGGGTCTGTCTGCTGGTCATCGAGGGAACGGGGAGTTTTGTCCTTAATCGTTCCTTTCTACGGATGGCTTTTGGCTCTCCTCCCGCCCTTGAATGTCCGGTACAACGCTAAATTTTCGTTTTTGACATCCTTCGGGATGTTTTTTTACGGAGGTCATTTGATAGCGTATATGCTATCTTTAGGGCATGGTTCCCCGCATTGTCTTAGATACCAATGTTTTTGTGAGTGCTTTAATTAGTGCTTCTGGCTTGAGTCGAGAGCTGCTTCGTCGCTGCCTTCAGGGTCAATGCTTACCACTCATGGGTAATGCTTTGTTTACTGAGTACGAATCAGTGATTCACCGCAAAGATGTTCTCACTCGATGCCCTCTCTCTCCTGATGAAATTCAGACGTTATTGGCGGCACTTATGGGGGTTTGTCAGTGGGTTTCTATTTACTATCTCTGGCGACCTAATCTACAGGATGAAGGCGATAATCATTTGCTGGAATTGGCGATCGCCGGCAATGCGCGAGCCATTATTACGGGGAATACCAAAGATTTCCAAAGGGCTGAACTACTCTTTCCTGATTTATTAATTCTTACACCAGAAATGTTTATACGGAGGTTACAAGATGGCAACATTAACAATTCGTCTTCCTGATGATAAACACTCTCGTCTCAAGGAATTAGCGAAGGCAAGGGGGATTAGCCTAAATAAATTGATGGAAGAATTTTCTAATATTGCTCTCGCTGAGTTTGATGCCCACACTCGCTTTAAGGTACTAGCTGCAATGGGTAATCAGGCTCAGGGTTTAGCCCTGTTAGATAAGCTTGATCTGCATTTTCCGCAATCTTAATTTAGCCCTCTTGTGAGCTGACTCCTTTCAGTTCCAGAGTATAGATGAGGATTACCTCAACCTTCATCCCTTTTAACTATGAATCTAGAGGTGTGCGTGACAAGCACCAAATCATTGAGGAGCCTATGGAGCGAAAGTTTCACGTCCGGTTCTGGAGACGAGTGGTTCTAGCGAGGGAATCACTTAGCTTAACCAATTACCCATCTTTAAACACCGCCAGATATGGAGCATAGCAAAAAGCTCTATTCCGTTTCTGTCCTGTGATTTCCTCCAGTAAACCAATATTACAAAGGTCTTTCACCAATCTATTCGCATTGGGATAGGATAACCTCGTCACCTCCATGGCATGTTCCACCGTGAAGATCGGCTTAAAATAAAGCGTTTCTAATAAAGCGATGGCATTCCCCGACTTTCGCCCCATCCGCTCCAACAGTAAAATACGGTGCTCCTCCTTTAGTTGGACAATCTGCCGTGCTGTCCTTGCCGCCTCATTTGCCGTTTCTGCAATCCCCCGCAGGAAAAACTTTAACCAACTCTCCCAATCCCCTGCATCTCGAACCCCCTGCAACAGGTCGTAATAACGAGTTCGATACTTCTTAAAATAGTAGGAAATATAAAGTAAAGGTCGCTGGAGGATTTGCTGCTCACAGAGCAAAAAAGTAATCAATAAACGACCCGCCCGACCATTCCCATCCAAAAACGGGTGAATCGTCTCGAACTGCGCATGGGCTAAACCAATCTTGAGCAACGGCGGCATAGGTCGCGGATCATGTAAAAACTTTTCTAAATTATCCAAACACAGCTTCATCTCATGGGGTGGCGGCGGTACATAACTCGCATCTTGAAGCGTACAACCACCCGCCCCAATCCAATTCTGAGTACGGCGAAACTCCCCCGGACTCCGTTCAGCACCTCGAACTCCCTGCATCAATTTTTTATGGATTTCTCGAATTAAGCGCAAGGAGACAGGTAACGACTGTAAACGCTCCAAACCGTAATTCACCGCCGCAATATAGTTAACGACTTCCTCCACATCCTGTGGATTATCCGGATCCAAAGTCTGAGATTCAAACTCCAGTACATCAATCAGAGAAGCCTGAGTTCCTTCAATCTGACTCGATAATACTGCCTCTTTACGAACATACATAAAAACAAATAGATCAGGATTCGGTAATGCATCCGTCGAACCATCCAGACGACCCAATGCCCGATCTGCCAAAGAAAGTAAATTCCACATTTCCTGATCCATCTCAATCTCAGGACTTGGTGGCAATGGCTTCGGAATAAACGCCCGATAGCCCTCTACTTGTTGCACATACTGACCCGCTCGGTTGGCGATCGCCATAATTATCGCTTTCGTTAATACTGAACCAATTCCAAGGTTATATTATCGAAAAAGTGCTTATTTCGTTAATATGACGGCAGTCCTACAGGAATAAGGATAGCTTCAGAAGCAAAGACAATTTTCAAGTATTGCTATATTTCTTTGCAAATCACCCCTGACGGTGGCGTGAATTTAACCCGCAAGGCTGACAATCAAAAAATTACACCGACCTCTGCAACCCCGAAGGACATGAACATTCTCCAGAGTTTTGTCCAACAAGCCCATGAACGCTATGGATAAACCCAGAAACTGCTTCCTCAATCGGCTTCAGTGGAAAATCACCCACCTAGCCACCGTTCGCAGATTCAGAAGGCATAGATCATGGAAGCATTTGCCCTGATCTATTTTGCTCACCAACTGATCTCGTTTATGGGATGTATCCTCTATCGAGGTCGCTGGCTTTGGGTCTGTCTGCTGGTCATCGAGGGAACAGGCAGTTTTGTCCTTAATCGTTCCTTTCTACGGATGGCTTTTGGCTCTCCTCCCGCCCTTGAATGTCCTTTTCAGCGTTAATTTCTTTGGCATCTTCGAGGATGCCTTTTTTTTGGCAAAAATTCTATTGATGCGCTATCTTGGCACAAGAATAAAGATTTATTTTTATACATTTATGGACAATATTTCTGATATTAAACTAGGTACAATTAATGCAAAAATTCGGTTTGAAGTGTTAGCTAGTACAGCTAATTTACCTCTTGCTTTAACCTTACTCGATAAGTT
>NZ_CAWLTV010000031.1:0-9357 GCF_963864045.1 Picosynechococcus sp. NKBG042902 | reverse complement strand
CCAGGGATTATCCGTTGCCTTAGTGCCCCCATTGCTGGCCCCGAACAGATGGGCATAGCCTGAATCATCCTGAAGGCGTTGGGCATACTCAGCCGCAGTGAGGGCGCTTTCTCCCTTGTAATAAAATCCATCATCCCGAACAGCATCGGCGTTTACCAGGGCCAAAACATGGCCAACATTTTTCGCTTTTCCGGCAATCGCCCCTGCCAATTCAAGTTTTTTCTGAAGTAGTCGATTTTCCGCCCGTAGTTTAGCAAGTTCAAGATTTTCCATCGGTAAATGTCTTCTAAATGTTGGTTGATGTTGGTTAATATTCACTAATGATTACGGCGTGACAATGCGCGGCCCTGTAATTTTTTGAACCTCAATAAGTCATCATCGTTTAAATCTGACTCCCCCAAAATCACCGTTGTCAGCACCCGCGCCCGCACCTGCAACACCCTCGCCATCTGCCATAGGCTTAAGCCGTAGCACCCCATAAAGTCCCTTATCTCAAGGGAGAGATGGCTCTTATTGGTCCTTGTCCTGTTCATCATTTTTACTATTCCTCCCTAAACCAGAGACCGTCCCTGGAATCTTTAAGGTTGTCCGGCCAATGGGCATCGGGGTTGAACCGCCAGGTCTTGCCGTCAGGGTCTTTGCTGCGAATGTAATCTTCGGTTAATGTCCCTTGGGATTTCCGACTCCGTAGGGTGCCGTCTTTGATGCCCAAGTGGACTGCAAACTGCTTCCCATTCAGACCCTTGTTAATGTCTACTTCGCTAAACTTAGCTGCTGCAGCTTGAATGTTTGTTGAGCCTTTGTCCGTGGACTTGGGTTTTGCTTTCCTTGCGGGCCGGGGTTCAGTGACCTTGGTGGTAGCCTCTACCGCACCACGGCCAATGGCTTTTTTATGGCTTCAACTTCCTCCCGGAGGTCTGCAATCGCCGATTGCATTTCGCTCACCACAGATGGAGGTGGGGTGTCCTCGCTCAATCCATAAGCGGCCCGGAGTCGCCTCACCAGCACGTCTGTTTTCCCGTCATTGGTTTCCGCCATCTCTGACTCAATTGCGGTCAATAAGTCAGCAGGGCATCGGAATGCGGTTAGCTTTGTTTCAGCCACTGGTTATACATCCCTGAATACGTTGTTATACTTCATTGTATAACTTTGTTTAACAGATTGCATAACAAGTTAGACAAGCCTGTTTAACATTTGTCTAACAATATGTTTGACATTGTGTTATACACTTTGTTATACTAAGGACATCAAGGGGCGATGACTCCACATTTCCGCCCACCGCTACACATTTACAGGAACCGCACCATGACCCTCATCATCACCGCCACAGTTACCGCCGCCGCCGTTTATTTCATCGCTTCCCTGGTTTGCTTCATTCACGACTGCATCCAAGCCCGCCGCCACGTTACTCCCCCCGTTCCCAAGCCCGCACCTGTCACTGTCGCTAAGGAGAAAGCACAGCCCACCACCCTACAGAACCCAATCGAGACCATGAATATTCGTCAACTCAAGAAAGCCGCCTCACAAGCCGGAATTAAAGGTTACAGCAACATGAGAAAACATGAATTAATCGCCGCCCTCGCCTAACCATCATCATGGGGCCATCACGCCCCACCCATTACCACCAAAGGAAAAACCACCATGAAAGCCATCGGATACATCAGGGTCTCAACTGAAGAGCAAGCCACCCAAGGGGTAAGCCTAGATGCTCAGAAAGCAAAGCTAGAGGCATACGCGGGCCTCTATGACATTGAACTGGTAGACATCATCATTGACGCGGGCCAAAGTGCGAAAAGCTTAGAGCGGCCCGGACTGCAAAAAGCATTAGGGATGCTGGATAACGGAGAAGTCGAAGCCATGGTGATTGTGAAGCTAGACCGCCTCACCCGTTCCGTTAAAGACCTTGACTGGCTTCTGGAAAACTATTTCGCTGATAAATTTTCCCTCATGTCTGTATCCGAACAAGTGGACACCCGCACCGCTTCGGGCCGCTTGGTTTTAAATGTTCTGATGAGTGTGGCCCAATGGGAGAGAGAGACTATTGGGGAAAGAACATCCGCCGCCCTACAACATAAGAAGTCCCAAGGTGAACATATTGGGGGCGTTGGTTTTGGCTATAAAGTCACGGGCAAAAAACTCACCAAAGCCAAGGAACATAAAACCGTTGAGGCAATCCAGCGGTTACGGGGTGAAGGCAAAACCTTACAGGCAATCGCCAATCATCTCAACTCTGAGGGCATCAGAACCCAACGGGGCGGGCGGTGGTATCCAATGACAGTGAGCAACATCATCAAGAGAGAAGAGCGGTTGCAGAATGACCTGAAAGGGTGTCTTATTTTGCCTTTGAACAGACTAGGCTAAATCACTAAAATGGATGTGGCTTATTGTAAGAAAAACCAAAAATGTATTCCAAAGCTTATATTCAAGCAATTCTTGTTTTATTTCTGTTTACAGGCATTACAGCACCTGGAGCTTATAGCAACGAGGAAAGCGAAGACCTCAACCCTCAGGATTTTCCTGTGTTCAATCAGGGAGACTGGCGGAGTGCTAAAGCTGATGGACTCCCTTGGTCTACTCCGGTAATCATTAAGGATGAATTTGATGGAGACCAGTTAGCAGTCTACGACAGAAATATGTCTGGCAGTATGTTCTGGTTTGGGAAAGAAGCAGGCATTATTAGCATCTGGGGAGAAAGAATAATTCGTATTATTCAGTTCGAGAGAAAAAATACTTTCTTTTCGGGCGAGCAATGGACAACCAAGGAGGCAGAAAATTTCAGCATCAAAATTGGTGAAGATGTTTTCACTCTAAATGGAGAAAATGGCAACTTCCTGGTCACAGAAGAGCTCGCAGTAGCTTTAAGAGATGCACCCGAAGAAGAGACAAGAATGAAAATCAGGCTAGAAGATTCTGGGACTGGTATCTTCAACGATATAGGAGTAGGTACAGTTAGAGCATGGAAAACTGTTTATGCCCAGAGTCAAAGTGTCCACGATTCTGACTTGGAGCAAGAAAATAAACCTGAAGATATAGTAAACCCACCCATAGACGAAGATAACCAAGAATCTCAGAGCTTGAATATAAATTCAACAGAAGACGCAAGTCCTTCTAGTAATACCTCTAATTAGTTTTTTTGATAATCACATGAGCAATCAAAGAAATAAAAAAGTCTAATTGGGTCATGTTTTTTATAGTGCTTGCGATTATCGCTCTATTGGAAGTACTGCTTCCAATAGAGGTTACAGACAGTATGAACAGAGATAGAGCGGAATTAAACAGTTTGTTCGGACGGGATGCAGTGAATCATGCTCTATCCCGTCATTTCCTTTTGAGTCAATGGGAAAAGGCATCAGTGAACAATCTGACCAAGGTCATAAAAGTCATGCAGGATTTAGAGGAAATTATCGATGATGTCCCGGCGGCGATTGCCTACTGCCAAGGGCTTGATGACAAAGTTAGAGGCTGTGTTATTCTTTCGCTTCTGTATCCCTAGGAATGATAAAAACAGAAGGTTACGAGGAATCTCCCCAATGGCCAATCCCCTTAATGGATATGTTTTGTCGATTCATGCCCAGGAAGTTTTACAGAGAAGCGAGCGCCAAACAATCGAGCCAGAATGGATTCAGAGAGCATTAGACAACCCGGACTATAGTGACTGGGATGACCGAACCAATGCTGTTAGGGTCTGGAAACGAATACCGGAATATGGCGACCGCGCTTTGAGGGTGGTTTACAATCCAGATAAGCAGCCCCCTGTAATCGTCACAGTCTTTTTCGATAGGAGCTTTAAGGGATGAACACCATTAAGTATGACCCCGAAACGGATGCAGCCTATCTCAAGGTTCAGGATGGGCACTATATCGAGTCCGAAGAAATCAGCGACGGTGTGATTCTCGACTATGACGAAAATGACAATGTAATCGCAGTGGAATTTTTAGGGGTAAGCACCCTAAGCCCTAGCCACTGGCAAAAATTACAGTCTCAATTGCCCGCGGTCGCCTATGGTCAACTACAAGCTTTTTTTGCGAATCCGATTCACGCCTGAGAGAGAAATTTATAAAGGAGGGTCGTTTCTTATAAATCGGTGAATTTAAAAGGGGGCGCAATTGAAATTTTTCCATCGCCTTAAACGCCCCATCCCGGACGGAACCAAAGATTTAAGGCATTGGCCCACCCCGACCCGCCGTTACTGTCAAGCCACAATGCCGTTTCTCTAATTTTTTGGAAGTCATGGGCAAAAATTAAGGCTTGGATTGCGGCCCGTGACCCTTGGGTGAGGGAGAGGATTGCCCTTTGAACTTGCCCAATCAGCCCCGCTTCCATTAGTGGTGGTGATGGCGGCGGCTCTGGTTCCGGTTTAATTTCCCCAATCTCAAGCTGGGTAATGTTTTCAGCCCTGTCACACACCCCTTGAATATATAGAGAATACAGGGGTGTGTGACACCCATAGATACCTTGTACCCATTGGTTTTCAGGGTTTATGGACAGTTCCCCAAATCTCTCAATATTCAGGGGCAATCTAGCGGCTAAATCGGCCCTAGAAATATTCCAGTCATCCTCATCGAGACGATAAAAACCCACCACCGCTCCATTGACCCGCCGCTGTCTTCTTTCTGACCGCAAACCAAAGAAACGAAGTAAGGCCCCAGCGATTGCCGCTGGTGGGGCATTTTTGCCACAAGACAACCGCACCCCAAACTTAGCCAGTTCATCCCGGTGCATCCGCCAGTTTTCCGCCAGTTTAAGAACGATGAGATGTTCACCGTGCCATTCCTGGCCCGATATGGCATGGTCTAAAAATTCACCGATGCCCCAGTCATCCAAGGCCCGTACCCTTAAGTGGTGGTGCGTAATATCCTGTTGGCATACCGCCCCATGTTTGGTCTGCTTTTCCAAGGAATATTTGTCGAGGGCAATTGCCAAATCGGGGATAGCCTGCATCTCTAATTTTTCTAAGGCCCGTCGCTTTTTGCCTTTTCTATCCCGGCGGATGTAATCGAGGTCAAGTTGTTCAGGGGTTTTCCCGGCCCATGCTGCAACCTCATATTTTTCACAAGCCCAGCGGTCTAATTCATCGAGCTTATCCTCGGACTCCTTAAAAGCTTTGTATTCATCCTCCGTGAGGTTTTTGGCCCCGTAGCGGCGCTGGAACCAGACATCGGCATATTCTGCCCTGAGTTCTGCGACTGCTCCCTCAATGGCCTCGATTTCATCCTCTGGGAGATAGCAAAGCTCATAGGTGACGGTCTCGATATCCCGTTCTAACCGTGCGAGTAAATCCGCGCGCAGATACGCAAGAGACCAATTGACCTGGGCTTTGTAATGGAAGTAGGGGTCATCGGGGTCAAGGTAACTCTGCTCATCGACAATCACATCGTTGCACTGTGCCTTCGTTAACCGCCGCTTGAATAGTTTTTTCGGGGTGACTTCCTCAAACCGATGATTTGATTCAGCGCACCAGATAAACCTGGGTGCGTTGGGACGATACCGCGCCAAAAACTGCATTAACCCTTTAGCTGGAATATTGTCAGCATGGGCCATGAGCATCACTGCATCGAAATGATTGCCTTCGATGTTGAACCCGGTTCCCAAGATGGGAGTAACTGCCAGAATTTGCGGTTTGTGCTGGCTTAACCAAGCATCGGGATTAGTCAAAAACCCTTCGTATTCCTTAGCGTTGTCAGCGGTAATGGCCGTGGCCCCAAAGCTATGGGCCAAAAATTCAGCGTCACTCTTACGGGTACAGAGGACGAGAATCCGTTGTTTTGCTTCCCGAAGTTCTTTGAATTGTTTCCAGAATTGGGTCTGGTTTTCATAGACCGTGGCTGTCTGGGGTTTCTTCTCCGTGACCACCTTTAGAACGAAGGGCTTGCGGCCTGTGGTGCGATGGTAAAGATTAACTTCGTAGTCGGTGAAGTCAGCAGAGACACCTAAGGCTTTTTGGGATTCTCGGAACACCTGCCAGAACATATCGGTATGCTTTCGCCGTTGCCCCGTTTTCCCGTGGGTAGAACTAAGGGTGAGATTTTCGATTTGCTGATCGAACTCATCCCCAAAAGCGAAGGCCCCATTCTTAAGCAGATTCTTGATGGGACGGATTAACCCTAAAACCCCTTCATTGCAGTAGGCAATCTTGGAAACAACGTCATAGGAGTTGCTGTTAAATCGAACCAGTTCACCTCCTAAGCGGTCGCAGACCGTGCGATATTCCAAGCCCATCCGAGTCGCTGCGTTTCGGGCTAGGGAGATTCGGGGGAACGGAGCGATTACCCGTCGCCACAGTCGGGCCACCATTGCCGCTAACTTGGTTTTCCCGGCAGCAGTGGGGGCGGCAATGAAAACATCCTGTGCCCCATTGGTGAGACGTTCTAGTCCCTCAGCATCTAACGCCCTAAATTCAGCCAAGGTGATGGTTTTATCAGGGGTGAGTTTATCACTGCTGGCTAATCTCTGCTTTGCTTTGCGGCGGGTCTTCTCGAAGGCAAAAGGCTTAAGCCAGTCCCAAGGGTTCCGCCGCTTATATCGACCAAAATATTCATCCCCGTCCTTTTTGGATTTATCGCGCCACTGACCCCAATCTGCAAACTTAATTGAGGAGATGGCCTTAACCAACTTGCCATAACCCGCATAGAGATTTTTCTTCCCTAGGTTTTGACTGTCAGCATCAGGAAAGTGGGTAAAGCTTTGCGCCTCGCCATAGACTCCTAAAAACCGTTTAAGGGACTCATCCCCAAAGTTTGCACCAGGGGCACCAATGACAACGACCTGGGTATCCTTTCGCCACTCCACAAAGGCCCGAACCAGCGGTTTTAAGAATCCCTCAAGGGTCAACACCCGGTAGGGCTTGGATAAATCCAAACCGGGGTGAATCCAGACTGCTATAGGATTTTCACCCGTTTCCTTGACCTTGTTTTGCCCAGGGAAGATGCTCCAATCATATTTAGGGTCGCGGTCATCTTTAGCCCGCTGTGCCCCGCAAAACATCCCGGTGACAGCATCCACTGCTGTGATGCCATAACCACCCTTACAGGCGAACAACCAATGGCGACCCAGCGCAAAATCAATTTCCTGCTGGGTTAAACCCCGGCGGAGGAGGTCAGCATTCTGGGCTTCGGTGAGTTTCGCCTTAAAACCTAAAATCTCTTGATGACGGTCGCTAATGGTAGGGAGCTGTGACCGTCGCTTGGCCTCATTTTCCGCCCGCAGTTTAGCGAGTTCCGCCCGGTGCTTGTCTTGGTCAAATTCTGAGCCATGGTGGGGGGAGTATAGACCCCAGAGACCTTGGGATTTATCCCGCCCGGAATAATGCCACCCTGGTACGTCCCCATCGGGTAGGCCCATACAGAGGACTAAGTCAGTGTCGGTGGTTCTGCACTTCCCTTTAACATCGCCACAGACCGGGCATGGGTTGTTCCGTTTCGTGGGATGAAATTTACTCATGCCGCCCCCTCGTCAATGCCCCAAGGATGGCAATCGCTTCATCATCGTTGTGGCCTAAGCAATTCAAAGTTTCGAGACAATCCGTAAGGTGAAATTCCTTACAAGCCTTATACAGCCTGATTCTCAGCCATTTTTCTGTGACACAATTAGGGAGAAATTTCAGGAAAAGATTACGGAATTTTTCGAGATATCTGGTTAAAAGGCTTATTGTTGCGGCTTGCGTATTTTCAACTCGACATCGTTGATTTAACATATAGTCACCTGACGTAAGTCATCTCCATTGACATAAGTCACCCCACGGACACCGTGAAATGAGTCTCCCAGCGGGTTTAACACTTCACCTTCAAACCTCTGGGAGCAATTATTTAAAATAGTATCTCTGATTGTATGACAAAAAGAGAAAGCTGTGTATGAGTTGTCAAAACTTTTAATTGTCCGACATAATGAGATAAGGAAAAGGGAGTCGGTGCATGGCAGAGAAAACAAGAAGACGGCTTTACAATTCAAGCGAGGCCCAGCTTGCAAATCTCGATGGGCATAAGCATCGGAAAATTTTCGCCGACGAAAGCAAGTCAGTGCGCTGGTCAGTGCGCTTAACGCCGTCCGGTCGTAGTGGACTTGATGAAATTGCAAAAGAAAACGGCCTGTCTGCCAGTGAGTTAATCGACCGACTTGGTCGCGGAGAATTCCGCTTGAGTAAATCTGCATAGGCTAAAATTGAGATAAGAAACAATGCGGACACCGGGCAACGGCGCTCGGTATTTTTTTGTCCTTTTTCTCACCCTAATTAAGCCTAAGAATGGTGTCTATGGTTTCCGAAAAATAGCGAACATCAATCCTTATACAGCAACCCTTTCAGCCGTTTACTGGAATTTATTTTTTCGCTCAATACAACCCGTTTTTTCTTATTATTCTTTGCCAAAACCCCCTGCAGCAGCTCCATAAAAAGAGCCTCATAGCGCAAATGGTCTGCCAATCTGTCTTTCACGGTAGGCTTGCTTGACCACCCCGCAACGCAATAAAGCAAATCCGCCCATTCATTCCGCTGTCCTTGCCTCCCCAGGTGAACAATCCGCTTTAATTTACCTGAGTTAAAAGCCCGCATCGTGGTCGTCGCTCGTTCATACTGGGCATTCCTCTTCCTTGCGTCTCCTTGCATTAAGAGTTCGCTGTCGCGGACAAGAATTGCGGCCATCATCTCGACAGGCTTAGAAAAAGGCAGTTCGATGTCCTGGCGGCTGCAGAACTTCCGAATCTCCCCCCAGCTATAGCGAAGAAGGTGCCACTGCGAAACAATCACCCAGGCATATCTATCAAAATAAAATTCAGCATCATCCCCATAAAAAGACAGGGGATTCTCGCCCCCATCTCCGCAAGCAAAGGCAATCGCCCGGCTCAACAGCCCATATTCCATGCGGGCCACCTCATAATGGGAGCAGGCTGCAAAGACCTCGCTCGGTAATCGCCCTACTACCCTTCGAGCAATCTTTTTCATGTCTTTATCCAGCGACGATTTAGTGATTTTTGGCATTTCAGTTTTTCGGCAATGGCGGCCTACTTACCAAAGACATTTTTCGGGAATGGTGGGACGGGTCATGTCATCAAGATTAATGTCAACCCCCAACATCAACAAGGCATAGGCGATATCGACAGGAAAGCAAAATTCAGGGTTGAACATATTGCCGTGGTAGCCACTGTGATTTTCAAGTTCGTTTAGGACGATGGCCACTGCGTCATCTGTGCCTTCGTAGGTGATAGGGACGGGTTCGACTTTGGTTTCATCGAAACTTATGGTTACGGTTTTATATTGAACGTCCATGGTTATTTCCCCATGGCAGCGGCCTTGAGTTCGGCGGCTAATGCTGGATTGGATTTGAGCAATCGCATCTGCTGGGTAAGGTTCCACGTTTCTTTTTT
>NZ_CAWLTV010000030.1:0-5520 GCF_963864045.1 Picosynechococcus sp. NKBG042902 | reverse complement strand
TGAGAACTACAAGACTCCGAAGATTAATACAAAGTTTAGCGTATTTCATTAGTCTTTTTCTACTGATTTTTACATTGCTCATAAGTTGTTTATTTCCAACTTTTGCTCAATCATTTACTAATTCAGAATTGCCGGAAAATACTCTGATCTCTGATAATAATACCCCAATGTTCAGGAGAGGGAATCTAAATGTTTCCCCTGTTTTTCTGAGTGGAAAAATGCTTGGGACTATCCCCTCATTCGTCGAATTAAGAACCGATAATGATATTCTGGAGAGCATCTATGATGCGTCAACCCGCTCTTATATTTTACATAGCAAGCTTGTCAATGTCTTAGAGAATATGCTCCGTTATACTCGAGAGATTGTTCCCCAAAATATTGGATTAGAACAACAAGAGAAAATCCTAGAGGAACAATTAATTACCAGTGTTGATGAGCAAAAAGGTATAACTGTAGTCCTTGTTTCCTTTCCAAAGGAAAATTTACCAGAGGTACTGTTTTCAGTAACTCAAGCTGATATTGAAAGGCCTCGATTGGGAGGCTCACAACCTTTTCAGATCGCAGATAACGTAGCGACAAGAGCTAAGAGTGATCTTATTCAAGCTTGGAAAGAACGTCAAACTCCTCACTTATTATCTCAGGCTCAACAGGCCCTTTTGATTCTGACTGCTCTGATTGGAGCTAATTTTTGTCTATCTCGAGGGCAGAAATGGTTATTTGCTAAACAAAACAATCTTGATGAATTCTTTTTAAATTCAGAAGATAAAGCTTCTCAAGATCAAATCGTTGATAAATTAAAGAGTTGGAGAGGCATGGAAGTCACTGAACTGCAATTTCAGAACTTTTCAATGAGCCCAAAATCCAACTTGAATGCATTGTATAGATCAGTTTTATTTTGGACTCAATGGCTGGTATGGCTCCTTGGAATTGGTTATCTTTGTAGCCTCTTCTATTGGTCTCGTCCCTTCAGTAATTGGATTTTAGGGGTTACGATCCGTGGGACTTGGGCTGGAAGCGTTGTTCCGAGTTGGGCTCCCATAGATTGGTTGATTAGCCTTGGTCGGCAAGCAACACTAGGTACACCATTACTTATGTTAGTGCTCGTGCTGACCTCAAGGTTGGCAATTAAAATAGGTGATGTTCTCTGTGAATACTTAGCCCAAAAATCTTCTGAAAGGCAACTACAACAGCGCCTGACGATACGATCTCGTACCTTGTCCAAAATGTTCAAAGATTGGCTCAGGACGATAATTTATTTGTTATTAGGTTCTGCCATTGTTTATCATCTTCATGAGCTAGGTAGTATCAACCAATCGGTTGCCTTTTTCTTTGGCTTCTTCGGCTTTGCAATATCTTTAGCTTCCCAAAGCTTACTTAAAGATTTAATTGCTGGGGTGATTATTTTATGGGAAGATCAGTACGCTGTGGGGGATACTGTAAAAATTGGTGATCAAAATGGTTCAGTGGAGAAAATTTCTTTACGAGCGACCCAGTTACGTAATTTAAATGGTGAATTGATTACCATTCCGAATGGGTCAATTGGAGTGGTACAAAATTTATCGAGTGATTGGTCACAAGTTAATTATGCTATTGAGGTAAGTTATGAAGCTGATGTCGATCACACCTTAGAAGTGATCGACAATGTGGCACAACAACTGTATAGCGATCCAGCATGGCATGAGAAAATTATCAAGAAACCTGAGATCTTAGGAATTGATAAAATTGCTCATACAGGTATCTTGATTCGTTTGCTTATTAGAACTAGACCACTCGAACAATGGTCTGTGGAACGGGAATATAGCCGTCGCTTGAAAAAAGCTTTTGATGAAAATAACATTGAAATAGGCATTCCAAAACTTCAATTAAAAAGTAATAGCAATCCTTAGATAGTATTTATAAATTTAAAATAAAGAAGACAAAAAGTCTTTTTCTGGGGCAGAGTAACAAATTATATGAGAGAGAAATAAAAAAATGATAATGAAGCGTAATTCTTTTTCCCAGATATCAGTGTTGACGGGTGTCACAATGCTGCTGTTAAGTTCTCCGCTCATGGGCTGCCAGACGACGGAGACAAAAATGCCCAACTCATTTTCTGAAGTATCCATGGAACAAACAACACAAGATTCACTGGATCCAAACCATTCCCTTGCCGATACAGACTGGTATCTTGTGGAGTTTCAATCGATGGATGACGCAATTGGCACCATTCGTCCCGATGATCCACGCCTGTACATTATGCGCTTAAAAGGCGACGGGACAGTCTCTATGAAACTAAACTGTAATCGTGGTGTTGGTGATTGGTCTGCCGAAGCTAACAACGAAACAAGCGGCGGTTCCTTTCAATTTGGCCCTTTAGAAACAACCCGTGCCCTTTGTCCTGAACCTAGTCTAGATGAAAAAATTGCCGCTGATACAGCATTTATTCGCTCTTACATCTTAGAAGATGACAAACTTTATCTGAGTTTGATGGCCGATGCTGGTATTTATGTTTGGCAACGATATGATTCTTCCATCGGTGCACTGTTCCAAGCAGAACCAGACCCAGCCATCGAAGCGGCCATTCTCGATGCTTTCCCTGACTATAGACAAGAAATTATTGGTGAAGATGGACAGCAGGCACGCTATGTTTACAGTCGAGTAGACTTAAACGGAGATGGAAAAGAAGAAGTTTTAGTCTATCCAATGGGTTCTATTTTCTGTGGCACAGGAGGATGTGATTTATTGTTGCTAACCCCGGAAGATTGCGCTTATTCCCTAATCAATTCTTTTCCGATTAGTCGTCTGCCGATCATTGTCACTGACGAGGTTGCAGCAGGCTGGCAAAATCTAATTCGCCCCGAATCTGGTGGTGGTGCTACACCGTCCTATGTTCTCCATGTTTTTGACGGTCAGCAATACATTGAACAGGAGCGGCTCCCAGGGGATGTGCAACCTGAGGGGATATCTTACCTCCTGGGGGAACCCACATTTGATGAAGGGGCCATCCTCAAACTTAATTAACAATAGTTGGTCATGATCGTGACTGCAGGCGAATCCAGGCATTAATCTCGTCCCCTACCGAGAAAGACCCCACTGCCTGATATGATTTGTGCTACTTACCCTTGTCCGTTTACTATCACCATCCATGTCTAAAAAACATCCTATTGTTGCTGTCACTGGATCCTCCGGAGCCGGGACGACCACCGTAAAACGCGCCTTTGAGCATATTTTCCGTCGTGAGCAAATCAACCCCGTTGTCATCGAAGGTGATAGCTACCACAAATATAATCGGGTCGAAATGCGCCGCATGATGGCCCAGGCTTCCGCCGCCGGGAAAAACTTCAGTCACTTTGGCCTTGGGGCGAACGTCCTCGACAAGCTCGAAGCCCTCTTCAAAGAATATGGCGAACAGGGCTCCGGACAACAACGCTACTATCTCCACAGCCCCGAAGAAGCCGAACACCACAACGAAAGACTCGGCGTCAGTTGTCAGCCCGGAGAATTTACTCCCTGGGAAGATATCAAACCCAACAGCGATATGCTCTTTTATGAAGGGCTCCATGGGGGCGCCGTGGGTAATGGCATCGATGTGGCCCAGTACGTTGACCTGTTGGTGGGGGTTGTGCCCATCGTCAACCTAGAGTGGATCCAAAAGATTTCCCGGGATAATGCCGAGCGTGGCTACAGTGCCGAAACCATCGTTGATACGATTTTGCGCCGGATGCCTGACTATGTGAACTACATCACGCCCCAATTTTCCCGCACCCACATCAATTTCCAACGGGTCGCAACGGTTGATACCTCTAATCCGTTCATTGCGCGGGACATTCCCACCCCCGATGAGAGCTTTGTGATTGTCCACACCAATCGCTGCTTCTACGAAAGATTTTCCATTGATTTCCCTTACCTGCTCAGTATGATTCCGGGTTCTTTTATGTCCCGCCATACGACCCTGGTTGTTCCGGGGGGCAAAATGGGCTTTGCTATGGAAATTATTCTGTCGCCCCTCATTGACCAAATGGTTGAAGAAGCCCGGAAAATCCGTTAGGAGTTGTTCTCAGGTTTCTAAGCTTGAAATTAATCATGGGTTATCCAATCGCCTCTGCCGCTGGTGGAGGCGTTTGCTTAGGAGCCAGCAACCGTAACAAAATCTGCGGTTTGTGCCGGGGCGACTCAGCCAGGGGATAAGATAGAAACCACTGTGCTTTCCTGAAAATAGCAATGGTTTTTTCGTCAGTATCCGCAACGCAACAACGAGATTGGCCCTGGATTCGGCGGCGACTGGTGGAAATCGTTGGGCGGGATGGCGTTATTCGGCGCAAGGAAGAAATTCTTACCTATGAATGTGATGGCCTCAGTGCCTACCGTAAACGGCCTGCCCTGGTGGTGCTCCCCAGAACCACTGCAGAAATTGCGGCGATCGCCAAATTTTGCCATGAACAAGAAATCCCCTGGGTGGCGCGGGGGGCCGGGACAGGGCTATCGGGGGGCGCTTTGCCCTTAGACAATGGCATTTTGATTGTGACGGCACGGATGCGGGAAATCCTTAACATTGACCTAGACAATCAGCAGATCACCGTGCAGCCAGGGGTGATTAACAATTGGGTCACCCAAGCGGTGAGTGGGGCTGGCTTTTACTATGCACCCGATCCTTCGAGCCAAACGGTCTGCTCCATCGGTGGCAATGTGGCAGAAAATTCCGGCGGTGTCCATTGTTTTAAATATGGCGTCACCACGAACCATGTACTCCAACTCAAAGTCGTCACCCCCATGGGGGATGTGGTCACCCTCGGCGGCGTTGTGCCAGAAATGCCGGGCTATGACTTGATGGGCGTCTTTGTGGGGTCAGAAGGGACTCTGGGCATTGCCACGGAAATCACCCTAAAAATTTTGAAGCGACCGGAAGCGGTTTGTGTGCTTCTGGCAGATTATACGTCTATCGAGGCGGCGGGAAATTCGGTGGCGGCGATCGTCAGTGCGGGCATCATTCCAGCGGGAATGGAGATTATGGACAACTTCAGCATTAATGCGGTGGAAGATATCGTCAAGCTGAATTGTTACCCCCGTGATGCGGCGGCTATTTTGTTGATCGAAATTGATGGGATGGCAGCGGAGGTCAAGGCAGCAAAGGAACGAATCAAGGAAATTTGCTTGGCCCAGGGAGCGCGGCAAATCACCAGCGCCAATGATCCAGAAACCCGGCTGAAATTGTGGAAAGGGCGTAAATCAGCCTTTGCGGCGGCGGGCAATATTAGCCCCGATTATTTTGTGCAGGATGGGGTGATTCCCCGGACAAAGTTGGCCGAAGTGCTAACCGAGATTAATGCCATTGGCGATCGCCACGGGTACAAAATTGCCAATGTCTTCCATGCGGGGGACGGCAACTTACACCCGTTAATTTTATATAACAGCGCCATTCCAGGGGATCTAGAAGCCGTAGAAAAAGTCGGCGGCGAAATCCTCAAGCTCTGTGTTGCGAAGGGGGGCAGCATTTCCGGAGAACATGGCATCGGCGCGGACAAAAAAATGTATATGCCGGAT
>NZ_CAWLTV010000029.1:0-5149 GCF_963864045.1 Picosynechococcus sp. NKBG042902 | reverse complement strand
CCAAACCCCTTGCTCTGAAGGCATTCCAGGGGTTTTTCATTCGAATACCGAAAAAAGATTGAAAAAAGGTGTTGACATCTCCGGGTTGTATGGTTACTATAGTTAAGCGCGGTTGAGAGAGACGCACTGAACCGCCGCCCCGAACCGAGACAAAAGAATAGAATTTGAAAGTGACTATCCGCCCCCTTGTTTTAAACAAGATTATAACAAGTGAGCTGGTTGAGATTGAAACAATCGATACCAAGGAACTTAGTTAAGGATAAAGAGAGCCTTAAAAAACATCTCTTGCTAAAGACGAATGAAAATTCTAAGGAATGAGTAAGGAGTCTAATATGGAGAGTTTGATCCTGGCTCAGGATGAACGCTGGCGGTATGCCTAACACATGCAAGTCGAACGAAGCCTTCGGGCTTAGTGGCGGACGGGTGAGTAACGCGTGAGAATCTGCCTTCAGGACGGGGACAACAGTTGGAAACGACTGCTAATACCCGATATGCCGAGAGGTGAAATCTTTTTTGGCCTGAAGATGAGCTCGCGTCTGATTAGCTAGTTGGTGGTGTAAGGGACCACCAAGGCGACGATCAGTAGCTGGTCTGAGAGGATGAGCAGCCACACTGGGACTGAGACACGGCCCAGACTCCTACGGGAGGCAGCAGTGGGGAATTTTCCGCAATGGGCGAAAGCCTGACGGAGCAATACCGCGTGAGGGAGGAAGGTCTTTGGATTGTAAACCTCTTTTCTCAGGGAAGAATATTGACGGTACCTGAGGAATAAGCACCGGCTAACTCCGTGCCAGCAGCCGCGGTAATACGGAGGGTGCAAGCGTTATCCGGAATTATTGGGCGTAAAGAGTCCGTAGGTGGTCATGCAAGTCTGCTGTCAAAGCCCACAGCTTAACTGTGGATCGGCGGTGGAAACTGTGTGACTTGAGTACGGTAGGGGTAGAGGGAATTCCCAGTGTAGCGGTGAAATGCGTAGATATTGGGAAGAACACCGGTGGCGAAAGCGCTCTACTGGACCGTAACTGACACTGAGGGACGAAAGCTAAGGTAGCGAAAGGGATTAGATACCCCTGTAGTCTTAGCCGTAAACGATGGATACTAGGCGTTGTCTGTATCGACCCGGACAGTGCCGAAGCTAACGCGTTAAGTATCCCGCCTGGGGAGTACGCACGCAAGTGTGAAACTCAAAGGAATTGACGGGGGCCCGCACAAGCGGTGGAGTATGTGGTTTAATTCGATGCAACGCGAAGAACCTTACCAAGATTTGACATCCCGTGAATCTTGCAGAGATGCGAGAGTGCCTTCGGGAGCACGGAGACAGGTGGTGCATGGCTGTCGTCAGCTCGTGTCGTGAGATGTTGGGTTAAGTCCCGCAACGAGCGCAACCCTCGTCCTTAGTTGCCAGCATTAAGTTGGGCACTCTAGGGAGACTGCCGGGGACAACTCGGAGGAAGGTGGGGATGACGTCAAGTCATCATGCCCCTTACATTTTGGGCTACACACGTACTACAATGGTCGGGACAAAGGGCAGCAACCCCGCGAGGGCAAGCGAATCTCATCAAACCCGGCCTCAGTTCAGATTGCAGGCTGCAACTCGCCTGCATGAAGGAGGAATCGCTAGTAATCGCAGGTCAGCATACTGCGGTGAATCCGTTCCCGGGCCTTGTACACACCGCCCGTCACACCATGGAAGCTGGCAACGCCCGAAGTCGTTACTCTAACCGTTCGCGGAGGAGGGCGCCGAAGGCAGTGCTAGTGACTGGGGTGAAGTCGTAACAAGGTAGCCGTACCGGAAGGTGTGGCTGGATCACCTCCTTTTAGGGAGACCTAACCTACTGAAGTTTGAAAGCAATCAGCAAATAGAACGCAGTAAGGTCATCTCGAAGGTCGTGCGAGGGGGAGAAACGGGAGTCACTTTCAAATTTAGGTTCGTGGACATGGGCTATTAGCTCAGGTGGTTAGAGCGCACCCCTGATAAGGGTGAGGTCCCTGGTTCAAGTCCAGGATGGCCCACTTATCAACCGTTGATAATCATCAATTGTTGATATCAATGGGGGTATAGCTCAGTTGGTAGAGCGCCTGCTTTGCAAGCAGGATGTCAGCGGTTCGAGTCCGCTTACCTCCACCAAAACCACGAAATAGTGAAACAATCTCAGCATCAACACCACAGTCTAAGAAAAAAGACAAAAGATGTTGTTGAATGCTGAAAGAGATTTCAGCAAAGCACCTTGAAAACTGCACAAAAAAATATTAGATAGTCGAAATAATAGCTAGGTAGGAAAGTACGAAAGTACAAACAATCCAAAAATAGCCAAGAGTCTGACCTCGAAAAAAGGTCAAGCTACAAAGGGCTAACGGTGGATACCTAGGCACACAGAGGCGATGAAGGACGTGGTTACCGACGATATACTCCGGGGAGCTGGAAGCAAGCATTGAGCCGGAGGTTTCCGAATGGGGCAACCCTAAATACAGCCATCTGAATATATAGGATGGTATGAGCCAACTCAGCGAATTGAAACATCTTAGTAGCTGAAGGAAGAGAAAGAAAAATCGATTCCCTTAGTAGCGGCGAGCGAAGCGGGAAGAGCCTAAACCAACTGCTTAGGCGGTTGGGGTTGTGGGACAGTGATGTGGACTATAGAGGTTAGACGAAGTAGTTGAAAGCTACACCAAAGAAGGTGAAAGTCCTGTAGTCGAAAATCGAAGTAGCCTAACTGTATCCCGAGTAGGCCGGAGCACGTGAAATTCCGGTTGAATCAGCGAGGACCACCTCGTAAGGCTAAATACTACTGTGTGACCGATAGTGTAAAAGTACCGCGAGGGAAAGGTGAAAAGAACCCCGGGAGGGGAGTGAAATAGAACATGAAACCGTTAGCCTACAAGCAATGGGAGGACGATTTAACGTCTGACCGTGTGCCTGTTGAAGAATGAGCCGGCGACTTACAGGCTGTGGCAGGTTAAGGTGAAAAGCCGAAGCCAAAGTGAAAACGAGTCTGAAAAGGGCGTTAGTCACAGTTTGTAGACCCGAACCCGGGTGATCTAACCATGGCCAGGATGAAGCTTGGGTAATACCAAGTGGAGGTCCGAACCGACTTCTGTTGAAAAAGGAGCGGATGAGCTGTGGTTAGGGGTGAAATGCCAATCGAACCCGGAGCTAGCTGGTTCTCCCCGAAATGTGTTTAGGCGCAGCGGTTGGTTTCCTTGCATGGGGGTAAAGCACTGTTTCGCTGCGGGCTGCGAGAGCGGTACCAAAGTGAGACAAACTAAGAATACCATGTAAAATTCAGCCAGTAAGACGGTGGGGGATAAGCTTCATCGTCGAGAGGGAAACAGCCCAGACCGCCAGCTAAGGTCCCAAAATACTTGCTAAGTGATAAAGGAGGTGGGAGTGCATAGACAACCAGGAGGTTTGCCTAGAAGCAGCAATCCTTGAAAGAGTGCGTAATAGCTCACTGGTCAAGCGCTCCTGCGCCGAAAATGAACGGGGCTAAGCAAGTTACCGAAGCTGCGGACTCGAAAGAGTGGTAGGGGAGCGTTCTATATGGTGTGAAGCATTAGCGGTGAGCAGATGTGGACTGTATAGAAGTGAGAATGTCGGCTTAAGTAGCGAAAATATGTGTGAGAATCACATACCCCGAAACCCTAAGGGTTCCTCCGGAAGGCTCGTCCGCGGAGGGTTAGTCGGGACCTAAGGCGAGGCCGAAAGGCGTAGTCGATGGACATGAGGTTAATATTCCTCAACTCCTGTGTGGGAGCATAACTATGACGCATGAAAGATAGCTACACCCTGAATGGATTGGGAGGAGACTACGGTCTCCGCGTAGTAAAGGATAGTGCCTAGAAAAGCTAGTTATGTGTTGAAAGCATAGGACCCGTACCCGAAACCGACACAGGTAGGGTGGTAGAGTATACCGAGGGGCGCGAGGTAACTCTCTCTAAGGAACTCGGCAAAATTGCTCCGTAACTTTGGGAGAAGGAGTGCCAGCGAGAGCTGGTCGCAGTGAAGAGGCCCAGGCGACTGTTTACCAAAAACACAGGTCTCTGCAAACTCGTAAGAGGACGTATAGGGGCTGACGCCTGCCCAGTGCCGGAAGGTTAAGGAAGTTGGTTAGCTTAGGCGAAGCTGACGACCGAAGCCCCGGTGAACGGCGGCCGTAACTATAACGGTCCTAAGGTAGCGAAATTCCTTGTCGGGTAAGTTCCGACCCGCACGAAAGGCGTAACGATCTGGGCACTGTCTCGGAGAGAGGCTCGGCGAAATAGGATTGTCTGTGAAGATACGGACTACCTGCACCTGGACAGAAAGACCCTATGAAGCTTTACTGTAGCTTGGTATTGGGTTCGGGCTTTGTTTGCGCAGGATAGGTGGGAGACGTTGAGATTACTCTTGTGGGAGTAATGGAGTCACTGGTGAGATACCACTCTAACAAGGCTAGAATTCTAACTTTAAACCGTGAAGCCGGTGAAAGGACAGTATCAGGTGGGCAGTTTGACTGGGGCGGTCGCCTCCTAAATGATAACGGAGGCGCACAAAGGTTCCCTCAGGCTGGTTGGAAATCAGCCATCGAGTGCAAAAGCAGAAGGGAGCTTGACTGCGAGACCTACAAGTCAAGCAGGGACGAAAGTCGGTTTTAGTGATCCGACGGCGCTGCGTGGAAGGGCCGTCGCTCAACGGATAAAAGTTACTCTAGGGATAACAGGCTGATCTCCCCCAAGAGTTCACATCGACGGGGAGGTTTGGCACCTCGATGTCGGCTCATCGCAACCTGGGGCTGAAGTAGGTCCCAAGGGTTGGGCTGTTCGCCCATTAAAGCGGTACGTGAGCTGGGTTCAGAACGTCGTGAGACAGTTCGGTCCATATCCGGTGCAGGCGTAAGAGCATTGAGAGGAGTCTTCCTTAGTACGAGAGGACCGGGAAGGACGCACCGCTGGTGTACCTGTTATCGTGCCAACGGTAAACGCAGGGTAGCCAAGTGCGGAGCGGATAACCGCTGAAAGCATCTAAGTGGGAAGCCCACCTCAAGATGAGTGCTCTCATGGAGTTAATCCAGTAAGGTCACGGGAAGAACACCCGTTAATAGGCATTAGGTGGAAGTGTGGCAACATATGGAGCCGAGATGTCCTAACAGACCGAGGGCTTGTCCTTAAA
>NZ_CAWLTV010000028.1:0-5079 GCF_963864045.1 Picosynechococcus sp. NKBG042902 | reverse complement strand
TGTGAGGGAAGCATAAACTTCACATTCATCGGTATTGTCGTTCTGAAACATGAGTTCACCAACAAAATGCTCTGGATAAAACTCTCTAGTTTGCGCAACTTTGTCAGAAAGAATATCAATGTTTTGGGTTATACATTTGATAGAGTGCCTCAAGATCTTGTTTAAAAAGATCACTGATAGATTGAGGGGCAATAATCTTACAATCTTTCCCATAAGGTAAGATTTCCCGAAAAAACCAAAATGTACTAGTCACCTGGCGAATGACTTGGCGCGTTTTAGGGAGTTCTGGATGCCAATCATTATGGACATCGGTACTTTTCCCTTGATAAGCAAAAGCCAATCCTCGATACAAGTGTAGTTCTACAGAAATGCTATCGAGGTGCGATCGCCATTTTTCATTGAGGGGACTGACGGCAGCATCCTGAATCCGGTCTAAACGCAAACTCCAGTTGTGTTGCAGTTCAGGTAAATCAAGATTTCCTTCCGTTTCCGTTGCCCAACAGTCAAGGTATTGGCGTTTTTCGTGGGTAACGATTTGAGCGTGATGGATCGAGAAACTCCAAATTCGCCCTTGGGCATCTTGATAGGACAACTGAAAGGGTTGTTGACAGCGAATAAAACTATCAATGCGCTGTCGCCATGTTGGGAGAGGCTGTTGTAAGAATTTTTCGATTTCTCGCTTTAAGGCAATGTCTTTGAGTTCACCTCGTTCGCTTAAGATCTGGGCAAGGGCGATCGCCTCCGCCATTCTGCCTTGATCTATCAGAAATATCCTGATCTTCTCCAAAACATTAATCCGCTCCAGTTGCCAATCGTTATTCGGCGCGATTTTAAGCTCCCGTTTGGCAATCTGCTTGATGAGCTTAGAGATATTCGGGCGATCGCCCCACTCACAGCCAAACTCTAGGGCCAACTCCTCAAGCTGAGCTTTTTCCAACTCCCTTAGCGATAACGTAACTGACTGGCCTCTTCGACTCATACCAAAAGTGTCCGTGTACTTTGTCCTTACACTGTGATCTAATTTCAATTTTGTCAGTTATGATTGATATCAACAAGGATTTACGGACACTTTCGAGTGATATCTCTCTACCGCTACTTTGAAGCTCATGTTTATTAGTTCTCAGCGATTACGGGCCTTGAAAATTTTAGTAAGTGCAGTCTCCTGCTCACAGTTGCTTGAGAGAAGTGCCAAAAATTCACTAATTATTAGCTTAAAATCTAATTCTGAGATTAAGGTTATAGCTCAATCAATCGCAAAAAACTTTAGCAATTCTCAACTGATACGGCAATTAAATATATTGCCTTCAAATAACAATGTTGATTTTCTATGGAATTTACATATTAAAGCAAACAAAATCTATTTTCAGAATCAGGAAATTGGATCTTTAAAAATTCTCTTTAAATCGACATTACCGGGAGAATTGCAAGCTCGATTATCCACTGAAAGCATTATTGAGCGTTACTTAGAATATTTACAAAAAGTCTATAAAATTGCAGTTTTAAATGAGAGCGATCGCCATGTAGAGCTATTTATTCCTAATCAAAGCATTCCCGACTTTACAGAGCTATGGAAAAAGTTTTTACAGGAAGTCGCTTTTTCTGAGTATGGCTTGCCTCGATATGAATTACCGGGTTTAATGCAGACATTTGTCGCAATGTTAAAGTCTATAACGCTTTCTGGTCGTGGCTTCAGTGCCTTAGAAATTCCAGTGATTAATCAATCACAAGCGCATATGCTTGCTGCTTGGTATTTTGCAGTATGGCGAGATGCAAAGCAAAGACAAAGTGATCGCCAAAATAAAATTGATATCCTGTATAAAGAATTAGAGACTCAAGAACTTTCTGAAAAGGATCAAAAAATCAAAGACAAAAGAAATCGCTGATAAAGAGGCTATGCAAGCTAAAGAAGCAGCAAAATATCAAGAGCTATTCTCCAAGTCTTTTCAAAAAATGCTTGAAGAACAAAAAAATCTAAATCAAGATTTAAAAAGCATTGAAAGTCAGTTGCGGCAAGATAATCTTGCAAAAAAAGACAGGAATAAGCTTGTAAAGCAAAAAGAAAAAATCATTGAAAAACTTATTTTTTCAGAGGATTTTGTAAACCAAAAACAGCTACTTCTAGAGGAAAGTGGAGGAGATCCATTTATCTTTATAAAAGAGGATCTAAAGAAATCTCCTGAAACCTTTCTTCAAATCAAAGCTATTGCGAAAGGCTTTACTAAAACGGCAACTGATCAAATTAATGGAACACGGGGAGATATTTTTGCTAAGTGTCTTATTGAAATGTATCGATTGCTAGAACTGAAAGAAGATCAGTTTGACCAATTACCTGCGCCAGTCCTGACGGAAGAGATCGTCACACCAAGATCGCGATCGCCGGGAGATGATCACAAAGAGTTTTGTTATTCCTGTGGGATAGATCTCGATCCTAAAACTGCAAAATGGCAAGTCCTGCGATTTATGTTTGAGCGACCATCTCAGCGTCGTCAATCAGCATTGGGTGAGGGCAGGCCTCATATCTGTGATTCCTGTGCCTTGTTAGCATTTGCTTCGCCTTTAAAGGTGACAGATGAGAGCATTATTTTAAAGCTAGAAGCAGCAGATAATCAGGTATCAACGCAACTCAAACTTAAAGATTATTTGAGGATGCTGACCTGTAAAGAAATGAATCTCAATGCAGGTAAATATATTGTTCTTACTTCTGATAAAACGTCAAAAGGAGACGCTGCTTCGTCTAAGTTAGGTCAAGTACAATATGCGATCGCCAAAGTTGCTTCATTATTTAGCGTGGAGGTATTACAAGACTTTAAGTTTTCTTTAATCACCCAAGCAAGTGAGCCGATTATTTTATCTAACCGCCATCTTATTTTCGTTAAAGGAATCATTGCAGGCTATGGACAAAGCATTATTGAGAGCGGAAAAGAAATCAATCTAAAGCTAGGAGATGCTATCCGCCATATACAAAAAAATATGCCCTATTTGGCAGAATATTCAACAACTAAAAATGTTACTTACTCCGATTGTTTTGAATTAGAAAAAGTACGTCAACTTTACTGGCAAACTATCCAACATGATTTAGGAAATAACATGACCTCTAATAAGCGACTAGCTAAACGAGCGCGTCTTTATAAAGATGTTGCTGCCTTAACGGGTTTAACGGCTGCCTTTGTTGGCTCTATGGAAAGTTCTCTAAAGTCTAAAGAAAAAGAGGAAGACTATCGTAGAGAGATGAGTAAATTAATTGAAAAAGTTGATGATCCTAACTTTTTTGGTTATTACGCAACCTTAGGAGTTGAGACAATTGTTCAGGCTCGACTTTGGAAAAATCCTGATAACTATTTCATTTATCAGCAAACTCAGGAGCTTTTGCAGACCCTTGGTCAATCAGAGCGAGAACAGGAGAAAGAAGGAAAAACTTGGTTACAACTTTATATTGATGATGTCACCAATGCCTATGCTCATTTTGCAGACAGTGATGACTATTCTCAAGAGAAAGATTGGAAAGAATTAACCTATCAATTGAAACTTTCTCTTTATACTCGTTTCCCCGAACTTGTCCGTAAATCTAAAAATTCTGGAGATAATTAAAAATGGCTACTGGATTATCCCAAATCACTGATAATACTCGTCTTCACTTTGATATCTATGCCATTCTTGAAGGCTCTCAAGAGCTTTATTTAGGGCATGAAGTACAAGTCAACGTCAACATGGTAGAGGTTGTTAAACTTAGCACTCGTGATGGTCAATCTTTAGAAAAATGCTATATCTCGCCAACTAAAAGACGGGGTGTTGAACGACGTTGTTTGATTTGGGCGCCCCATAAAGATGGCACTCTGTTAGGCGATAAGCTGAAATGCGGAATTCCTGCTACCTGTGCAGAAATTGAATGCCCAATTTGCTCTGTATTTGGTGGTTTAGAAGCTGGCAAGAAAACATTGATCGGTCGCGTAAGCCACGGTGGCGGTGTCGCGATTCAAAACATTGATCCAGAAGAGAAGCAGCGGGCAATGCACCCATCCCGTATGGCAAGCCCAAAAAGTGGCAAGGATGAAACACCCATTCCTTTTAAGCGGCAATACAATCAGCCCGGTATTCTATACCCTGTTTCTAACCACGGCTTAAGCATTACGGATCAAGATTTTGCCGCTGTTGCCTATGCCTTTCTTGATGCTCTCCCACGCATTGGCTCCGGTAATCCTAAAGGGGTGGCGATCGCCGAAAACCCAGAAACAAATCAGCCGTTGCTAGTTGTAGATCGTTACCTTGTGCCACGAGGAAAAAGACCTGTTATCTCTCCTTCTGTGACCGATCCAGAGATTGCCGTAAATGATTTTATTCGTCTATCGCAAATTCCAGAACATGAAGGTGAACATCATGTTGAACTCAATCACTTTGAACGATGGAGCGGTGACGCAGCCCTAACGAAATTACAAGACTATTCCAGTACGTTCGTCGATAATGTTCTCCAGAAATAAGCCATGTATTGCCTTCAACTCACCATAAAACCTACGGCGGCAATGACGTTTAGGATGATCCCCAGTTCGATCTTAAACATTGCAACCTATCCCTTCGTTCCTCCCACAAGTTTGTCTGGTTTTCTACGGCGACTGACCATGATGAAAGCTTGCTTAGAGATTCCTGAGACAAAGGTTAATAAAGAAAAACCACCAACCTATTTACTGCCACCGGATTACATCACCTTAGGTGCATATCCTGATCTAAGTGAATGGACTGGCATTCATCGCACCTATCGTAAAGGGATGCAAGAGTTTAACCATGATGACTTTTCTAAGTTAGTTATCAAAGGCAAAGGTAAAAATTTTCAACTCCATACTTGGGAATATTTCTTTACAGAACAGTTAAGCGGCTTTGTTGTCTCACAATCTGCAAAAAAATTAGAGGCTTTACGCGCTGTAGAAGGTTTTGGTTGCTATATCGGGAAAGAAGGCTATGCCTATGTCGAAAAGGCTTCTGAAGTCATTGAGATGATCGAAGAAGAATGTGCAGCAACTCCTTCTACTGTGGTTCCTGCGGATGATTTGATTCAAAATTCTCAATGGCATGGAAGCTGTGATATTT
>NZ_CAWLTV010000027.1:0-4921 GCF_963864045.1 Picosynechococcus sp. NKBG042902 | reverse complement strand
CTTTCCAACCCAACTCCCCGCAAGGGGACGGAAACCCATGGCTCCCCCCTTGAGAAAGGGGGGTTGGGGGGATCCTCATCCTCTCCTTTACAGCAGTAGGGATTAGGGAGATCCCACCCTTCCAAATCAACAGCCATAATTAACGGTACTTTTTTACCCCGCTGGGAGTAGATTCCCCCTGGCCCCCCTTACAAAAAGGGGGGAATATTTGTTTTGTCGTTTTTGGCTTAAAGATAAAATTCACTTAGGGGGATGGAAACTGATAAATAGCCCTCCCCTTTGCAACAGGAAAGTTGGAGATCTCGCCCTTTCAAAAAAACAGCCGCAATTAACGGCACTTTTTTACCCCGCTGGGGGTAGATCCCCCCTAGCCCCCCTTACAAAAAGGGGGGAATATTTGTTTGTGCTAGGTTCTGTTTATTTTTCTTAGCCGTAGAAATTACTCTGAATCCGCACCTCATCCCGCAGATGATGCCGCACGACCAACGGCGCAATCACTTCCCCGTTCGGCCCCCAATCCCGCAGTCGCAATACCAAATTCGGATCCGGCCAGCGCACCCAAACCCCATAAAAAATATGATTGTCCGTATCTGAATAACGAGCCAAGAGCGCCTCGATCTGCTGCCGTTCCTGGGGCGCAACCAACTCTGGATTATCAAGGACTTGGCGCAATTGCCCAGGATCCAAACGCTGAAACGTTTCATGGCGATAGGAGTCCCGCACATACCACCGCTCAAATGCCTCAGGGAACCGCAAGATTAAGTACAATTTCGGCAAATAAAAATCAAAGCCCCAAGCCGCTAAGAGCGCTTCTACGATGTCCTCTGTTGTCGGTAAATTGTTTTGGCGCGACATCTGCCGCAGTGTCTCCGGGATCAACTCAGAGCCCTGGGGTAAAACCTCTAGGGACGAGGCGATCGCATCCAGACGATAATTATACCAAGCCACCTTTCCCCAAGGGTCGATGCCATAGGCAGAGAGATATTTCGCCCGCCGCACATAATGCAAACAAACCGGATAGACAATCACATCCGCCTCGCGCCCTTGCTCCCGAAAGACCCGGTAACGAAACCGGACAATTCCCCCTTTTGGCGATCGCCATAACTTCTCTAAGCAAGCTTGATGATCCCCGATGCGATCGCTGGTGTGATGATCCTCAGGGATAATGTGCTCAAAATGCACCAAAATTCGCCGTGGCAATAAGGACAACACCTGACGGTGTTTTAATTGCGTCTCCAGTTCATCCAGACGCAGATGTAAATGTCCCTGCAAAAAAGCAATATCTTCGAGGATATGGGCAAAATCGACCGACTCTCGATCATCATCATTACCTGGAGACGAATGGGTGTCGCGCTCTGGGTTGGGTAATTGATCCTCTGGGATAAACCCATAGGAACCACGCTCTATGGACTTGAGCCAACCCAATTCTTCCAGCATTTTTAAATCCATCTGGAGGGAACGGTGACTCACCCGAAAAGGATATATCTCTAACCGCTTGGTGAGTTCTGCGGTATCCAAACCACTGAAGAGGGACACTTCTTTGAGCCATCGTTGCCGTTTGGTCGGCGCGGTTAGTTGTAAAATTTCTAGGGCGGATTGCTGGCAGATGCAGCTCGTATTAGCACACAGTTGTGACAGTTCCTCTCGCTTGGCCGTCGTGTCTAAATTGTGGCTGCTGGCAAAGAGTTTTTCGCTGAAATCCTTATATCTAAAAGGCTCCGTGATTTGCGATCGCCACTTCTGACCATCATTTCCGTACATCTGCTGTACCATGTACCACAGACGAATACTCCGCTCAAAACGATTGATCAATTGCCCTCCCGATAAACGATGGAGGAGGAGCGGCGTTGGGTTTTCGAGCAAGCTGGCCATAACGAAGAGCCCTTTTCATGGATGGTTAATACTATAGGGTGTCCCGAAGATTCATGGCAAGACAATGGCCCCAGTGCTCCCCTCACCTATTTCGATCTCCCTTTCTCCGACCTGTTATTATCGCGAGCTCCCCTATCAAGTCCTCACCCTTGAGCTGACCAGTGGCGATCGCCTGATCCAACCCCAGGATCTGGGGAAAATCACCATCCCCGCCTCCCTGAATACCCGTGGGGGCGTAGTGATCTCCGGTCGTGCCCCTATTTGGCTCTATGCCTACCTGACCCATGAACTCCACCCGACCGCCTGGGTGGCCTGCTATGATCCCCGCCTCGGTGCCGTGGTAGTCGCGACCCATTCGACCCAAACAAACATTGGTCAAGTCCTCCCCATTGATCCCACCCAAATCGATACCCAGCCCAATCTCGCCCCTGCGCTCCTGGTGGTTGGCCCGAACCACCCCAGCAAAGACCACTTTAGCCAGACTTTACAGCAAACATTAGCCGCCGACTATTCCCAAATTGCCTACCAAAAAGCCCATTGGGAGCCCCAAGGCCATTGGCAACTCCAAGGCCACTCGCCCGCCGAGCAACCGGATGCTACCTATGCAGAAACTCTCCTCAAGCTCCGTCGCCAACGGGATTTGGTTATTGTGGCGGTCAATAGTGATAGCGACCCCAGACAACTCCCCATCCTCGAAGCCTGTAGCCATTATTTGATCATCAGCGATGATCCCCAGGCGATCGCCCCCTGGCACCAATTTTGTGGCGAACGGGCAAATCTTAAGGCCGTCGGCATTGTTCACCACTGCCCCAACAGCCCCGACCAACTCCATAGCCAAAACCCAATTCTAGAGCTCACCCTCGATGCCACCGAACGGGAAGCAACAACGCCACTCCCCGCCCCACTCTTACAAAAAATCTATCAACTGATCCGTTCTCCCTAAGTCGCTAATGCCCTGACTCCCGCAGCGATCGCCGTGCTAATTTGCCATAACTTTTCGCTGTTTCGTAGGGAATCTCCAAGTCCGCTGCGATGGCTTCGAGGCGATCGCCCCGTTCCCGCCGCGCAAGGATCATGGCCCACAATGCTGCTGTTTTTTTGGCGCGATCGCCCCCCTGTCGTTGCCGTTGACCCAAAAAAATCTCCTGTAAATGGGCGACCCTTTCTAATAACAACTGCTCAGCCAGCCCATCCATTGCTAATCGCGGTACTGTTTTATCTCTGCCCAAAACCGTTTGGCCCAAACCAAAGGTGGTCTTGTGACCGGTGCCACAGTAGGGAGCCAGATGACCTAAGGCGGAAAATAAATGGACATAGTCGGTAAATTCTGTCCCCTGGGGCGATACACGAAACACGACAGAACCCACAAATCCAGTCAATAAGCCCCGCTTACCCGCTGCAACCCGCCGCGTCTCAATGTGATGCTGCTGTACCACCACAAATTCATCAACCCAATCTAAAAAATCATCCGCTTGCGGCGATCGCCCCGAAAAATGATTCCATCGGCGCAGATAACTTTGGAATACATTGCGGGGTAGGGGCAAGGGGAAATGTTGACCCCGACGGCGAAAGGCTGTGGGCGAAATAAACTGCAAGGCAACTTGATCGACAACGTCCTTACGCCAGAGACCGCCATAGGTATAGGCGGGCAACGACACATCGATCTTGACAATATCTAGCTCAAATTCTCGTAAGGACAAAACTTGGGGTTGCTGCACCGCTAACCAATGCAACACCCCATCAACTGCTTCCTGGGATAAGCAATGCAAAGACCAGCGGCAATCCACCTTGGGGTCAAGACGCAACGATAGGCCATGACCCTCCATCCAGAGCCGCGATAAACAAAAAGCCTTTTTCCCTTGACCGTCATGTAATGATGCCGATAGTTCGGGGTCAATCTTTTGGATCCCATGGAGAAACCAAGCATGTAGACCCTTAGCATAGTGTTGACCTAAATGACCCCCTGTGCGGGGTCGCAATTGAAAGGTCAAACCTAGTAATTCTGTACGCTTTCTTTTATAGACACTGGCTAAACTCATGGTTAAATTGTGACATTTTCCCGTGGCGATCGCGTCATGGACAGTCAAAGTTTTTCATCACAGCGCATTTCACCATTGCCAAACTTAAGGGAAATAAAAATCATCTGAGTTTGAAAAATATAGCCTTTGTCAAGCTGGTACATGGGTCTCGATTTTTGCGAGTTCCTGGGCTTCTGCTCGTTGTACATGGTACAAATCCCAGCGCAACTGCAAATTTAGCCAAAAATCTGCCGTATTGCCAAAGAATTTTGCGAGGCGTAATGCGGTACTTGGTGTGATTCCTCGTTTTCCTCTAATTAATTCGTTGATCCGCTGGTATGGAACGCGCAATTCAACTGCTAAAGCCTTTTGGGTTAGGCCCAAAGGCTCTAGAAATTCTTGCCGCAACATTTCTCCTGGATGAGTCGGGACGCGATGACTGGGTATACGAACCATAACGATCTATGCCTCACGAATGATAATCAACAATTTCTACCCCACAAGCCATATTCTGTTGTGACCATTCAAAGCAAATTGGAACCTAGAGATTGTTGTTTCCGTCTCCTTGCGGGGTTTTTGGGATGTGGAACGCAGGTCTTTTAATACTTGATGCAAGTTGTTCAATTCTGCAGTTTCCGTCCCCTTGCGGGGTTTTTGGGATGTGGAACTAAGTAACTCAGCACGCTTCGCCCGTTCAACCTCAAACAGGTTTCCGTCCCCTTGCGGGGTTTTTGGGATGTGGAACCACTGATAAAGACTTCAAGAATGCGCTTATTTTTGCTGTTTCCGTCCCCTTGCGGGGTTTTTGGGATGTGGAACTGCTGCGCTTAGTGGACTTGGCTAGACCGGGAATCAAGTTTCCGTCCCCTTGCGGGGTTTTTGGGATGTGGAACCCCGGAAAGTTTGATTGAGCAGCTAGCTGATACCTGCTGGTTTCCGTCCCCTTGCGGGGGTTTTTTGGGGATGTGGAACGAACAAATTACGAAATTCATACGAAACTCCTGCCCCGGGGTTTCCGTCCCCTTGCGGGG
>NZ_CAWLTV010000026.1:0-4311 GCF_963864045.1 Picosynechococcus sp. NKBG042902 | reverse complement strand
CAGATGGTTAGACTAAGTATTTCGATGAACTAATGAGTATTTTGTGCAGTCTTGAGGGTGTGAGACCACACCACTGCTTGGTGTTTTTAGCATAGTGGAACCACACTGATTCCATCCCGAACTCAGATGTGAAACGCTATAGCGGCGACGATACCTGTGGGGTAGCCTACCGGGAAAATAGCTCAATGCCAAGCTTCTCTCTTTTATGGAAAACTGAATATCTTATTCTTCAACTTTATATTCTAATCAAAGCACTCAATCTACAGGTTGAGGGCTTTATTTGTCGTGTAGAACTACAGTAAAGCTGTCTTTCTACCATGACAGCTTGTGATATTTTCTAAGTAACTGAGAGGTCTAAAATATAAAGCTACTAATCATTCCACTGAGGAGAATAAAGCCAATCGTAACGTTCTCTTCGAAGAGTCGATTGTAGGCTTTGCGGGGAAGATTGGGTTTCCGAATTTTTAGATATTGTTTAAACCAAAGACCGACAGCGATCGCCCAGGCGATACCGTAAATCAAAAGATTAATATTCAATGTTTTGCCTAGAATAGCAAGACAAGTCGCTGTTAAGACAAAGAAAATACCGACGGCTTCGGGGGCAAATTTACCAAAAAAAATAGCGCTAGAATTAATGCCAATTTTCAAATCATCATCCCGGTCGGAGAGAGCGTAGATGGTATCAAAACCTAAAGTCCAGAAAACTGTTGCACCCCATAACAGCCAGGTTGCAGCAGTTAAATTTTGGGTCACAGCACTCCAACTAATGAGAACGGCAAAGCCCCAGGCGATCGCCAAAACAAGTTGAGGTACTGGAAAGAAACGTTTTGCCAGAGGGTAAGCAATAATCACGGGCACTGCGGCGACGCATAGCCAAAAACTAAGGGGATTTGTCCAGGGATTAAAATAAAAAGCTAATCCGGCGGCACACAAAAAGAAGGCGATCGCCGTAATAATTCCTACTTTGACCGTGAGAGCTTTGGAAGCGAGGGGGCGAACTTTTGTTCGTTCCACTTTGGGATCTATATCTCGGTCCCATAAATCATTTACAACGCAGCCCGCAGCACTGGTTGTAATTGCTCCAAGGATAATCACTAAGACCAGTTTCCAGTCGGGTTTGGCCTCAGCCGCTAAGAAGACGGCCCATAGGGCAGGAATGATTAGAATTAAGCGACCTGCCGGTTTATCCCAGCGTAATAAATAGATAATTTTTTTCCAGGTAGGCTCAGAAACCATAGATGTTCAACGAAGAGATGTCATAAAAAATCAGTAAATCGGAGGTAATCCTTAATAATAGAGAAGTCAGCAAAGATGACAGACATAAATCTATGGCTACTTCCGTCTATCAGCTTAAAACGAATTCCACTCAATTTGCGAATGTCACCCAAGGGGAGGACTGTACCCTAGCAGCGATTGATATCGGCACCAACTCAATTCACATGGTGATTGTCAAAATTCAACCCAGCCTGCCCGCATTTACAATTGTGGCCCGGGAAAAAGATACGGTGCGCCTTGGTCATCGCGATCGCCTCACAGGAAACCTGACGGAAGCCGCCATGGATCGTTCTTTAAATGCCCTCCGTCGTTGTCAGGATCTAGCGACGAGTTTTCAGGTGGATTCTTTAGTAGCAGTGGCAACCAGTGCCGTGCGAGAAGCCCCCAATGGTCGAGAATTTTTGCAACGGATTGAAGCAGAACTAGGCTTAGAAGTTGATCTAATCTCCGGCCAAGAAGAAGCGCGCCGTATCTACCTCGGCGTTTTATCAGCCGTTGACTTTAACCAACAACCCCATGTTTTGATTGATATTGGGGGCGGTTCGACAGAAATTAGCCTGGTAGAAAGCCATGAAGCACGCTTTCTTAGCAGCACAAAGGTGGGAGCGGTGCGGTTAACCCAGGATTTTGTGAATACTGATCCAATTAGCAACCGGGAATTTGCGGCCCTACAAGCTTATATTCGGGGGATGTTAGAGCGTCCCATTGAAGAACTACAAGAGCATCTTTTCCCGGAAGAACAGGTACAAATGATCGGCACCTCTGGCACCATTGAAACCTTGGCAGCAATGCACGCGATGGCAGATTTAGGGAATGTGCCTAATCCCCTCCATGGCTATACGTTTTCGCGTCAAGACTTGGGCAAATTGATCCAACAGATGCGGGAGCTTAATTGTCGGGAGCGCTCAAATTTACCAGGGATGTCCGATAAGCGCGCAGAAATTATCCTGGCAGGGGCAATCATCCTCCAAGAAGCGATGGATCTATTGCAGCTGAAAAAAATTACCCTCTGTGAACGGGCGTTGCGGGAAGGGGTGATCGTCGACTGGATGCTTTCCCATGGTTTGATTGAAAGTCGCCTGCAATACCAAAGTTCGATTCGAGAACGGAGTGTGATGGCGATCGCCAAAAAATATCGCGTTGATTTGGTCGCCAGTAAACGCACTGCCGTATTTTCTCTGAGTCTCTTTGATCAGCTCCAGGGGGGGCTGCACCAATGGGACACCGAAGCGAGGGAAATGCTCTGGGCAGCGGCGATTCTCCATAACTGTGGTCTTTACATTAGCCATGCGGCCCACCATAAACATTCCTACTATCTGATTCGTAATGCAGAGCTCCTCGGTTTCAATGAGACCCAATTAGAAATCGTCGCGAACCTCGCCCGCTACCACCGCAAAAGCAAGCCGAAGAAAAAACACGAAAATTATCAAAATCTCATCCACAAAGAACACCGACAGATGGTGAGTGAGCTGAGTGCGATCATGCGGCTTGCGGTGGCCCTTGACCGACGTCAGGTGGGGGCGATCGCCGAAATTCAGTGTGACTTCGATGCGAAACAGCGTTTACTCACCCTCAAGCTGACCCCAACCCATAGGGATGATGCCTGCGAACTAGAGCTCTGGAGTTTAAACTATAACAAGGAGATCTTTGAAGAAGAATTTGCAGTAACCGTGGCCGCCCATCTATGCCCCTAAACTCTTAGAATAGTTAATCCACGTTAATCTTTTCTTAAAATCCCTGTACCAATGCGGCGGCGATCGCCCCTGTGACTAGCCCAGATAGCCCCTTGCTGCTACCCTTTAGAGAAGATTTCGTTTGTTTGACTACACTTTCTAAACTTTAAGAGAACAATTGTGGTTCTGAGTACTCCTAAAGCCGATCCGACCTCTGCTCCCTTTCCGACCCACCATGCTGCTAAGTGGCCGGGTCTGATTAACGCGTATCGCCAATATCTCCCCGTAACCGACAGCACCCCCGTGGTGACCCTCTACGAAGGCAATACTCCCCTGATTCCCATTCCCAGTATTGCCGCAGAAATTGGTCGTGGGGTGCAAGTCTATGCTAAATATGACGGCCTAAATCCCACGGGGAGCTTTAAAGACCGGGGCATGACCATGGCAATTACCAAAGCCAAGGAAGCAGGGGCCGAAGCCGTAATTTGTGCGAGTACTGGGAACACATCTGCCGCTGCTGCTGCCTATGCTAGACGGGCAGGTCTACGGGCATTTGTCCTAATTCCCGATGGTTATGTGGCCCTAGGAAAATTAGCCCAGGCTTTGTTATATGGGGCTGAAGTGATCGCCATTGAAGGCAACTTTGATAACGCCCTCAGCATCGTGCGACAAATGTCGGAAAATTACCCTGTAACACTGGTCAATTCTGTGAATCCCTACCGGCTCCAGGGTCAAAAAACCGCAGCATTTGAAGTGGTCGATGCCCTCGGTGAAGCACCGGATTGGCTTTGTATCCCCGTAGGCAATGCAGGGAATATCACAGCCTATTGGATGGGATTTTGTGAATACCATGAACTAAATAAAGCGACGAAGCTCCCCCGGATGATGGGCTTTCAAGCGTCTGGTGCGGCACCGTTTATCCAGGGAGGGCCTGTCCATAACCCGGAAACCCTGGCAACGGCAATTCGCATTGGTAACCCGGTAAACTGGGACAAAGCCCACGGGGTGCAAGCGGCTAGCCAAGGGGCTTTTAATGCGGTGACCGACGAAGAAATTATTGAGGCTTATCGCAAGCTTGGGGCTAACGAAGGCATTTTTTGTGAACCTGCCAGTGCCGCCTCGGTGGCCGGACTTTTGAAAGTCAAAGATCAAGTGCCAACAGGAGCAACTGTGGTCTGTGTCTTGACGGGTAATGGTTTAAAAGATCCCGATGCGGCGATCGCCCACAGTTTATCAAAAGGGCAAACCGGAATTCCTGCAAATATGGCAGCGGTGGCTAAGGCAATGGGATTCTAGGCTGTAATTCAATCACTTCAACAAAACTGCGCCTGAATCTGCTGAGGATTTGGGCGTTTTTTTCGGG
>NZ_CAWLTV010000025.1:0-3434 GCF_963864045.1 Picosynechococcus sp. NKBG042902 | reverse complement strand
GGTGTTTCCGTCCCCTTGCGGGGAGTTGGGTTGGAAAGCTTGAGAAAAACACTTCAAACCCCACATACGTGGGAGTTTCCGTCCCCTTGCGGGGAGTTGGGTTGGAAAGACCCCAGCAGGTTTTGGTCGTCCCGTTGGGGGGCGGGGTTTCCGTCCCCTTGCGGGGAGTTGGGTTGGAAAGAGACCCATTTTGAAACCTTTGCTCTGACTGCCTTTGAACCCTGCGGATCTCCATAGGGGTCAAAACAGCCGAAAAATCAGACCAAAACCCTTGGAAATTACTCTTTTTCGACGCCTGAAAACCTTACTGGGTAAGGCATCTCCATAGGTCAACGTAATAATGCGGCTTTCAAGGTTCGGGCGACCTGTGGAGATCGCAGTTCCTAAACTTGTTTTTTAGTCTATACATCCCCTGGAAATTAGGCCAGCTTTGGGGCCATAACTTTAGATTTCGTAACGGTTGACTGCTTTTAGGGACAGGATATTGTCAGCCCTGGGGTAAAATGTGGGCAATTTAAAATCTTTAAACCAACGTTAAACCCCAGTCGCGGGCCTGGTGCAGCCACACCAAAACCCCACTGGGCGTAACCTTCACAGGAGGTCACCATGGCTATTTTACGCTACGCAGAAAACGACATCGAATTTTTCACAATCCAAGCAACGGGGGAATCCGGCATGAGCCAATCCGGGTTAGCCCGCCTCTGTGGTGTCGATGCTTCATCAGTTAATAAACTCGTCAAGAGGGTTATGACGAGTTCTTGTCCGGAATTTTTGAAACCCTTACAGGACAAGGAATTGACCCTGTCAATCAGTTGTGATGAGTTTCAGCAGACACGGGTACTGAAAGACCATGTGTGCGCCCGTATTTTGGAGTGGTATGCCTTTGAGTCGCAACGGCCCACCAAGGAAGCCCAACAAGCCTTCCGGAAATTTGCCACCCTGGGGATTCGCACCTGGATCCAGGGGATTACTGGTTGGGAGACGGACGGTTTTTTGTTTCGGGAACCGCAGCCCGGAGCAGCCCCCCTAGCCGCAGATCTCCAGGCCGCCCTCGCGGAACTCCAGGCAGATTTGCGCCTCGCCCTCAAACATCGCCACGCGATCCATAATATTGTCGAACAGCCGACGGTGGTGGATATTTCGTTGCAACAGATTATCCATACAGCAGTCCATGTCCAGGGGAAAACCCTGAAGCGGGCGATGGCACGCCTCGAAGCCCTACAAACGCCCTCCACAGAAACGGCGGCGGTTGTGCCAGCGGTCTGGCGATCGCAACTGGCGACCCTCCAGGCCGAAAATGAACTGTTGCGGCAACGGTTCCAGGAGCGGCACCCCCACCAGCCCCTCGATCTGGTGCTCGATCCAGAGGAGCGACAGCGGCGCATCGAATCCGTGACAGCGCACCTTTTACAGCAGCAAAAACGACCCAATGGCGATCGCGCCCAAAAAGTCTGTCGGACGCGGGCGACGATCTTTGTGCGCTACCAAGCCGGAGAATCCCTCAAGGCGATCGCCAAACACCTCAAAGTCCCCTACGACACCGCCAAAAGCTACTTGAAATTAGTGCGCCGTAGCTACGCCGACCAGAACTAACCGACCGGAATTAAGGCAACCAAAACTAAGGCGATCGCCACAGGCCAAAGATCCCCCCTTTTTGCTACTGGGGGGATCAGCTTTAGATTTGATGATTGTCTTCTACTTCGTCCCTATCCAGTTCATCCAACTCATCTAGTTCACCCGGCCCCAGCCCAGCCAGTCGCTCCTGTGGGGGAGTGATGACGAAAATAATCGGACAAAATGAAATAAGACCAGGCTTTCTAACCGGAACCAGACCAGGGTAGCGTTTGAACGTCAGCTTATGCAGTAGATAGACGAAGGGATCACCGCAGGCAATCATCCCCAAGGAGAGAACCATTTTGATCCCTTGGCCAATGATGAGGTCAAGGGCATGGTTATCCATGAAGCTACAGATTGCGTCGATGACGAGAAAGAGAAAGTAGATGATTGGCCCCGTCAAAATGGGATAGATGAAAGGATAAATGAAAAAAATGAAAAAGTAATTCACATCGGGCGAGTTCGCGGAGATCACTGCCAAGATCGGCGTGGCAAAAAGGGCCCGCAGAAAGTTGAGTTTGTAAGTGTTGAACCACTCGATATGTTTGAAATCACGGCTAAATTTGAATTCCGTTTCCATCGTTTTCGGTCTCGCTAAAAATGAGAGTCAATAAGAGGTGAAGCGTTGCCCCCCAAGGGCAGGGGGGACTGAGGATTAGGGTTTAGATGTAGACCACAATGCGCCCCTCCAAGCGACCGCGATACTTGGTAGAACCGTTGACATAGATGCAACCCTTCGCCGAATCGTAATCAAAGTGGGCTTCGCCGTTGCTATCGGTATATTCATCTGCGCTTAAATTTCCCGGTAACCAATTGCCATCAAAACCGAGTCTGACGCGTTTTCCTTTGAGGTCTTTGCCGGTGCTTTTGGAAACAACTTTGACGGTGATCATGGTTGAGGATTCCTCTTCGTTTTTTTTGAACAGGTCAATCCTACAAAACGCCATGAAAGGGGGTCTTCTTTAGGTAGAGCAAAGTTAATTGGCGATCGCCGATCCTCCCTAGCCACCCTTGAAAAACAGACTTTTAATCTTTGCCGCTGGGGGATGGGCTGTCGTGTTTAAAATGGACTATATGGCAGATTTTATTTTGTATCACCAGCTCAAGCCCGGCCTCGATTGTGCCGATGGGATTGCGGCGGCCTGGGTTGTCCATAAAAAATATCCGGCGGCGACGGTACTTGGGGCCCGCCACGGGGAACCGCCCCCCGTCAAACCACACCAGGGCGATCGCCTGTTCATTGTGGATTTTTGTTATGGCGATCGCCAAATTCGGGACTGGCAGGCCCAGGGGGTAACGGTGACGATCATTGACCACCACAAAACCGCCCTAGAGTCCTTGAGTGCGGGCATTTTGGCCCAGCCGACGATCCATTTTTCCATGGCTGAATGTGGCGCAACCCTGGCTTGGCGGACGTTATTTCCAGAGCGCCCCTTGCCTGATTTTCTAACCTATGTGCGCGATCGCGATCTGTGGCAAAACCAACTCCCCCACACCGAAGAAATCCACGAGGCGATGGGCAAGATTGGCCGCACCTTCGCCATGATGGACGAGCTAGAACAGATGGATATACTCACCCTCGTTCCCATTGGTCGGGCATTACTCATCGAAAAACAAGAGGCGATCGCGGCGGCGGTGGCGCGGGTTGAGTTTGGTGCGGTGGCGGGCTACCCGGATATTCCCTTTGTGGCCCTATCCGTTGAGGAAGATGGATTAACGTCTGACATTTGTGCGCGACTCTATGGGCAATATCCCCAAGCACCCTTTGTGGCTTGTTTGACGAGCAATGGTAACTGGTCGTTGCGCAGTGACCAACAGGG
>NZ_CAWLTV010000024.1:0-3290 GCF_963864045.1 Picosynechococcus sp. NKBG042902 | reverse complement strand
TTATAATTTTCTAGAAAAATGCCCTACAGTTTAGTTATTAACTTTGTCCCGCGATCGCCACTGCTAAAAACCCATCTTAATGGTCGTAATCTTCACGCTCTATTTCTTGACCTGGTTAGCTCCGTTGATAAAGACCTGGGGACACAACTGCACCAACAACAGAGTGAGAAAGCCTTTACTCTCAGTCCAGTACAGATCAAGCTCAATCGTAAGCTAATGCAATGGAGCTATCATCGGGCGATCGCCGCCGGGACCCCCTGTTGGTGGCGCATTACCTTATTGGATGACAGCCTATTTGGAAAACTAGCTCATCTCTGGCTAAATATAAACCGCACGGAACCTTGGCAGCTAGGGTCTGCCCAGCTTGATATTGTCAGTATTCTTTCCAATCCCCAGTCACAACAGCCATGGGCAAACTTTATTTCTTATACCAGACTCTATGAACAAGCCCTTGACGGCACAGATAGCCAAACTTCACAACAGGCAAGAAAAATAAATTTTAGATTCTGTACACCTACAGCATTCAGAAAAACACAATACGATGTTTCTCTACCAGATCGAGACTTAATTTTTCGGAGTTTGCTTAAGCGATGGAATCAATATAGTGAAATTCCTTTTGAATTTACAGAGACTATTTTTGAGTCTATTTATCCTAGTTTTTTTGCTATTAGAACTGAAATTGTCAGCGATAAACGGAGTAAATTTATTGGCTGTGTTGGTGAAATGAGTTTCAGTATTTTAGGAGATGTAAATGCCCAAATTATTAAGCAAATTAATACATTAGCAGATTTTGCTTTCTACGCAGGGATAGGACGAAAAACGCCGATGGGTATGGGACAAGTTTCTAGATATTAAAGGTTTAAAATGGACGATTATCTACCTCTTGCCTATCTAAATGCATGGGAATATTGCCCAAGACGTTTTTACTTTGAATATGTACTTGGGGAAATGGAAATTAATGACCATATTATTCGGGGAAACCATCTTCATCGGAATATTGATCAAGCTGGGACATTAATTGAAGGAGATACCCGCATTCACCGACAACAATGGGTTTGGAGCGATCGCCTTAAAGTGAAAGGCATTATCGATGCAGTCGAAGAAACGGATGGCTTACTGATTCCCCTCGAATATAAGAAAGGGAAAATGGGGAAGCACCTCAATGATCATTTCCAACTTTGCGCCGCAGCCCTATGCCTAGAAGAACGTACCAAACAAGAAATTCCCTACGGTGAAATTTTCTATTACGGCAATCGACGGCGACAGCAAGTCGAGTTTACCCAAGTTCTACGCGCTCAAACAGAACAGGCAATTATGGCGGCTCACCTTGCCTCAGATAAGCCCATGCCTCTGCCAATCACCAATCAAAAAAAGTGCACTGATTGCAGCCTAAAGCGTTTGTGCCTCCCTAAAGAAATCAAAAAACTCGTTAAATCCCATTAACCATGTCAACTCTATATTTAACTCAACCAGATGCCATTCTGAGCAAACAACAGGAAGCATTCAAGATTGCCCTGAAATCTGAAGATGGCACATGGAAAAAACAATCAATCCCTGCCCAAACTTTGGAAGATATAGTCCTTCTGGGTTATCCCAGTATGACGGGTGAAGCCTTTGGATATGCCCTAGAACTTGGTTTACCTGTGCATTATCTCAGTCGCTTTGGTAAATATGTTGGCTCAGCTCTCCCTTGTGAGTCTCGCAATGGTCAACTGCGTCTCGCTCAATTTCGCGCCCATGAAAATCCAAATCAACGCCTCGATATCGTTAAGGCAATCGCCAAAGGAAAAATCCACAACCAATATAATCTCCTCTACCGTCGCGGCCAAAAAGAAAATCCCCTCAAAGGACGCGAAAAACTCGTTTTACAAAAACATTCCCTCGATGAAGTACGAGGTGTTGAAGGCTTAGCTGCACGGGAATATTTCGCCTGCTGGCAGGACATTTTAGGAGACCAATGGGAATTCACCGGACGTTTTCGTCGTCCCCCCACCGACCCCGTCAATGCCCTCTTGAGTTTCGGTTATGGCTTACTCCGCACCCAAGTCACTGCTGCGGCCCACATTGCCGGACTCGATCCCTACATCGGCTTTCTCCATGAAACCACCCGTGGTCAGCCAGCCCTCGTTCTCGACCTTATGGAAGAATTTCGCCCCCTCATCGCCGATAGCGTTGTTTTGACTGTCCTCAAACAAAAAGAAATTAAGCCTAAAGATTTTAATGAAAGTCTTGGTGCTTACCGTCTTAAAGATGATGCTTGTAAGGTCTTTTTATCTGCCTTTGATCGTAAACTTTGTTCGGAATTTAAACATCCCATTTTTAACTACAAGTGCAGTTATCGTCGGGCCATTGAGCTACAAGCGAGACTGCTTGCGAGGCATCTACAAGAAGGGATTCCCTACGAACCTTTAATTATTCGATGAACACTCTTTTTTACCTGATCATTTACGACTTACCTTCTACAAAGGCAGGGGATAAGCGCCGCAAGCGTTTGTTTGATTTATTATCGGGTTATGGCACTTGGAAGCAATTTAGTGTTTTTGAATGTTTTCTGACGACGAAGCAATTTGCAAAGCTACAAACTGCGATAGAAAAACTGATCAAACCGGATGAAGATGCTGTTTGTATTTATATTCTCGATGCCACGGCTGTTAAAAAGGCGATCGCCTACGGTACATCTACGCCAGAAAAACCGGGTAGCATCATCCTTTAGATTTGACCTAAAATCAAATTGGCAAACCCATAGCGTGACCAAAAATCCTAGGGACTTCGCCAAAACCTCTAGAACCTTGAAAACTCAATACTTTTCAATACTTAAAGGTCAACAATTTATAGAGCGATCATGGGTAAAATTGGATGCATGGAGCGACATCTGCCAAATGAGCTTTGCAAAGCTAGGTATCGTAAGAGTCCTGGCTCGCGGACTTTCCAACCACTAAATCCCGACCACGGGACTGAAACTAATCATTATGCGTCCCCCATTAACAAATTTGCTTGCTTTCCAACCACTAAATCCCGACCACGGGACTGAAACATGGACTCTTTAACTGTGGATAGAAGGGGCCGAAGCCTTTCCAACCACTAAATCCCGACCACGGGACTGAAACATCAGTTTTGCTTGAGAAAGCTGAATTCCTCCATCAGAACTTTCCAACCACTAAATCCCGACCACGGGACTGAAACTAAAGACCAGATATCTCTCAACAGAGGTATTCCCACTTTCCAACCACTAAATCCCGACCACGGGACTGAAACAGCCCTACCAAAATCTGTGTGATTTCGTTCAATGC
>NZ_CAWLTV010000023.1:0-2939 GCF_963864045.1 Picosynechococcus sp. NKBG042902 | reverse complement strand
AAGAAAACTATAATTAGTTTATATTTTCTTTGATGTAAGAAATGATTGATTTATGTTTTCCCCCATTCTTTTCACAAATATGAAGAAGCTTCTCCTCTGTGCCTTTAGAGGCAATCTTTATGAAGACTTTAGGCAAATCTACAAATCCCAACTCTGAATCATATTGATAATTTTCTAATCCATGAGCAAAGCATAAGCCTATTTGATCTTCATTTCTTATAGTCACCAAAATATTTTTGCTATATGCAGACCCCCAACGCAACGGTCGCATCCCTCCTCGGGTTGTATCTTTGTCATAAAACTGTTCCTGTACAATTACATGAGCGTACTCATTACCAGCACAAAGTCTTTCAATAGGAACTGTTATAGAATGTGGTTTTTCATCAGTAATATCAACTTCACTAGAGTGATCTTTACCGATAAATTGTAAAGTTACGGAAGGCTGCCAGCTACGGGTTGGAATTACCCCTTTTTCGTGAGTTTCTTGACAAGTTAAATCACTACCATAGACATAATCATGGAGCATGGAGAAAGTCTCTAATACTCGATAATCATCAACTTGTTGCTGAGAAAAAATGCAATCTCCAACTGCTTCTGCATCAAATTCATTTAATTGAGAAAGAACTGATCGATAGTTATTCCAAGCTTCTGTATCTAAAGTATTGAGAAAATCAGGAATGCGATCGCCCACTACAATTACTTTTGCATCTTGGACATTACCACGACGATTACAACGACCTACTCGTTGAATTAAATTCTCTGGGGGACAAATTTGAGTAATCAAAGTTTCTGCATTGAGATCACAGCCAACTTCAATGGCTCTAGTCGTTACCAAAATGTAAGGTTGCCCATTGTCATCTCGTTGTTTGATTTGTTGATAAATATCTGGTCTAAGCTGATCTGCAATTCGACCATGGTAGAGAAATAAATTATCTGAATTTAGTTTCTCCTTAAGTTTTAGATATACACCCACTGCATCCTTAACAGTCTCTACAATTAGCAATATTCTGCGTTGAGGTTTTACTTTAATTTCTTCAAGGGCGATCGCCGTTACTTGTTCTTGAAAATTACTAGAATCGAAACTGCCATCTTCTTGTTCTTCTCCAATAGAAATTTTATCCAAATAATCAAAGCTCCTCAATTTAGGTTCAACAAAATCAGAAAAATCTAGAGGCTCTAAATAATCAAAAGTTTTTATGAGTTTTTCCGGCATGGTTGCCGTCATTAAAACAAGTGATCGACCTTGTTCATAAAGTGACTTCACCAAACTTTGGAAGTTGGTAAAGGCAATATTTTCATAGCTATGGGCTTCATCAAAACAAATCAAAGTTTTCTGCTGCTGGATGCGATGGGGAAAAATAAATGATTTTTGTTTATCCCCAAAGGCGAAATAGCGATAAATAAATTTATCTAGGGTAGTTAGAATTACATCGCCTTTATATAAATGGCGACGAGGGTTATTTTTGGGTTTAAAACTTTCACCATTTCCATATAATTTTCTTGTCATTACCGAGCCTGTATCAATGACTAAAGAAAATTGGCGATCTTGATTCTCTTCTAGAGCAGAAAATCGAGTTAGATATTTACCAATCCGTTCTGATTGATCTTCGATTAAACTTCTAGTCGGCAAAACTAAAAACAAACGATTGCGGTTGGCTAACGCAGGAAATAAGATTGCCTCTGTTTTACCGGAGCCAGTAGGTGCTTTGAGCAGTAATGCGGGATATTTATCTTCCCCAATAATGTTATCCATCACTGCCTGTTGCATTTCATTGGGGGTAAAACTCTTATTTTCTGGAATTTTCAGGTATAAAGTATTACAGTCTATAGCTCCTAATTTTTCATTGGCTAGCCGTTTCAGGGTAATAATGTGCTTATTATTTCTTGTTGAATTAATATCAAAATCATTGTGCCACCAGTCTTTCACTGCCTTATTAAGTCGTTTTGCCCAGTCCGTCTCTTTATCTTTTGGGCGATCGCCTTGATAGCTTTCAATCTCCTGCTTTAAATCTTTAGGGAAAGGCATCGACCATGTGGTGAGTGGTAATGATATTTCAGAAACATCATCACCAAATACCCAAGGCTCTAGAGAAAACTCATGATTATTGTGAGGATCTTGGACAATATTGAAATCCATAAAAACTCGACTTTCTGCCTGCTCGTCATCATCATAAAAACGACAAGCAATCTCTGCTTCTATCTGATCGCACATTTCTAAAATGTATAGTTCTCTAGCATAAGCAAGGGGATCAGTTTCTAGGATTTCTCGATACTGGCTCGCTTTACCCAATAAATTATTAGACTGAGCTAATGTTTTTAATTTATAGCTATCCCTTGCAATATCATGGATAGAGAAATCATGATGTCCTTTTGCAAGGTATTCTGCCCAAGGCTCATGCTTGTCCTCTGCTAGAAAGCGATGACCACTAAATGAATAAATTAATTTGGGTTTATTGTTTTTAACCTCTACTTTGAATTTGAACTTTTGAGGTTTACCCATGTCATGAATTTTAGCGGCTCTCAAAGTTCTTTTCTTAGCTGCATCAAGATCTGCTATATTTACAAACTCTGGTGATTGCCAATTCCATAAACTAACCAGTTTAGTGACATTTGCCACGTGATTACCTAATGGCTGGAACAGTAAATTCTTGGGAATTTTGTTTTTTCATCAGGAAAAAAAACTCTTCCGAAAATAAATTGTCTCTTTTTAGCTTGCATCATTTCTACTTAATAGGCTAACTAATGAGCTAGGGATAAAAATATTTTCCTGATCAGTCCAGTAATTTAGTATGGGATGATTGGCTGGATCAGAATAGTAAGCTCCTGTAAAAGGAATAAAGCCATTAACCGCTGTGGGTTCTTCTCCCCAAACACCTGTTTCTTCAAGTTGTGCATAGGCTTCCTTTTGCCATCGATAATGGTAAAGATTGTAAATATCA
>NZ_CAWLTV010000022.1:0-2556 GCF_963864045.1 Picosynechococcus sp. NKBG042902 | reverse complement strand
TTTGTCACGGTAGTCACTGATGAGCTTCTCTACCAATGGCTCTAGCTCCACTGGAATTCTGATCGTCTTGGTTCGGTAAGGTGCTTTTTTGCCCCTTCCTCCCTTGGGAATGTTGGTCATCCATAAACCTCTAAGGAGTTTACAGATTTATCATAGCATAAACTTCTAAGGAGTTTAATAAGGTAACTCAGAATCATCAAATGGCGTATCGTCTGGCTCTATGTCACCTTGGTCTATCAGCTCATCATAGGTCTTGACCTTCACATATCGGCCTAGGGCGTTTACCCATTTGAAACTTACTTCTTCTAGGTCGCCTGCTTCTGGCTCTTTATCCTCATCATTGATATTAACTAGGTCACCATTTTCTGCTTCTTCTAGTTCCCTACCTATCTCCTTGAGAACGCCACGGTATTCTACCCGTCGCATCTTATATAACTGTTCAGTTATTTGTTTTAAAAAGAGGCTGTTGGCTTCTTTATCTTCACAGCCTTCACCGATTAAATCTTGTTCCTTGACGGTATATTTCAAGGTTTCACAAATGGCTGATATCATCCCACTGGTATCGGTGGCATTATCTTTAGAAAACTCATCAGCAGTGGGGATAAGCTTCTGCCCTTTTTTGCACTTGACGGTCTGGACATTGACCATTGGGTCATAGTCCACCCGTGCCGACCGTCGCCACATCTCACGCCATTCTGAGTGCTTGAGATAGTTTCTTGTGAAGTAAGAAGCCTTGACCATGCCGACCACATGGAGGTGAGGATGTACTTCATCTGTCGGTTCCACACGGATCGCCGTGTTGTGTTGTTGCTGGTAGTGATAAATCCATTTTGAGCCATGCCTGCCCAAGAATTTCCCCGTAAATGCGTCATAGCAATCCCAGGAGCGCGTCACTTCCACTGATTTGACGCAACCCTCCATTGGGAACTTTGAGAGCTTAGAGAGCCTGTTAAAGGCCGTATTTAGCTTTTTGACTTCTGATCGGAGGGCTGACAGCTGACAATTCTTGAGGGTGAAGGTCAGAAAAATCCATCTATGCGTAGGAAACTGCTCCTGAACCATTGGCAGGATAGACAGGAATTTTGCCCTCCATTTAAGGCTTCTTCGCCATTGGCACATGGGACAGTTGGGGGATTTACAGAATCTGGCTTCGACAAGCTTAAGCCGTTCTTGACCTTGGACAAAACGCAACCAGGCACCACACCTCTCAATTTTGGTTGCCATTTTGCCAAAGTAGACCAGCTGGTTCCCTGACAGAAAGCCTTCATACCCGTCGCCTGTATCCAGTTGGTACAGTTCAGCTACCTCCACAGCTGCTGATTTATGGCTGTCAAAGCTTGAGTCAGCAGGGGATAGAGCGGTAAGATAGGACTTATCTAAGTCCTGTGAATCTTTTGTTCTAGGCATTGTGAAGCCCTCTAACTATTGGTTGTGGAAGTGTGGTAACTCCCATCATAGTCAGGGGGCTTCTACGCTGTCAATAAACTTGAAACGCTTGTGTCGCTTCGCTTCTGGCGTTTCTTCTGGCCTGAAAGTTGTGCCTATATAATCAAGATAAGGAAAAGGCAGGTTTTTTGCCCTGGGAGAATTCCTATCTACAGGCGGGTTAGTGTACCTGTGTGAAACCTGCACAACCCCTTAAGGGCTTGATTAGATCGCACAAATTTCAAAAAATGTGTTATGGGAGCGTGAGAGTTATGACGGGAACAAGGGGGCGATCGCCACGTTGCCAGAAGTAGCCATGCCCATTTTTGACCAGTCAGTCAAAAATAGATTTTCTGGTTTATGCCCTTCTGGTGAGTGCCAAGGGCAGAGCAATGAGTTTTCTAAAGGTAATCCACCGGGTAGGCCAAAATCAGAATCCCTGGGTCTGCCTTACTCACTTCAGGACTATGACCCAGGGACTCCGTGGTTATTACCTTTCCTACGTTGCCCTCCGGCAGAGCGTATTGCTTCAATAATAACCGCTATTTTCTAACAGGTCAATTTAGGTTCTATCTCAGCAAAATCATCTTCAAACATCTCGATAAGGCTGAGTAAATCTGCTTGATAAAGGCCGATAAGGTAGCCAACTTTCCCTGGTATTGGGTCGTCATTGGCAGGGCGACTATCTAGCAGACACAGGGCAGAATCAAGGAGGACGGTGGAGTCCTTCAAACGGTCTAATAAGTCTACAAGTAAAACGGCTGATTTCTCGCGGTATGCCATGAGTTTTCTAAAGGTAATGGTTACAGATTTATTATATCTTCATTCCCTCCATAAATACCTCTAAGGAGTTTTTCTATTGTTTCCTGTTTGGATTTTTTTGCCCTCATCAACTTCTTGGCTAATTCTAAAGCTTCATTGAAGGGCAACGGCTCATCACTGCTAGGGGCTTCTCCAGTGAGCAATGTTTCCCTGTAGTCGCTGACGAGCTTCTCAATGGCAGGCTCTAAGTCAACAGGCACCCAAACAGCCTTGCTCTTATAGGGGGCTTTCTTCCCACGGCCTCCCTTGGGGACATTAGCCATGGTTGCTTTCTCCCTCCATTGACTTGGTAGAGCTTCCTCCCATTAC
>NZ_CAWLTV010000021.1:0-2693 GCF_963864045.1 Picosynechococcus sp. NKBG042902 | reverse complement strand
TAAGAGTATCCCAGCAGCCACATCCACCGGAAAATGAACGCCCAAATATAAGCGCGAGAGACAGACCAAAACAATAATTGCGATCGCCACCAGCCACAGCCAGATCTTTTGATGTAACCAGGCGATCGCCCCCCAAAATGTCGTGATCCCCTGGGCATGGCCGCTGGGAAAACTAAAACTATCCTCCGTATGGAAAGCCTCTGGGGTGATCACTGCTGGATTAACCACATAGGGACGGGGCAAGGCAAAGGCATTTTTCAAAACAAGATTACTGATGACACTTAGGGTCAATATGAGGGTTAGTAGCCGGCCCCGACGAGGATCCAGTAGCCAATAATACAAACTCAACAACAAAATATAAATTGCCTCTCCCCCCAGGTGTGTTAACGCCAGAAAAAAGCCTAAAAACCTGTCCCCAAAAACCTTCTGTAAAAACTCGATGAACAACATTGCGTTAAAGTAAAAACACGAAAAACTTTGAATTGCCAGCGCTTCGCCCATGACTTCCATCCTAGTGCCCAGCCCACGCCTCAACCAACCAACGATTAAGACCCTGGCCAATGGGTTGACAATCATTGCTGAACAGGTGCCGGTTGATGCGGTGAGCCTCAATGTGTGGCTCAATGTGGGGTCTGCGGTGGAAGCCAACAGCATTAATGGGATGGCCCATTTCCTGGAGCACATGGTCTTTAAGGGAACGCCCCAGATCGGCAATGGGGAATTTGAACAACGCATCGAAGCCAAGGGCGCCGTCACCAACGCCGCCACTAGCCAAGAATACACCCACTATTACATTACCTGTGCCCCCCAGGATTTTGCGGAACTTGCGCCCCTCCAACTAGACGTGGTGCTAAATCCTAGCATTCCCGATGCTGCCTTTGAGCGGGAACGCCATGTGGTGCTCGAAGAAATTCGTCGTTCCGAGGATAATCCCCGCCGTCGTACCTATTTCCGCGCCATTGAAACGGGGTTTGAGCGGTTGCCCTACCGTCGTCCGGTGCTCGGCCCTAGTGAGGTGATTGAAAATCTTCAAGCCCAACAAATGCGGGATTTCCACGGCTTTTGGTACCAACCCCAACGGATGACTGCCGCCGTTGCCGGAAATTTAGAGGGCGATCGCCTGATTGAATTAGTTGCCACAGCCTTCGATAAACTGTATCAATCCCAACCCACAGCAACCGTTCCCACCTTTGACGATCACTCTCCTGAAGCCCCTTTTGAAACAATTGTGCGTCGTCATTATGAAGATGAAGGCCTACAGCAAGCCCGTTTAGTGATGATGTGGCGCGTGCCGGGGCTAACGGATCTCGAAGAAACCTATGCCCTCGATATTTTGGCGACGGTGTTAGGGCAAGGTAAAGTCTCGCGCCTCGTGCAGGATCTCCGGGAAAAAAGAGGTCTGGTGACTCAAATCAGCGTTAGTAACTTCACCCAAAAACAACAGGGCGTTTTCTATATTTCTGCCCAATTACCAAGCGAAAATATTCCCGCGGTAGAAGCGGCAATCCTTGAACAAATTCAAACCATTCGTACCGCTTCTATTTTGCCCAACGAATTAGAGCGGGTGAAAACTCAAGTGGCTAATCGCTTTATTTTTGGCAATGAACGGCCCAGCGATCGCACCAATTTATACGGTTACTATTACTCGCTATTACGGGATCTCGAACCCGCTTTAAATTATCCGGAATTACTCCAAGCCATTACCCTCGAAACAATTCAAAAATCTGTACAAAAATATCTCAATCCCGAAGCTTATGGCATTGTCACCCTGACGCCACCTGCCTAAACTTTGAAAGGATGTCAGTCTCTTCTTTAAGAATATTTTGCTTGTTGAAATAAGTTGGTAGTACGGACGATATCCTGAGGGAATAAACCCATGGGTTAGGACAAGGCAGTGACAGACTATCAACTTTTAATCGACTTACATAAGGATGCTGAACGTCAAGGGCCTGGGGGAAATCCAGAAACTAAACTTGCCCTTGATTTGTTGGGGATAGATAAAACTGCTCCCTTAAAAATTGCTGATATCGGTTGCGGGACAGGGGCTTCGACATTGGTACTTGCGGAACAATTAAACGCGCAGATTACCGCCGTCGATTTCCTCCCGGATTTTCTCGAAGTCCTTGAAACGAGAGCAAAACAAAAGAAACTTTCTGAGAAAATATCGACCCTGTGCTGCTCCATGGAAAATTTACCCTTTAATGATGCAGAATTTGACGTAATCTGGTCTGAGGGAGCAATCTATAATATCGGCTTTGAAAAAGGGATCAAAGATTGGCACCGTTACCTAAAACCAGGTGGATTATTGGTCGTTTCAGAAATCACTTGGCTTACAAATTTTCGTCCGCTAGAAATTCAAAAATATTGGGAAGTTGAATATCCAGAAATTGATCTAGCCTCTGCAAAGTTTGCTTTACTCGAAGAGTACGGGTATTCGCCAATTGGTTATTTTATTTTGCCAGAACATTGTTGGTTAGAAAATTATTACCAACCGATGCAGGCGCGTTTTCAAGATTTTCTGAAACGAAACAATCATAGTGAAAATGCCCACAGTATTGTTGAAATGGAAACGCGCGAAATTGAATTATATGAACAATACAAAGCCTATTACAGTTATGGAGTATATATTGCCAGAAAATTGAATTGAAAAATAGCTAAATTGTTTTCACTTCAGGCCAATGACCTATGATTTT
>NZ_CAWLTV010000020.1:0-2333 GCF_963864045.1 Picosynechococcus sp. NKBG042902 | reverse complement strand
AGCGTGTGTAGTTTCCGTCCCCTTGCGGGGTTTTTGGGATGTGGAACTTGTTAAGATTCAACGTTCTTATGCTGAATTAGCTGAAGTTTCCGTCCCCTTGCGGGGTTTTTGGGATGTGGAACAGGGGCATCATTTATTTAAGGAGAAATCCATGAATACTCGTTTCCGTCCCCTTGCGGGGTTTTTGGGATGTGGAACGCAGATGTGATTGCTATCGTAGCTCCTATTTCTCTTCAACAACGTTTCCGTCCCCTTGCGGGGTTTTTGGGATGTGGAACCCTAGGTCTTTGGAAACATTGCTATATGCAGTTTTCGAGGTACGTTTCCGTCAGACAGTGAAGCCTTTTGGCAAAAATACTTTTTGGAAAAGCTTGCTGACATCAAAAAGTCTAAAAACTTAGTTAAAAAGAATCATATCAAGAAAATTCGCTGCATCAACACAAAGTTCAAGACTTTTATGACGTTTATTTACAAACGCTGAACTTTACGGCTCCTCAAACAGAGCGACAACAAACCGACCGAGTGAAATATTTCGTAACAATCTTTGGCGCTACAAAATAACGTAATCTGGTGGCTCATAGGGTGGTGGACTGCCATAAACAAACGTGCGCCGAATCGCATTTTGATCGAGCGGATAAATCCGTAAACTGTCTTGATTGAGATTCAGAGTCGGTAGCCAGCGCTCTTCTAGCAGACGACGGAGAGTTTTTTCCTCAAGGGGGCATTCAAAAACAGAATATTGCACCCGCAAACACCGCTGTTCCAGAAGACGTACTAACTTTTGGCGACGCTTGTTGTCGGCGACATCGTAACACAGTAACCACAACATAGGCTGATAATCTCTCTCTCTTGGTGATGCCAGTTCCTGCTAGTGAAGACTGTTTTTTTAGCGGATCACGTAGGGCTCATAGTCTAGGGAGCGGTTGAGTAAACAGCGGCTAACATGGCGACATTGTTCAAGAATAATTTGGCTAAGTTTGAGTTTGCGGCCTTGGGGTGGATAGATGATAGGGGTTTGGAGATCCTTTTCGATGGCACTTAGGAATATTTTTTTGGCGATGGGGCCGAGCCAAATGCCTTTGCTGTCATCGCTGGGAATAAAGTCTTCGGGGGTGAGTAGGCCAGCACTAATGATCTGAATCACGAGGCGATCAATGAGAACAGGGCGAAATTCTTCCATCAGATCTAAAACTAGATTCGGGCGATAGGGTTGGACGGCATGGAAAAAACCAAGGTAGGGATCTAATCCGGCTTGGACAGTGGCCGCAAAGACCCGCGACAGAAGGACACCATACCCCCAACTGAGGAGGGCATTAATCGGATCGGGGGGCGGTTGGCGATCGCGCTTTTGAAATCCCCATTGTGCCGGAAAAATATGGCGGAGAGCTTGGAAGTAGTGGCGGGAGCAAATGCCTTCAAAGCCCATCAGTTGTTCGCGGCTAGGAGAGTCGAGCCGCTTCAGTTGAATGAGCTGGGCGGCGATGGTATCAACCGCTTCCGCGAGGGGAGTAAGCTGGCCATGATGTTTCCGATTGAACCGTTGGAGGAGAGCGCGCTGATTTTGGATTTTGCCATAGATAAAATGACGCGCAAGGGCGAGGCCAAAATAGCTATCACTAATCTGGTATTGGGCGAGACGGATGTGGGGATTGCTTGGGAACTGTCCCTGAAGGCGGCCCCGAAATTGGCCAGAACGCTTAAGAAAAAGGGTTTCGATCCCCTGATCTAGGAGCTTGGCGATCGCCTGACTAGAAAGGTGAATCCCAGGCAAAATAATCACCAGATCTAATTCAGCGATGCGAAAGTGCTGGATATTTTCGCGACGTTTAATGCGGAGTTGGGCGTTTGTATAGGAAACGCTGGTACCCGGTTCTGTGAGATAGAGGGTTGTCATGGAGCTTTTAATCAGGCTTTGGGCCTATTGTCCAGTTAGCTCGAAGACCCCTCTTCAATAACAGGGTCATAATGTATCTGTATTTTCATTGTGATTTAGAGTTGACCCATGAGCCCAAAGTTTGCCAAGCAGTTATTTTTTTACCGTCATTTTTTGGTGGCGATCGCCAATGGGATCGTGACCTGGGTGATCCTGATCATTGCCCCCCTTGGTTTGTTTGCCGTGATTATGAATACTTTTTTAGTCTTTCTGATTAGTTTAGGGTTTAATATCGTCGGCGATCGCCTATTGCAAGCTTTGCTAGACAGTGCCGGAATTGCATTGATTCAGCCGAAAACAAAGTTAAAATCAGTGGGCGATCGGCCCGTTCATGCTTGGTCGGAAAATACTTTACCGGAACAGCAACAACGCCCTTTACCAAAGAATAAATAATGTCAGT
>NZ_CAWLTV010000019.1:0-2300 GCF_963864045.1 Picosynechococcus sp. NKBG042902 | reverse complement strand
AAAGATTTTCTTCTTCTCTTTAAATAATTTCTTATTGAACAATGAAGATGCTCAAAACGTTCAGCTAAGTCATCACCATTCTTGATAGTCAAAGTAACCAGATATGGCTGTAGATGAGGATGACTTTCTTGAATTATCTCCAATCTTTCCAAATATGCTTGAAGAAATTTTGAAGCTCGTCTAATAGCACAAAGAGGACAGAGTAAGTGGGACTTACAGAAACTAGCTGAAGTCAGTTTAATTTGATTGACAGTGTAGTAATTGCGAAAAATCAGGAAATTTCCACAATTTTGAATTCTAAGAATCAGAGAGTCAAGACGGTCTCTGTCCAGGACGTCGGCAGACTTAGCACAAGACTTTATAAAATTGAGTTGTGTAAGTGCTCTTGACCTAGCCCGCCCGTACCGTTCGATGCGAGCAGGCATGGATTCTGAAGCACCGTCCAAACTCTCGACAAAACTCTTATCCTCGGAAGCGGTCAAACTATTGAGTGGTAAGGGTTTTGTCCTTTTTGAGTAGGACATGAGGGGTCACTTTAGTTCTATGTATCAAGTAATAGGTGTTTTTTGGCTGCTGACACGCGGTTTTGAACCCTTGGGGATGAAGTAGGCGATCGCCTTACCAGTGGCCATCACGCCGACGGGAATCACGATGTTTTGCCCCTCCAATCCAGAGAACAGACCAGCATCACAGCTAAGGGTAAGCAATTCCTTGCGGTATTCCCCGTTTTTAAGGGCGATATCCCCCATGATTTGAATCTTGGCTTGTCCCCCGTACTCAGTGCCATCTTTGAGCGTGCCTTTGGGGGCTTGGAAGCAATTAATAACTTGGCCTTGTAGATACAGCATTATTTAAGCCTCCAGAGGTTCAGACAGACCCAATAAGTTAAGTTGACGGTTATGTAAGGCTTCAGCAAACTCGTCAAGAAGCTGTGGGTCATCTGACTCAAGCTTTTCAGCATAGGTTTGCCAAGCAAGTTCAATCATCATTAAGACAACTTGGGACTGAGATATGTCACTGCGTTCAGCAAGCTCCTCCACTAGAGAACAAGAGAAGACGTCTAAATTCACAGATAGACGGCGGCCAGCAAAACGAGAGGAACTTTTTAGAGAACCCTTAGTAGCAGCCCTTAAAAGGTCGTAAGTAGATGGTTCAGCAGAAAAATTACTTTTCATGATTATTATTTGAATCGCTGAAAGATTTGTTTCTCACATCATACTCTATGTTTAGCTCCACCGAACGACCTTGACTCACTGTGCTGTTCACGACTGCGGGACAAGCGAAGATAGCGAGAGACTGAAAACAAAAGCTTTCTGTCGCTTGTCCTTTCGCAGGGTGGCACAGTGGTCAAGGCTTCCCTACGGCGTTCTAGTTGTAAGGGACTTCACTCAGAAAAGCTCAAGACTGCATCAGCCTATAGTCTTATAATATAAGCTTTTTAGAATATCTGTAACAAATAATCAAAGTATCTGTTAGAATAGTTGTAACAGTTATTCAAAGAGGTATTTTTTATGGGTAGAGGTGGAAAACGAAAGGGAGCTGGTAGACCTAAAAGCAATAAACCCTCAGCGACGGTAGTCAAGAGGGTATCGCGTGATATTGCAGATAAAATAGACTCTATAGAAAATCTGTTACAGGTAATCAAAGATTGGGACGAGAAAATTCAACAGGCAAGTAGCAGCTCACCACGATGGCAAAAAGCCAGGGAATTCATGGAAGATATTCAAGCTTCTTTAGATAATTGATGGCCCGCCTGGCGCTTCGCTTTTTCCAGGCGGGAGCTGGTGTTATTATCTGCCAGATTAAGATCAACTTCAGAATCGCATTCAGAATCATTAATCTCAGCGAGATTATAAAAAGATCCCATAAATTTATAGAAAAGCTCAATGTAGGGTAAATCTGCCAGTGGGTCATCTAGGAGATTTTCAGGAATTTTAACCCCACGAAATAAACCAAAACTAGAAACTAGACGGCGGCCACGGAGAATCTCATAAGCCAACCAATTATCACTAGGACTTAGTTTAGAAAATTTGAGAGCATATTTAAAAACTTCGACAAATCCTTTAATCCCTTCAATAGGACGACAGTCAACAATAAAACTATCCCCTGTTATCTCTTTCCATTCCTGACTCAATAAACTTTTCTTCGGTTTACTTTTATCAAAGTCTATTGGATTTTTTGGATCTATAAGTAGCATCATATGAACGTGAGGATGCCAGCCCTGCTTACTTTTCGTAAACTCATAGGACATCACTCCGCCCTCGGCTTTGGATAATTCACAGTATCCATTATTTCTAGTT
>NZ_CAWLTV010000018.1:0-1902 GCF_963864045.1 Picosynechococcus sp. NKBG042902 | reverse complement strand
GGTGAGGGAAGCATAAACTTCACACTCATCGGTGTTATCGTCCTGGAACATAACCTCGCCAGCAAAACGGTCAGGATGTTTGAAATAGGCAATGAGCTTGAGCTGATAGTCCAGGTTCCACCAAATGAACACCGGCAGTAATTCTTCATCGGGGACATAGAAGCCAAAAGTATCCATCGCTTCATCGGCAACTTCTTCCCCAACGATGTCCGCACCGGCAAAGGCGATATTGGTTTCGGACAATTGGCGGGATAAGGCAAATAACTGATCTAGGGCTTGCCAATCAGCCTCACTTGCTTCCTGGGTTAAGGCGTGCCATTGGGTTTGGTCGGGATCAAGGAGGGGCAAAAACAAAGGTAGAACCCGGTGACTGGAGAAGTTTTTCCCGGATTGGGTTTGGGTGATTACCATTTCAAGGTACCACCCCCGTCGCTGCTCTCGAAAGAGAACCTTGATCTCAAATTTGTCTTCACTCTGTTCGGTATCCCAGTCAATAACTTCAACGGGTTCACCGTAGACAGTTTGACAAATGTCAGCAAGTGGAAGGGTTTCAGCCATGGCGATCGCTCATCAATCATTTGCTGTCATTATCCAACATCCTTGGCAGAGCTTGGATCAAATTACCCAACAACACCTTTTCTCTGACAGTCAGCCTATTTGAGCTCCCAGAGACTGGTCAAGGTTGCAAGATATTCTTTCTGATTTTTTTCAACAACATCTAATGTCCAGGCGGATGTGTTCAAAACGCGACTGGTTAAGGGAAAAGTGACTGTATTGGATTTAAAGTATTTATCCTTTTTTTCCTCAAATGAAAAGTTCTGCGCTTCAGAGTTTTTCTTTTTCGATAAAAGAACTAGATTGCCCAAACGATGCACCCACTCTTGATGATCTTCACTAGACCAATCTCCCCAACAGCCTGCCTTGGGATTTTGAGGTAGAACATGTTCAATCGTAATCTGCTTCACATCAAAGCTTGGACTTAAATGACCTTCTGCTAATTCAGAATCGAGACGGAGTAAGACATATCTGCGAATTTGAGATGACAGGTAAAGCTCACCATCTAAAATTTTGATAATATCTTTTCTGTCCGCATCACTGACAGCATTGACTGCTGCTTCAATCGCGGCTTCTACTCCTTGATCGATAGCCTCCAAGACCCGCTTGTAGGTTTGAGCCCGTTCATTGATATTACGCCGGAGAATCATTAAGCTTGCCGCCAAACGTTCCAAAGCTCTAAAGAAATCATAAATTTCCTCAGCTTTGTTAGGATATTTCACTAAAAAATGAATTGCTGGTGGCACCCAGTCAGAATTATCAATGCGGCCTAGCCAAGCAAAAAGTTGATTGACTTTCTTCTGAAGATCTTGATTGTCGGCACTAAACAAACCCCGATTGATGATTTCAAAGTTATCAGAGTAGGGTTTGAGATCCTCGTCAATAAATTGTTCGGGAGCTTCAATGGGTTTAATGCGTTCTCGATATTCAGAGATAATATTCTTTCGTGGTCTCTCGCGCAGTTTAACCCGATGAATGTGGGTGAAAAGCATATTGAAGTCTACGCGACCTAAGTCGCTTTCTTCTCCATCCCAAATTTTTCGATATTTCTCCCGTTGTTGAGAGTCTTTAATGGCACCCAGAATTTCCGCTTTGAGGATATCACAGGGTTCAAGATCTAGGCCACGAGTATTGAGTGTTGAAAAAATACGGTAAGCTGTATCAAAGTCTCGAGTAGATACGGTGACTAAGTAACAGTATTTAAGTACATTTTTAAAAATATGAATTACCCAGTCTTTCAAATCAACATTTTTAGGACACTGCTCTTGAATCTCATTGATGAATAATTTTGCATTTTTCTGCAATAATTTTTGACTTTCAGTTTTAAAGTCAGTATCTTTAGTCAAT
>NZ_CAWLTV010000017.1:0-1647 GCF_963864045.1 Picosynechococcus sp. NKBG042902 | reverse complement strand
CAAAGAGTATATAACATACTCTTTGTCTTTAAAGCTTAACTAAGCGTTTGTGACTCAATATTGCTCCTTTATTATTTAGTTTATTGTTAATGGTTAGTTTGAAGCTTGAATGAGCGTTGCTAAGGCTTCTTTGGCAATGGTCTCTGCTCTCTGGGATGTCACCTTTTGGTAGCGTAAGGTTGTCTGGATATTTTCATGGCCCATTAAGGCTCGCAGGGTTTCAATACCCATCAACCCGACCCGCTCGGTGGCAAAGGTGTGGCGCAAATCATGGAACCGGAGGCCCTGGAGTTGGGGTTCTCGTTGGGTCATGGTGCGCCAATCGCTGTAGGCGGTGCGATAACTGAGGCGACTAATGGCTTTTGTTAGGGGTTGTTGGGCGGTAAATAGGGCTGGATGCTCTGGGTGGCGGTAATACTTTAAATAAATCCCCAGGCTTTCATCGACATCTGGGCTGTAGAAACACCAGCGCTGTTTGTTTCCTTTACCAACCACCTGGAAGCGACGTTCCTGTAAATCCACTTGGTCATAGTCCAGGGACAATAATTCGGCAATGCGGGCCCCGGTGCGGTGGAGTAAGCGCACGAGGCAATGGAGACGGGGTTGTTGGGCGGTGGCTTGGTAGAGGACTTGGAGTTGCTCTGGGGTTAGGTAACGGATCGTCTGGTCACTGTGGTGTTCACCTTTGTTTGGATTAGGTTTGCGTTGGGGCAGGCGGGCCAGGGGATTGGTGACTAAATACTGCTGTTCAACGGCAAAGTTCAGTAGGGATTGGAGAATCGCTTGGTGGCGACGGTGGGTGGTGTAGCTGAGGTGTTCTAACTGTTGGAGGTAATCCTGTAGGGTCTTGCGGTCGAGGTGGGTAATGGGCCAAGCACCATAGTCTGCTAGCAGGGGAAGCAGGGCCGTTGTGTAGGAACGCACCGTGCTGGGGGCAAGACCGGGTCGTTCTAAAAACTCTGTGGCGACGGTGGCAAGGGTAGGCATTATCTCTGGTCTTAAAGCTAAACTCTATAGTAGAAAAATAAAGTAGGTTAAAAGTAGCATAGTAAAGATATTTAGATAAATGTTAGCTGGTATAAAAAAGTAAAGGATCATGGATAAATTAGAAGCGCTAATAACACCGCAATCTAACGAGTCTTTGGGAGATTATGTTCAGCGTCAACGGCGACGGTTAGGGCTCACCCAACGGGAGGTGGCTTTAAAGGCGGAGATCCATCCCCAGAGCTATGGGAAGGTAGAACGGGGTCAGACAGTGCAACTCAATCAGCGCACGCAGCGGGGGTTGGCCTACGCGCTCCAGGTGCCGGAGGAATATTTAGAGGCCTTAAGTCGGGGCATCGCGGTGGAGGTGGAGAAGCAACGGGCGTTGCGGTTTTGTCCCCAATGTTGGACGCCAGGGTCTGCACCGGATCCCTTATGGTTGGTTTTACGGGCGCAATATTGTTTTGCTTGTGGGACGAAGTTGCAGAGTCGCTGTCAGGGTTGCCAACAGCCGCTCACTTCTTTAAAACATCGTTTTTGTCCCTATTGTGGTAAACCTTATAAAAGTTCAGTTAATCGCCCTGCTTCCCAGGCATGACCAGGGATGGGTTATGCTTCGTCGCGGTAGTAGGCAACTTTTTGCTCTAGGCGGGCGATCGCCTC
>NZ_CAWLTV010000016.1:0-1387 GCF_963864045.1 Picosynechococcus sp. NKBG042902 | reverse complement strand
AGTTATGTTTATTTCTGGTGTATGGAGGAGAGGAAAGAAAAAGCGTATCCTGCTGAATTAAGCAAAAACCAACAAGGATACACCCATGGATAAAGATAATCTGATTTCGTTGCCATCACCAGAAGCAACAGGAACTTTCCAAGACACATTAACGGAAATCCTACGTAAAGGTGCTCGTCAACTCATCGCCCAAGCAGTAGAAGAAGAGTTACAAAATTTTCTAGCTCAGTACAAAGACCAACGAGACAAACAGGGACGAAAAATGGTGGTACGCAATGGCTATTTGCCAGAACGGTCAGTCATCACAGGTATCGGAGAAGTCCAGGTAAAAGTACCAAAGGTACGAGACCGCAGCGGCAGCGGCATAAAATTCAATTCCTTGCTGCTGCCACCCTACCTAAAACGCAGCAAGAGCACAGAGGAGTTACTGCCATGGCTATATCTAAAGGGCATCTCAACGGGAGATTTCCAAGAAGCCCTAGGGTCATTACTGGGAGAGGAAGCAAGTGGATTGTCTCCAGCAACGATTAGTCGCCTGAAGCAGAAATGGGTCGGGGAGCATCAAGCCTGGCAACAGCGTTCCTTGCAACAAAAGCGCTATGTGTATGTGTGGGCAGATGGGATTTATTTCAACATCCGCGCCGAAGAAAGACAATGCATTCTGGTGCTCATCGGTGTGACGGAAAACGGCGAGAAAGAATTGCTAGCCCTAGCGGCAGGATATCGTGAATCGGCATTGAGCTGGAAACCCCTGCTGCTGAGCCTCAAACAGCGCGGCTTGGCCATCGCCCCAGAACTGGCCATTGGCGATGGTTCTCTGGGATTCTGGAATGCCTTGGCTCAGGTTTATCCCGAGACCCGCAAACAACGATGTTGGGTACACAAAACGGCAAATATCCTCGATAAATTACCCAAGAAACAACAAATGGAAGCGAAGGAGGGCATTTGGCAGATTTATCGCGCTGGGACTAAAGCCGATGCTCTACAAGCCTATGAGCGTTTTATCCAAACCTATGAAGCCAAATATCCAGAAGCGACAAAATGTCTGGAAAAAGACCGCGATAGTCTGTTTACCTTCTTTGATTTTCCAGCGCCCCATTGGCAGCATATTCGCAGTACCAATCCCATTGAATCGACTTTTGCGACCGTGAGATTGAGAACCGATAAAACCAGAGGATGTGTTTCCAAGGCAACGATTCTGGCCTTGGTATTCAAACTAATGCAGAGTGCTCAGAAACGGTGGTTGCGCATTCGAGGCTTCAAATATCTTGCCGATGTCATTGAAGGAGTTCCATTTAAAGATGGATTGAAAGTTCAAAAAACACCCCCATCATCTCAACAACAGGATGCTGCTTAATTCTTTCTCATACACCAGATTTGACAATAG
>NZ_CAWLTV010000015.1:0-1325 GCF_963864045.1 Picosynechococcus sp. NKBG042902 | reverse complement strand
TAGGAATAATCTGGTTTTTCAGGTTCAATATCAAAATAATCAGCTAAATCGCTATACCCACCAATGCGATAGTCACCAAAAAAGATTTGTGGCGTTGTAGGTACATCATGCTTTGTTTTAAAAGCAGCAACTTCTTCTGGTGAAGTTAAGCGTACATCTTCAAAATCAATGCCATGTTCGTTAAGAAGATTAATTGCCCTCAATCCCCAAGGACATTCATGTTCAGAAGTTGACATACGATATAGTCTGACGGCTTTTGGCTCAATACTTACGTTGCCGTGAGGGCTTGTCATAGTTTTTGTGATTGTAGACATGGGTTTGTCTCCTTCAATAGAAAAGGTAGTTGTTAGTTCCATGCATCAACCCTAAACCCTGTAGTGAGCTGTAGAGTCAAGAGGATCAATGGCTTTTTTTGAAAAAATCTTTTTGCTTTACTCTCTAGTTAGGTGCAAGGTTTAAGATGGAAGAAAATAAAAGGAATTTTCTATGGCGGTTATTACTGGCTTAAAAATAGGCGATGTGGCGAAACAAACAAAAGTAGCTGTAGGAGCATTACGCTATTACGAAGATCAAGGACTGATCAATTCGGAGCGGGGTGATAATGGCTACCGTTACTACTCACCAAACATTGTGCAGCAGGTGCGATTCATTAAAAAAGCCCAATCCCTCGGTTTATCCCTGGGAGATATTCGAGAAATTTTGACGGTACATCGCCGTGGTGATCTACCTTGTGATTTTGTTCAGCACCTATTGCAAGAAAAGATTCAGCAGCTTGAGGTAAAAATTCAAGAAATGATCCTTTTTAAAACTGAGTTAGAGGCTTATCGCGACCGTTGGAGCAGTGATCAGATTCATCCACAGCCGGAAGATATTTGTCCTTTGATTGAAATGGTTCCCTTAACGCAGGTATCTGATCGTAAATAGGTGTGACGAGAATGTGACATTGTCTTTTTGGGGTAGCCGATGAGGTGCTTGGGGTTACGATGAGTCGCTTTGGTAATCTTCCCATTCGGTTGGCGATCGCCTGTGGTGTTTGACGGATACCCTCGCAAAGGACAGTAGATAGCTTAGGCCCAACTAAGTATTGTGATTTTCTAGAATGGTTTTCCTGCGAGGTAAAGGTAAGTGAAGAGTAAATGTACTACCTTGGTTAGGGCGACTGATGAGGTGGATATTGCCTTGGTGAGCGCGGGCGATCGCCTGGGCAATGGCCAGCCCTAAACCTGTACCTCCGGTATGGATGGCACGGTCTGCATGCACCCGATAGAAACGATCAAAAATATATTTCTGGTCTGCAAGGGGAATACCAACGCCTGTATCGGGGG
>NZ_CAWLTV010000014.1:0-1235 GCF_963864045.1 Picosynechococcus sp. NKBG042902 | reverse complement strand
GGGGATCTCGAAAAATAGCTTGAAGCGAAGCAAGAATATGAGATCATAGATACCAAAGTATCGCCAAAGCAGTGTCTCAAGATGAGTCAATTAGGATTCTGGGATTGGGAAAAACGACATCAGTATTTGGAGGAGAAACAAGATATCCTCGTCAAGCTCAATGAATGGATTCCTTGGGAAGAATTTAGAGAGATTCTCAATCAGGTTCAACCAAAAGAGAGAAAAAGTAAGGCGGGCAGGAAAGCAATAGATCCCGTACGAATGTTCAAATTGCTGATACTGCAAAGGCTCTACAGTATTAGTGATGAAGCTCTAGAATATCAAGTCAATGACAGGCTATCATTCATGAAGTTTGTCGGTTTGGGCATCGAAGATAAAGTACCAGATGCGACAACAGTCTGGCTATTTAGACAAAAGCTAGTAGAGCAAAAGCTAGCGGCAGCACTGTTTGAGAAATTTGAAGGCTATTTGCAAAAACAAGGATATCAAGCAGAAGAAGGACAAATAATTGATGCAACACTCATCCCAGTACCGAGACAGCGCAATCGTCGGGAAGAGAATGAAGTAGTGAAATCAGGCAAAATTCCCGAAGACTGGAAAGATAAGCCCAGGAAAAAGCGACAGAAGGATTGTGATGCTCGCTGGACAAAGAAAAATCAGGAGAATCACTTTGGCTACAAGAACCACATCAATGTCGATGTGAAATATAAACTCATCAGAAAATATGCAGTGACAGCAGCTTCAGTGCATGACAGTCAAATGTTTGCGGCAGTCTTGGATGGCAGTAATAGAGGGGATGGCATCTGGGCAGACAGTGCTTACCAAATCCAAGTACGGGAAAGAGTATTAGCACTGATGGGTATGGACAGTCATATTCATGAGAAGGGGAACCGTAATCATCCCCTAAGTGAGACACAAAAAGCCAGAAATAAAGAACGCTCTCATGTCCGTTCGAGAGTGGAGCATATCTTTGGTACTTTTGTGACCTCTATGGGGGGCAAGATGGAAAGGGTGATTGGTCATGCTCGTATTGAGACACAAATTGCCCTGAAGAACTTAGCCTACAACTTCCGACGGTACGTCTACTTGCAGCAATCTTGTGCCTAAAATCAAAAAAAATGGAGGCAAATAGGGTGAATTGACAACATCATATGAGCAAATATTTTTGCTTTTATGCTGTGACTGATAGTTTTTCTCAAAGCCTATCCATTTTTTGAAAATTTCGAGGTTCCCTT
>NZ_CAWLTV010000013.1:0-1179 GCF_963864045.1 Picosynechococcus sp. NKBG042902 | reverse complement strand
CTCAGTACAGGACAAAAACTTGAAAAGGATAGAGGGAGAGGGTTTGATAGGAGTTAGCATACAACCAAACAAACCCTCATGAGCCAGATTAGCGAAATCCGTGACCAATTGCGACCCCACATCGGATGGCATGGAGCCAGACTCTCCTTCGTTGCGATGTTCCTGATAGCACTATTCCGAGCAAAAACCGTCAATCTCGCCGAACTCGCCACCGTCTGGGGAGGTGATGCCACTGAGGAATCTAATTACAAGCGCATGCAGCGATTCTTCAAGTCCTTTGAGGTCAACCTGGATAAAATCGCCCAGATGGTGATGAATATCGCGGCTATCCCGCAACCATGGGTCCTGAGTATTGACCGCACCAACTGGTCATTCGGAACAACGGATTTCAATATCTTGATGCTGGGTGTTGTCCATGAAGGCATCGGTTATCCACTGATGTGGACAATGCTGGAGAAGAAGAAGGGCAACAGCAACAGTACAGAGCGCATGGATTTGTTCGAGCGTTTTGAAATCTTATTCCCCGATGCGGAAATTGCCTATCTTACAGGGGACCGAGAGTTTATTGGTAAGCCCTGGCTGTCATACCTGATGCTGGATAAGCCCATTCCCTTTCGTCTGCGCATCCGTCAGACCGACAAGATTAGCAAAGGTAAAGGACAACCGCCGATTGCTGGAGCGCACCTGTTTCGGTCATTGGTCATGGGTGAGACAAGAATTCTGCCGGGAAAACAGTGGGTCTGGGGCCGTCCAGTCTATGTCATCGGCACTCGTCTGAAGCCAAAGCAGAAATCTCAGAAAACGGATGATGATTTTCTGATTATTATTACTGCCCATGACCCTCAAAATGCTTTGGCCGATTACCATCACCGCTGGGGGATTGAAACGTTATTTGGCGCCCTCAAAACCCGTGGCTTTTGCTTAGAATCAACTCATTTTATCGATAAGGTGCGTTTGTCGAAGCTGCTGGCTCTGTTGGCCATTGGCTTTGTCTGGGCGATGAAAGCGGGTTTATGGCGACATACTCAGAAACCGATTCGTATCATCAAGGCCCATGGCCGTCGAGCTCGGAGTTTGTTTCGCTATGGCTTTGACTTATTGCGTCGCTTTTTTACCGCTTCTCCCCAATCTCTACTTGAGTCAGAGTTTCACCCCATACAACTTTTGTCCTGTACTTAG
>NZ_CAWLTV010000012.1:0-1120 GCF_963864045.1 Picosynechococcus sp. NKBG042902 | reverse complement strand
AAGCGAGGCTTCTTTGCTGTTCTGCTTCTGGGTCGTTGGGATCATTGACATAGAACCGAGCCAAAATATTCGTATCAATCCCGATCACGTTGTTCCCTCATGGCTTGGGCAATATCAAAATCATCGAGCCGCCTCGGTGTTGTCGGTGGACAGACCAACATCCCAAATCCCTCGTCTATCTTGCTCTGGCATTGGGGATGCTGCAGTTCAACGCGAATGGACTCTCCATCCAAGCTAAATGAGAGCTTACAACCTGGCTTAATGCCCAGTTGCTTGCGAATTTTAATCGGAATCACAACCTGACCTTTGTGGGAAACCGTCACTGTATTCATCGGCTCATCGTCTTACTGAGTAAGAATATTGTAACAGGCCTAACTATACTGTTGAAGATAGTGCCAACCCGTGAAGATAATTAGGCGATCGCCTTTATGTTTTATCGCGTACACCGAGATGAAAAAATCTCACTCTCAATCACTACTAAAATCATAAAGGCCGTGATTGGCGATCGCCCTCCTATCGCCGCCGCAGCTCACTATAATCAAAATAAAATCAACAACCCTCCCATCTGCAGCAATACCCATGAGTACCCTGTATGAACAAGACTTTAGTCGATGGGCCGAAACCATGGCCGAATTGCTTGAAAGCGGTCAGTTCAGTGCCCTCGATTTAGAAAATTTAGTAGAAGAGATTCGAGATTTGTCTAAACGGGAACGCGATCGCCTTTTGAGTAGCCTACGTTTAATTCTCCATCACCTCCTCACATGGGATTATCGACCAGAGCTTCGATCAAGAAGCTGGTTGGGGACAATTCAACGGGAACGATCAAATATTGCCGACTATCTAGCCGATAGCCCCAGTCTTAAGCGATATCTCACGGACGACTATTTACTCAAAACCTACCAAAACGCCAGACTACAGGCGATCGCTGAAACAGGTATCGATATGCCAAAGGATTGTTCTTATCGCTTGGCAGACGTCCTAGACCGCTCCTTAGATTTTTAATATTCCGCAGCAAATTCTCCGTCACAAAGTTAAAGCCAATTTAGAAAGGCGTGGATTGATTATCGGGGCATACGACCTACAAATTGCCTCAATCGCCTTAGCAAATGACTTGGTCTTA
>NZ_CAWLTV010000011.1:0-1081 GCF_963864045.1 Picosynechococcus sp. NKBG042902 | reverse complement strand
CCCGTTTACCTTCGAGATAGGTGTCAATAATTTTTTGGCGTAAATCAATAGAGTAGGGTCGCACTGCAAATTTTGATTGGGTAGATTACAGCTTTATCTTACTCGCTATCGCTTTACTAGCCCGAAAAATGCTGTATAAAAATAAAAAAGAGTGGCTAAAAAAAATTTTCAGCTTACAGTAGCTCATGTCTTTGCATTCTAAAGCACTAAAACACAGTCGTTTTGTTACTAACTCCAAGTGTTTTTATTGCCATACTTAGAGGTCCGTCAAATAGGCATGGAATTGTTGTATTGAAATATCCTACTGTATCTTTTAGTTCACAGTATTTTTCTTGAGTTAATTTTGTATCAGTAACTCAAGAAAATAAAGTCAAAGTGCTTTTATTAAGATCTATTTTAAAACAGTACAGCTTGACAGAAAGAAAAACCAGAAGGGACGCCTATTTTATTTCGTTTTCTTCCCAGAGCAGCAGGACATTTTTTTCTGTAAAAGCAGAGCAATTTGTACTGAAATCATTATCAATAACGACATTAGATTCTTCGATCAAGATATTTGTACCGTTGCTTGTATCTGCTTCAGAGTCTAGTACAATGGGGTACTGTGGTTGTTGACATGCAGCATTAACGAGTACTTTAACTGGGAATACAACCGAATCATCGCTATAGGTGTAGACATTGGCGTGGTAGTAATAGCTATAGTCATCATAGTCGTAATTATATTCATAACCATACCGATACTGGTAATCAAAATCAATGAATACAGGTTCACTTTTTGCCTGTTGAACAACGATAAATGATAGACCACTGAGGGCTGTTGTAAACAGTTTATTCATCTTGCTCTTTTCCTCCCTTGACTTAATTGATCAATATTGGAGCGATCAGTTTGAGTGAAATTTTTTGTAAAAGAATTTTTGCTGAAAGCACATCTCTTGGATTTGTTGGTGCTTAATGTTGTACTCAGTGCTTTCGGTCATGAATTATTTATGTTTACGATGAGAAAAATTCGAGGTTGAGTGATTGAAATATTGATGCTCTCCCCCTAAATGATAACAATATTTGAGAAAGCATGACTACGTAGCTT
>NZ_CAWLTV010000010.1:0-1012 GCF_963864045.1 Picosynechococcus sp. NKBG042902 | reverse complement strand
AATGTCAGTATTTAAATACTTCCGATGCTGACTCTATGGGTGCAACGCAGAGCCGTCATAATTAGCTCATTTTTCAAAATTTTCATTGTTAGGGTATTGAGTATGGTTAAAAAAGTGACACCCGAAATAGAAGCTCAAGCTGAAACTACAACACCAGAACGACTTCAGGAGCTGGCCACTAATCCTAAATTACAAGAGTTCGTGGCTGCTAACTCAGCTGCCCCAAAGTCATTGCTGCAGCATTTGGCAGAGACTGGTACTGAGGCGGTTAAAAAATGCTGTGCAGCTAACCCTAATACCCCCAAAGAAACCTTGTTGAGACTGGCCGCCAATTTTCCAGAGGAGTTTGTCGGGAACCCGGTCTTTAACTTGCTGCGGCTCGAAAACCCTCAGCTTTTACAAGATTTACCCCAAAAGGGTTTACAAAAATTATTGGCGAAAGCTGATGTGGAGGTAGATATCGTTCGATCATTAGCAGCTCATCCTGACCCCGAAATTGCGGTACCCGCCAAATGTCATCTTCATAGCACCATTACTATTAACCCTGCCTGGGAGTCGGAAGCTTTAGCCAATCGCCTGAGTAACATAAAAGGCGGCAGGGCAAAGTACAAGGAGTATAAAAATGAGATCCTCGTCTTAATCTGGAACGGTACTGCGGCAGAGAATATTCAATTCCTGCCAGTGGAAATGCGCGCAAGAGTAGCTGAGAATCCTAACTGTCCCCTCGAACTCCTCCAGCAACTTGCCCATGATAAAAATGAATTGGTACGCGCAAAAGTAGCTGAGAATCCTAACTGTCCCCCCGCACTCCTCCAAAAATTCGCCCATGATGATAAGTTCGTACGCACAGGAGTGGCTAAGAATCCTAACTGTTCCCCCGCACTGCTTCAACAACTTGCCTCTGATGAAAATGAAAACGTGCGCGCAGAAGTAGCTCAGAATCAAAACTGTCCCCCCGCACTGCTTCAACAACTCGCCCATGATGACGATTTACGGGACGCACAAGAGTGGC
>NZ_CAWLTV010000009.1:0-1005 GCF_963864045.1 Picosynechococcus sp. NKBG042902 | reverse complement strand
GCCAGACCCTCTGAGAAAGGTTCAGCAGAATCAAACTGAGGATTGATCACCATCGTTCCTTCCTTATCGATGTAGCCCCAGCGATCGCCGACCCGGACGGCAGCCAGCCCCTCTGAGAAAGGCCTAATCTGATCAAACTGAGGATTGATGACTATCATTCCTTCTTTATTGATGTAGCCCAAGCGATCGCCGACCAAAACTGGCCAGAGGCCGACCGTTTCTGTCTGTTGGTCTGCCTCTGTCTGCTGTGCAGTATTTTCAGTGGGGTTTCCAACCTCGCTGTTGAGCGGAGAACAGGCGACGGTTCCTGATGCGGCACTCATCATTAGTAAGGCGGTTAGAACGGAAGAACGGATTTTTTCTGAAAAAACATATGCCGAAGTGTAGGTTTAAAGTAATTGTAGATTTTTAGGTGAGGAGACAACTGGAAGGTATTAATATATCTGTTCGCCCTCCTTGTTGATGTAGCCCATGCGATCGCCGACCTGGACTCGCGCTAGCCCCTCTGAGAAAGGCTCAGCCTCATCAAATTGAAGATTAATCACCATCGTCCCCTCTTTATCGATATAGCCCATGCGATCACCGACCCGGACTGCCGCTAGCCCCTCTGAGAAAGACCCAGCATAATCAAACTGAGGATTGATCACCATCGTCCCTTCTTTATCGATATAGCCATAGCGATCACCGACCCGGACTGCCGCTAGCCCCTCTGAGAAAGACCCAGCATAATCAAACTGAGGATTGATCACCATCGCTCCTTCCCTGTTGATATAGCCATAGCGCTCGTCAACACTGACTGCGGCCAGCCCCTCTGAGAAAGGCTGAGCAGAATCAAACTGAGGATTGATCACCATCGTCCCCTCTTTATCGATATAGCCTATGCGATCGCCGACCCAGACGTTTGCCAGACCCTCTGAGAAAGGTACAGCCCAATCAAACTGAGGGTTGATCACCATCGCTCCTTCCCTGTTGATATAGCCATAGCGCTCACCGACCCAGACGACA
>NZ_CAWLTV010000008.1:0-915 GCF_963864045.1 Picosynechococcus sp. NKBG042902 | reverse complement strand
GAGGGTGTTTATAAAGTAAAGATAAAGAGAACAGGATTTTTGCCCGTGAAGTCGTTAAGGTCAAGCATAAGCGTAACGACACAGGAGAATAGCACCAATGTCTCAAGCTTCTTACCCCAGTGACCTGACCGATGCAGAATGGGCTTTACTAGAACCCTTGATTCCTGCTCCAAAGTCCGGCGGTCATCCACGTACTACTGATATGCGACAGGTCTGCAATGGGATTTTCTATCTCCTCAAAACCGGTTGTCAATGGGCCTATCTGCCCAAGGACTTTCCTCCCTCCTCCACGGTGTACTACTACTATCGCAAATGGCAGAGGCAGGGAGTTTGGGAAAACATCAACCATGCTTTGCGGACTCGCTGCCGTCAAGCAGTGGGGAAAACCCCAGAACCTAGCGTCCTGATTGCCGATAGCCAATCGGTCAAGACGACAGAAAAAAGGGCGATGTCTATGGCTTCGATGGCGGGAAACAGGTCAAAGGAAGACGGAGAAACTTGCTAGTCGACAGTTTAGGGTTACTTTACAAAGTGATAGTCTCCGAGGGAAATAGCTCAGAACGAACCTTTGCCCTTGCTGCAGTGATGGAGCTAAGGGAGCAGCAACAGCAGATGTTGAAGCGATTGCGGTTGATGTGGGTAGATGCTGGATATCGAGGAGGACGCTTTGCCTTAAGTCTCTGGTTAATGGTGCAAGCCAAGGTGGAAGTGATTAGTAGAAACAGTAAAGAATTCATGGTACTCCCGAAGCGTTGGATTGTTGAACGTACATTTGGTTGGTTGAATTATTATCGTCGCCTTAGTAAAGACTATGAGCAATTATCAGAAGTGTCGGAGGCAGGGATTTATGCTTCCATGAGTCGTCTGATGTTGCGTCGGCTAGTTTCCTAAAGATTTACTTTATAAATGGTCTCT
>NZ_CAWLTV010000007.1:0-914 GCF_963864045.1 Picosynechococcus sp. NKBG042902 | reverse complement strand
TACAGCGTTTTTCAGTCTTATGAGGCGGAGTAGCAACAATGGGTAAACCAATTCTGCAAGTCTTGGCTTGATACTTGTGAGAAGGCGGCCTCAATCCCTTGTGCGAGCTCTGGATAAGTACGGGCTCCCCACGAACGTAAAATACTTTTGACTTTGGAGAAACAATTCTCAATCGGTGAAAAGTCTGGCGAGTATGGAGGAAGAAATATCAGTCTTGCACCAACTGCTTCAATACAGTCCCTAATGGCTTTCCCCTTGTGGATAGAGCAGTTGTCCATAATCACACAGGCTCCTTGCCATAACTGAGGTACTAACTGGCGATGTATGAAAGCTTCAAAAGTGAGACCATCACTACTGCCCAGTAGATTTACATTGGTCAGTACCTTCTCAAGACTAATGGCACTAATCATGGATACTCGTTTCCCCCTTTTGCTGGGACGTTTCCCATGGGCACGTTTTCCCCTGGGTGCTCGACCCCGTAATCGAGTCAGCGCTAAATCAACCCCTGATTCATCAATAAAGATCAAGTCTTTTACTAAAATCTCCCGCACCAGTTGCCAAAATTCATATCGTTGCTGCTGTACTCGTTCTGTTTCTTTCTCATCGGGATGCAGTGTTTTTTTTGAGGGTTATCTTGAGTTTTTGGAGCATCCGAAACATTGTGGTCACACTAATCCTGACGCCAACGGTTTCTTCGAGAAGGTCACAGAGTTCGGCTAAGGTTGCATCATTATGCTGCTTTACTAGCTGTTGCAGGGTGATGAGTTGAGTCTCATTGAGTTTAGTGGGGGTTTGTTTGAGGCGCTGCTTGGGTTGAATATCTCCTGTTTCACGATATTGCTTAGTTAGTTTACGCACGAAACTGTAGGCAACCCGGAATTGCTCAGCAATTTGGCGCTGTGATAGTTTACCTT
>NZ_CAWLTV010000006.1:0-739 GCF_963864045.1 Picosynechococcus sp. NKBG042902 | reverse complement strand
AATATCGTTTTTCTTTCTCCTTGATAAGTAATTCCTGTCAACAATCCTGTTCCTCTAAACTGATATCTTGTAAATTGATTGAAATTTATTTTACTTCTGTCAAAAAACAATATGTTTAATGTATGGCATAATGCCCTGATCGTAGGCATATTTTCTTCTAAACAGACTGGATCGTATCTCTTGAGTGGAAAACTGTCATTTGAGGTGCAATAAAGAAGTTTTTCGTAGTCTTTTGGATTGTAATTTTTTGGCTGTTCATTACAAGTAACTACAATCAAAAAGTGTTTAAGAATTGCCAAGTAAATATATGGCAGCTTGACATCTTTATATTCCTTTAAATCCCCCCAGAGAATTTTTATAAAGTCTAATTGCCATTGATCAAAGTAATCTAAATTCTGTCTCCATTTTCCAGATGCAATCAGAAGAGGCAAAGGGCTTATATTTAAATTCACTAACTCAAAGTCCTCAAAAGTCGGGATGTCATCATTCAACAGACCAGCAGATTCAGTTATTATTTGGTTTTGTTTATAGTAAAAATCATCATCATAATCAAATAACCAGTGAGGATAATGTATGGATTCTCCTCTCTTATTTTCTAAATAGATAGCAATAAATTGATCATTGTTAAATTGCTTTTGTATTTCTTCAAAAAGCCGCTTGTCAAAACAACCTAAAAATGTGACTTTATGGTTTTGTAGTTTTATTTTTAGATCTTGAGTCACTTCTTTTTGATCTTGAC
>NZ_CAWLTV010000005.1:0-687 GCF_963864045.1 Picosynechococcus sp. NKBG042902 | reverse complement strand
TATGACTATTGCAGTCGGACGCGCGCCCCAGGAACGAGGCTGGTTTGATGTCCTCGATGACTGGTTGAAGCGAGATCGATTTGTCTTCGTCGGTTGGTCCGGTATCCTCCTGTTCCCCTGCGCCTTCATGGCTCTCGGTGGCTGGTTGACCGGTACCACCTTCGTTACTTCTTGGTACACCCACGGATTAGCATCTTCTTATCTCGAAGGGTGTAACTTCCTGACTGTTGCTGTATCCAGCCCTGCTGACAGCCTCGGTCACTCCCTCCTTTTCCTCTGGGGCCCCGAAGCCAACTGGAACTTTGCCCGTTGGTGCCAACTCGGTGGACTTTGGAGCTTTGTTGCCCTCCACGGTGCTTTTGGTCTGATCGGCTTCATGCTGCGTCAGTTTGAAATTGCCCGTCTGGTGGGTATCCGCCCCTACAATGCGATCGCCTTCTCTGGCCCCATCGCGGTATTCGTCAGTGTATTTCTGATGTACCCCTTGGGTCAGTCTAGCTGGTTCTTTGCCCCCAGCTTTGGTGTCGCTGGTATCTTCCGTTTCATTCTGTTCTTACAAGGTTTCCACAACTGGACGCTCAACCCCTTCCACATGATGGGGGTTGCAGGGATTCTCGGTGGTGCGCTGCTCTGTGCGATCCACGGGGCAACGGTAGAGAACACCCTGTTTGAAGACAGTGACCAAGC
>NZ_CAWLTV010000004.1:0-646 GCF_963864045.1 Picosynechococcus sp. NKBG042902 | reverse complement strand
GTAGGACTTAATCTACCACTCGTTCCTTCTTTATCGATCGTAGCCCCAGCCGATCCGCCGACCCGGACCTGCCGGCCAGCCCCTACTGAGAAAGGTACAGCCCAATCAAACTGAGGATTAATCACCATTGTCCCCTCTTTATCGATATAGCCCATGCGCTCACCGACCCAGACGTTTGCCAGACTCTCTGTGAAATTAAAAGCAACATCAAACTGAGGATTAATCACCATCGTCCCTTCTTTATCGATGTAGCCCCAGCGATCGCCAACCAAAATTGGCCAGAGGCCGACTGTTTCTATCTGCTGGGTGATACTTCCAATGGGGTTGCCGACCCAATTACTAAGCTGAGAACAGGCGACGGTTCCTGATGCGGCACTCATCATTAGTAGAGCGGTGAGAACGGAAGAACGCATTTTTTCTGAAAAAACATTTGCCGAAGTGTAGATTTAAAGTGACTGTAGATTTTTAGGTGAGGAGACAACTGGAAGGTATTAATATATCTGTTCGCCCTCCTTGTTGATGTAGCCCATGCGATCACCGACCCGGACTGCCGCTAGCCCCTCTGAGAAAGACCCAGCAGAATCAAACTGAGGATTAATCACCATCGTTCCTTCTTTATCGATGTAGCCCCAGCGATCGCCAACCT
>NZ_CAWLTV010000003.1:0-649 GCF_963864045.1 Picosynechococcus sp. NKBG042902 | reverse complement strand
TTGGGTTAGATGTGGGCTTAAAGGAGTTCTACACTGACTCCAATGGCTTTGCCGTGGAAAATCCCCGCTTTTTACGGAAAGGGGAGCAGCGTCTCAAACGAGCGCATCGTCTTGTTTCTCGCAAGCAAAAAGGAGGCAGTAATCGACGCAAGGCAATCAATAAACTAGGAAGAGTTCACCTGAAGATAAGTAGGCAGCGTAAAGACCATGCTGTGAAGTTGGCACGGTGCGTAATCTCATCTAACGATGTAGTGGCCTATGAAGACTTACGGGTGAAAAATCTAGTGAAAAACCATTGCCTAGCGAAAGCGATCAACGATGCAAGTTGGTATCAGTTTCGGGTGTGGCTAGAGTATTTTGGCAAGGTGTTTGGGAAAATCACCATTGCTGTGCCACCCCACTACACCAGCCAGAACTGTAGCGCCTGTAGTCAAACGGTGCAGAAGTCTCTTTCAGTGCGGACTCATGTGTGTGAGTGTGGCTGTGAGCTAGACCGTGACCATAATGCAGCGATAAACATCTTGCGTTTAGGATTGAGTACGGTGGGGCACACCGGAATGTACGCTTTGGGAGATTTGACCACTACTCTGGCTGAATCCGTTCTGTCAGGGCAAGTTGAGTCGTTGAGCAAAGAATCCCCTCGCCTTTA
>NZ_CAWLTV010000002.1:0-640 GCF_963864045.1 Picosynechococcus sp. NKBG042902 | reverse complement strand
GATCGCCGACAAAAACTGGCCAGAGGCCGACCGTTTTCTGTCTGTTGATCTGCTTCTGTTTGCTCTGGGGTATTTTCAATAGGATCACCCGTTCCACTACTAAGCTGAGAACAGGCGATGGTTCCTGATTCAGCACCCATCATTAGTAAGGCGGTTAGAACGGAAGAACGGATTTTTTCTGAAAAAACATATGCCGAAGTGTAGGTTTAAAGTGACTGTAGATTTTTAGGTGAGGAGACAATTGGAAGGTATTAATATATCTGCTCACCTTCCTTGTTGATATAGCCCATGCGATCGCCGACCTGGACTAGCGCTAGCCCCTCTGAGAAAGGGTAAGCATCATCAAACTGAGGATTGATCACCATCGTTCCTTCCTTATCGATGTAGCCATAGCGATCACCAACACTGACTGCGGCCAGCCCCTCTGAGAAAGAGCCAGCATCATCAAACTGAGGATTGATCACCATCTTCCCTTCTTTATCGATGTAGCCATCGCGCTCGCCGACCAAGACGCTAGCTAGCCCCTCTGAAAAAGAGTAAGCATCATCAAACTGAGGATTAATCACCATCGTTCCTTCTTTATCGATGTAGCCCCAGCGCTCGCCGACCCGGACGGCAGCCAGCCCCTCTGAGAAAGGCC
>NZ_CAWLTV010000001.1:0-503 GCF_963864045.1 Picosynechococcus sp. NKBG042902 | reverse complement strand
AAGTAGAGATTGGGGAGAAGCGGTAAAAAAGCGACGCAATAAGTCAAAGCCATAGCGAAACAAACTCCGAGCTCGACGGCCATGGGCCTTGATGATACGAATCGGCTTTTGGATATGTCGCCATAAACCCGCTTTCATCGCCCAAACAAAGCCAATGGCCAACAGAGCCAGCAGCTTCGACAAACGCACCTTATCGGTAAAATGGGTCGATTCCAAGCAAAAGCCACGGGTCTTAAGAGCTCCAAACAGGGTTTCAATTCCCCAGCGACGACGGTAATCTGCTAAAGCATTTTGAGGGTCATGGGTGGTGATGATAATCAGAAACTCATCCTCATTTTTACTAGCTCTTCGTTTCGAGTCGAGACGAGTGCCCATGACATAGACCTGACGACCCCAGACCCACCGTTTTCCTGGCAGTATTCTTGTTTCGCCAATGGCTAAGGAGCGAAACAGATGTGACCCCGCGATGGCGGGTTGACCTTTGCCTTTACTTATTTTGTCGG